>NZ_JAZDCT010000093.1:0-1139 GCF_036324045.1 Pseudomonas carassii | reverse complement strand
TCGGTGACGCCGCCGGCCAGGCACAGGGCCATGGTCTTGCTGTAGGCGATGCCGGACTCACGGTCGTCGCCGTCGTAGTCGTGTTCCTCGATGGCGTGGAACAGGCTGCTGTCGCAGAGCTGGGTATAGGCCTGGGTGTTCAGGTCGATGCAGCGCTGGTACTCGGCTTCCTGGCGTTCGTACTCGGCCTGGAAGCCTGCGCGCAGGGGCTCGTGGTAGCGCTCCTCGAGCCGGGCGACGCCGTCCTGGGCGCGCCGTTCGACCTCGCGCTGGCGCTCGACCTGCGGGTCGACGAACACCGGCGGGCCATCGCCGCTGTGGGGTTCGAAGGACGGGGTCCGCTGCTCGGCCCAGGGCCATTGCATGGCGCGCAGGGTCAGCAGGATCTGCGAGGTCTGCAGCTGATAGGCGCGCAGCGGGTCCTCGCGCCATTGCTGGCGCAGGGCGATCCAGTTGAGGCGCTGGTGGTTGTACTCCTGGACCAGGCCGACGGTGTCGTCGAGCACCAAGGCGAGTACGCCGTGTTCGAGCTGGTGGCGGGCAATGGCGTTGATCAGGTAGCCGCGGGTAGCGGTCTGGCGCAGCAGGCGGCTGTGAAAGCCATGGACACTGTCGAAGGCACCGGGCAGTTGCTGGTTGTACTCGAAGACCTGGCGGTCTACCTGCAGCTCGCTGAGGGTCATGGCCAGGCCCACCTGGGCGGGGGCGCTGCGGGCGAGGGCGAGGTCCAGCACCTGGAAGCGCTCGGGCGGGGTCTTGGCATTGCGATAGGCATTCAGCACGCTGGGCGGCCAGGCGTCGCTGCTGAAGGCGATCCAGGCGGTGGAGAAGGCCTCGGTGTCGACGGTGAGGAAGGAAGAGGGGATGTCGTGGTTTTCGCCCAGACACTGGCGGGCGAGCAGACGCGGTGGTGCGGGTGGCGGCTCGAGGGGGTTGAAGCGGCGCAGGTGGGCCTCGTCGGTGACTTCGTAGGCGTACCAGATGCGCTGGTCGAGCAGGACATACAGGTAGCCGGTGCGCAGGGTGCGCAGACCCATGCGGGTGGCGACCTGATCGCCGCCGGCCAGGGGGTGACGGTAGGCCGGGCGCAGGTCCGGGACCAGGGCCCGGCGCAGGGGCAGGATGGGCAGGCCCTTGCG
>NZ_JAZDCT010000092.1:0-1302 GCF_036324045.1 Pseudomonas carassii | reverse complement strand
TCATGAGCACCGTGACACTGATCGGCATCGACATCGGCAAACATACCTTCCACCTGCATGCCCAGGACAAGTTCGGCAAAGAGGTATCGCGCAAGAAGTGCTCAAGGCTGCAGATGATGCGGTTTCTGGCCAATCATCCTTCCTGCACGGTGGTGATGGAGGCCTGTGCCGGTTCGCACTATCTGGCTCGAGAACTCACGGCGATGGGGCATGAAGCCAAGCTGATCTCGCCTCAGTTTGTTAAGCCTTTCGTCAAGAGCAACAAAAACGACTTCGTTGATGCGCAAGCCATCTGCGAAGCTGCTTCCCGGCCTTCCATGCGCTTTGTGATGCCAAAATCGCCTGAGCAGCAAACGCTCTCTGTTTCTCATCGGATGCGTGAATCATTGATCCGCGACCGAACCAAGACGGTGAACCAGATGCATGGGTTCCTGCTCGAATTCGGCGTCAGCCTGCCGACCGGACTGGCAGTGGTCAAACGCCTCGCTTCTGTGCTTGAAGAGCACGACTTGCCTGTACGTCTTGTCGCATTGTTGCAGCGGCTACATGAGCATTTCGTCTACCTGAGCGAGCAGATCAAGTTGTTGGACGAAGAGCTGGTGAGCCAGCTGACTGACGATGATCTGGGTAGTCGTTTGCTGAGTATTCCGTGTGTCGGACCGATCACCGCCAGCCTGCTGGCTGTGGAAATGGGCGATGGCCAGCAATACGGCAGTAGCCGGGACTTTGCGGCCTCTGTAGGTCTGGTGCCCCGTCAGTACAGTACCGGTGGCAGACAGAATTTGCTGGGGATTAGCAAGCGCGGCGACAAGAACCTTCGACGCTTGCTGGTGCAATGCGCACGGGTTTACCTGATGCGTTTGAAGTACCAGAAAGGCCCATTAGCCGATTGGGTGCGCTCACTGCTCGCTCGACGTCACTCCAACGTGGTGGCCTGCGCGTTGGCCAACAAACTGGCACGCATCGCTTGGGCCATTACCACTCGGCACACGCAATATAAAACGGAGCCAGGCGCCATGAACGCCTGACCCCGTAGTGCTGCACCGTGTTTCACCATCAGGTTTTGCGATAGCTGTACAACAGATGAAACAAACGGCCGATCGGCCTGACGATGATCCTGGGATCAAAAATGGCTCTTGGAAGCCGCTTACTTTTTAAGGATTGTCAGGTGCGAACGCTCATCGTGGCGCGGGCGGATACGAGCCCATCAGACGCCGGATAGATTTACGCAAGCCATCCATTTCATCTGATGAACAGTATTGCAGAAAACGGGGTGACCATAGATTTTGATCCTTCAAAAAG
>NZ_JAZDCT010000091.1:0-1423 GCF_036324045.1 Pseudomonas carassii | reverse complement strand
GCGGCAGCCTATCCAGACGCACATAGGCCGACGGCAGCATGTAGTCCGGCAGCACGCCTTGCAGCCGTTCGTGCAGCTCGCCAATGGCTGTCGCCTGGCCGCTGAAGTATGCGACCAAGCGCTTGTCGCCCGGTGCGTCCTCACGCACGATCACGGCGGCGTCACGCACACCCGGGCACTCGCCCAACCGCGCCTCGATCTCACCCAGTTCGATACGGAAGCCCCGCAGCTTGATCTGCTGGTCGGCACGCCCCAGGTAACGCAGGGTGCCGTCGGCCTGCCAGCTCACCAGGTCGCCACTGCGGTACATCGTGCCGCCGTTGAACGGATCCGGCAGGAAGCGCTCAGCCGTCAGTTCCGGTTGTTCCAGGTAACCCAGGGCCACGCCGTCACCGGCAATGTACAACTCGCCCACCGCCCCTACTGGCAGCAGTTGCTGGCGGGCATCGAGCACGTAGCAGCGGCTGTTGCCGATCGGTTTGCCAATCGGGATGCTGCCCTCGCCCACCTCGGTGATTTCATAGGTGGTGCTGAAGGTGGTGGCCTCGGTCGGTCCGTAGCCATTGAGCAGATGTTGCGGCGCGCCATCGCGCAGCACCCGGGCGATCACTGCCGGGTCCAGCACATCGCCACCGACCATCAGGTAGCGCAGGCCACGGAATGCCGGCAGCAGGTCGTCGGCAAACTGGTGGAACAGGCCGGCGGTCAGCCACAGCACGGTGACGCCCTGCTCCAGCAGCACTTCGCGCAGCCCCTGACGCGACAGGACCGTGTCCTGGTCGATCACCACCACCGCGCCACCGTTGAGCAGCGGCGCCCAGACCTCCAGGGTGCTGGCGTCGAACGCCGGGTTGGAAGCGAAGGCCACCCGATCCTGGCTATTGAAATCGGCGAAGCCGTTGTTGATCACCAACCGCACGATGGCCCGGTGCGGCACCTGCACGCCCTTCGGCGTACCAGTGGAACCGGAGGTGTACATGATGTACGCCGCGCTGCCGGCGTCCACCGCCAGGTCCAGCGGCGCTGAGGCGTAGTCGCCCAGGTCGAGCCGGTCGAGTTCGACCCGGCGTGCGCCATCCACCTGTGGCTGGTCGCTGTGGGTCAGCGCCAGCCGCGCCTGGCTGTCGGCCACCATGAACGCCTGGCGCTCCGCCGGGGCATTGCCGTCCAGCGGCACGTATATCGCCGCGCATTTGCTCACGGCCAACTGGGCCGTCAACAGATCGAACGAACGAGGCAGCAGCAAGGCTACCCGGTCACCCGCCCGCACGCCCTGTTCGAGCAAGTAATAAGCTAAACGATTGGCCTGGGCCTCGAGCTGGGCAAAGGTCCATCGACGCTGACCATGGACCACCGCCAGCGCATCCGGCGAATTCACGGCCTGGGCCTCGAACAACCGGTGCACGGCCAGGTCACGCGGATA
>NZ_JAZDCT010000090.1:0-1486 GCF_036324045.1 Pseudomonas carassii | reverse complement strand
CTTCAACGAGCTGCGCTTCGAGGATGAGTTGGGGCAGGAAGAGGTGTTCATCCATGCGCAGCGGGATCAGAACAATGTGGTCAAGCATGATGAGACCACGCAGGTTGGCAATGATCGACGTGAGGAGGTTGGCCATGACGAAGTGCTCGACGTCGCCAACAACCGTCGCGAAACCATCGGCAACGACGACCAGGTGACGATTGGCCATGACGCGCTGCTGGACATCGGCCATAGCCAGACCATCACGATTGCCCAGGACCGCACGGTGCGGGTGGGCAATCATCGCTTTGACAGCACAGCGGCCAACCACAGCGTCAGCGTGGGTGGCCATATGCAGCAGACCATCGAGGGCCACCTTGAACTGAAGGCCGGCCAGGCCATTCGGCAGCACACCCGGTGCTACGAAATCCATGCCTCGCAGAGCATCACCCTCAAAGCGCCAGGCGGCACGCTGCGCATCGACGGCGACGGGATCACGCTCGATGGCGTGGCGCTGATCCTGAAAGCGCCGCTGAGCCAGAACGCCAGCGGTAGCGGCAACGAACTGTCGATCACCAGCCAGGTGTTGCAGGGGCTTGAAGAATGCGTGGAGCACCAGCGATGAAACCTGAATATCTGCTCGACCTGGTGGCACAGGCGCGTAAAGCCGACGATTTCCTCTACCTGCTGCTCGACCCGCTTGCCAACTGCGGTCCCGAACATCCCTTGAGCATTGCAGCGCTGACCCGGCAACAGGGAGTAGAGGCAGTCGAATGCGTGATGCGCGACGACCTGACGCACCTGACAGCGGAGTGTCCGACCCTGGTCGAGCTGGCGGCGCCCGGCCAGCCCGCTGATACACTGCTTCAGCTCACTGCCGTCCATGCCCTGTCAGAAGTGGACTTCGACAAACGCCATGTCTGCGGTTGGCTATTGAGCGAACAGCCATTGCCGGTCATCGCCAGGCACCTCGCGGCCCGTTGCTTGACCATGCCCCCGGTGGCCGGTCCAGCAACGGCTCCCTGGTTCGAGCCTTTGCGCCTGGAGTTGCTGCACGCCACGATGCTCGATATCAGCGATGTGCTATGGCCCTTGAGCGCATGGTTGTACCCAACCGCCTGCGGCACCTTCGCCTGCGTGCAAGGCCGCGCGTTCGCCAGGGACCTGGTCATACCGCACGCCGTCCGCGAACTGCAGTACATGGCCCCTCAAGTCCGGTGCCTGCTGGGCGCCTGGCGTTTGCTGAACCAATCGCCCCCAAGCTACTCGCCCTTGGCGTGGAAGGGCCCCTCGAGCCTTCCGCCGAAGGCGCCCTTCCATGTGTACCAACTGATCGTCGCGGCCTGGGCGCGTGGGCTTGTGGACCTCGATGACGCTTCATGCCTGGTCCTGCACCAGATCATGATCCATCGACGCCTGCTCGAACACCCCACCATCCAGCACGACTTCAACCAAGCCGTAGCGGGCGAGTGCCGCCTGGTCTCGCGCTTCGCCACCTACAGCGACT
>NZ_JAZDCT010000089.1:0-1487 GCF_036324045.1 Pseudomonas carassii | reverse complement strand
GCAGGCCACGCTCAACGCAGATCGCCACCCGGTCGTCGGGCTGCACGCCCAGCGCGATGAGGTGATGGGCCAGGCGGTTGGCCTGAGCGTTGAGCTGCTCATAGCTGTGCTCACTCTGCTCGGTGCTGAGCGCAACGGCCTCAGGCGCACGCAGGACTTGAGCCTCGAACAGTCCCTGGAGAGTCCAGGTCAGGTTGTGGGGCTGCGCCGTACGGTTGAAACCATATAGAAGCTGGTCGCGTTCCTCGACCGAGAGCACCGGCAGCTGCAGCAGCGCTTGCCGTGACTGCTGTGCCAGGGCTTTGGTCATGGCCTCCAGCACTCGCCGCATCTGCTCGCAGACCCGCACGGCCCCCACTGTTGCCGGGGCCTGGGCGACCAGGCGGAAGCCTTCGCCGATATCGTCCACGCTCAGGCTCAGCGGATAGTTGCTGCGCTCGATGCTGTCCAGGGTCTCGATGCCTTGCAGGGCCAGGCGCCGGTCGTCGTCCGCCTGGCTGCCGTGACGGTAGTTGAGCATGGCGCTGAACAGCGGCGCCGGGGCCGGCACGCCGCTGCAACGCTGGGCCAGGGCCAGCGAGGCATGCTCATGGGCGAGCAAGGCGCTCAGGCGCTGCTGGGTCTGGCGCACCGCGTCGTGCAGGTCAGTGCCGGCCAGGTCCAGGCGCAGCGGCAAGGTGTTGATGAACATGCCCAGCGCCTGGTCCGCTCCCGCGCCGCCTTCCAGGCGACCGAGCAGCACGGTGCCGAACACCACGCTGTCGCGGCCACTGGCGGCGGCCAGCAGGCGGGCGTAAGCCAGGTGGAACAGGCTGGCGACGCTGATACCCAGTTGCCGGGCCTGCTGACGCAGACCGGTGCCCAGGGTTTCGTCCAGCCACAGATGGGCCTCTTCGATGCCGAGGCCGTCGATCTGCACATCGCCCAGACCGAACGGCAGGGTCGGTTCGTCGATATCACCCAACTGCTCGCGGAAGAACGCCTCGTGCTCGGCCTGGCTGACACCCAGGCGCGCCTGGGCCACGTAGTTGCGGTAAGGCACCGGGGCCTGCAGCGGTGCCGCGCTGCCCTGCAGGTAACCCTGCAGCTCCGCGCCGATGATCTCCAAGGCGGTATGGTCAAGGACGATATGGTGGAACTGCAGCAGCGCTTCGATGCGCTGGCTGCCAGCATCGTTGCGGTACAACAGGCGGATCAGCGGCGCCCGGGCCAGGTCGAGGCGTTGCAGGTCCTGCCCATCCAACGGCGTGACCAGCAGCGGCGCCTCGCGCCAGACCACCTGCAGCGGTTGCGCCAGGCCCTCCCACAGCACCGAGGTACGCAGCACGTCGTGGCGAGCGATGACTTTGCCCAAGGCGTCGATGAAGGCCTGCAGGCGTTCATGGCTGGCGAAGGCCATGCGTGAGGCCAGCACATAGGGATCGTGCTCCGGCGAGCTGAGGTGGTGGTAAAGGATCCCCTCCTGCAGCGGCGCCAGCGGGTAGATA
>NZ_JAZDCT010000088.1:0-1499 GCF_036324045.1 Pseudomonas carassii | reverse complement strand
AAATGAATGCGCATATAACTTTCAAAACTCATGCTCTAAAAGTCAAAGTCAAAGTCAAAGTCAAATGCGGTCGGCGTCGGTTTTAATAGTTGTAAGTGCATTCATTTGCGATGTCGACGCATAGTCACCTTTTCGCCCTTACGGCGAGTTCCTTTTTGAAGGATCAAAAAGGAACCAAAAAATCCTCGCGGGGGGTATGACTCACCCACATGGGTTACAAATCAGTTCACGCACATAGGTAACAGTCTTTAACTGGCAGGGTCGGTTTTCGAGGATCTGACCATGCCCTGGCGAGAGCTGAAACCTATGGACCTGAAAATGCTTTTCATCGCGGATTACCTGCAGGGGGCACCCAGCTTCAGCGCCCTGTGCCAGGCCTACGAGATCAGCCGAAAGACCGGCTACAAATGGGTCGAGCGATATGAGAAAGAGGGGCCTTCGGGGCTGGAAGAACGCAGCCGTCGCCGGTTGACCCAGGACTGGATCGTGCCTGTTGCAGTTCGCGAAGCCATCATCGAACTGCGCAGTCGAGGCGAAACGGAACCGGGTCCGAAAAAGATCCAGGCTGCGCTGCAAGAGCGTTTCCCTGATCAGGCGCCACCGTCGAAGACAGCGATCTACAACATCCTCAAGAAAGCCGAGCTGGTCAAACCACGCCGCTTACGTCAGCGGGTAGCGATCTATCCCAAGCCACTGGAGAAGGCAGAGTCGCCTAACCAACTGTTCAGTGCGGACTACAAAGGCCAATTTCTGACAGGTGCAGGCGTCTGGTGCTACCCGCTGACGATCATGGATCACGCCAGCCGCTTCCTGCTCGCCTGCCACAGCATGCCCAACACCAATCTTCTGGAAACGCAGGCCGTTTTCACCCAAGTGTTCCGGGAGAATGGTCTGCCTGAGCGGATTCGTACCGATAACGGTGTACCGTTTGCCAGTAAGGGACGTGCGGGACTTTCTCAGCTGTCGATCTGGTGGCTGCGTCTAGGCATCATTCCCGAGCGCATTGCGCCTGGTCGGCCTGAACAAAATGGCCGCCACGAACGCATGCATCGGACGCTCAAGAGCACGCTGCCATCGCCGCCGGCAGTGGCCTGGGAGGCTCAACAACGGCACTTTGATCGCTTTCGGCAGCACTACAATCACGAGCGCTTGCATGAAGCGTTGAAGCAGAAAACACCGGCGTCTTGCTACCAACCCTCGCCACGCCCATTCCCTGAAAAACTCCCCGAGATGACCTATCCCAGCCATATCGAGAGCTTGCCAGCGGATAGCTGCGGCATCATCAACCGCCGTGGCTTGAGGATTTACGTAGGCTATGTGCTCAAGCACCAGACCATTGGCCTGGAGCAGGTCGGGGATGGTGTCTGGGATGTTATTTTTGGTCCCATCATCCTTGGCAGGGTCGATGTGCGGGATGCCACTGATGGTTATGTAACACTCAAGGTGTTGTCACCTATGTGAGTGAACTTTTGTGTAACCCATGTGGGTGACCCGTACAT
>NZ_JAZDCT010000087.1:0-1525 GCF_036324045.1 Pseudomonas carassii | reverse complement strand
CCCCGCAGCTTGATCTGCTGGTCGGCACGCCCCAGGTAACGCAGGGTACCATCTGCCTGCCAGCTCACCAGGTCGCCACTGCGATACATCGTGCCGCCGTTGAACGGATCAGGCAGGAAGCGCTCAGCGGTCAGTTCCGGTTGGCCCAGATAACCCAGAGCCACACCGTCACCGGCAATGTACAACTCGCCCACCGCCCCTACCGGCAGCAGTTGCTGGCGGGCATCGAGCACGTAGCAGCGGCTGTTGCCGATCGGCTTGCCAATCGGGATGCTGCCCTCGCCCACCTCGCTGATTTCATAGGTGGTGCTGAAGGTGGTGGCCTCGGTCGGTCCGTAGCCATTGAGCAGGTGTTGCGGCGCGCCATCGCGCAATACCCGGGCAATCACCGCCGGGTCCAGCACGTCGCCACCGACCATCAGGTAGCGCAGTTTGCGCAATGCTGGCAGCAAGTCGTCAGCAAACTGGTGGAACAGGCCGGCGGTCAGCCACAGCACGGTAACACCCTGCTCCAGCAGGACCTCACGCAGGTCCTGACGCGACAGCACCTGATCCTGATCGATCACCACCACCGTGCCGCCGTTGAGCAGCGGTGCCCAGACCTCCAGGGTGCTGGCGTCGAACGCCGGGTTGGAGGCGAAGGCCACGCGGTCCTGGCTATT
The DNA here is from genome assembly GCF_036324045.1 of Pseudomonas carassii. Classification (NCBI taxonomy): domain Bacteria; kingdom Pseudomonadati; phylum Pseudomonadota; class Gammaproteobacteria; order Pseudomonadales; family Pseudomonadaceae; genus Pseudomonas; species Pseudomonas carassii. The sequence continues at coordinate 863 of NZ_JAZDCT010000087.1, read as the reverse complement.
GAAGTCGGCAAAGCCGTTATTGATCACCAACCGCACGATGGCCCGGTGCGGCACCTGCACGCCCTTCGGCGTACCGGTGGAACCGGAGGTGTACATGATGTACGCCGCGCTGCCGGCTTCCACCGCCAAACCCAGCGGCGTATCCGCGTAACCGCCCAGGTCGAGCCGGTCGAGTTCGACCCGGCGTGCGCCATCCACCTGTGGCTGGTCGCTGTGGGTCAGCACCAACCGCGCTTGGCTGTCCGCCACCATGAACGCCTGACGCTCGGCCGGGGCATTGCCGTCCAGCGGCACGAACACCGCCGCGCATTTGCTTACGGCCAGCTGAGCCGCCAGCAGGTCGAACGAACGTGGCAGTAGCAAGGCCACGCGATCACCGACCTGTACACCCTGCTCCAACAGATACCCGGCCAGCCGGTTGGCCTGCCGCTCGAGCGCCTGGTAGCTCCAGCGCCGCGTACCGTGGGCCACCGCCAGCGCATCCGGGCTGGCCTTGGCCTGCGCCTCGAACAGAGCATGCACAGACAGGTCGCGGGGATAGTTGCGACGGCTAGCGTTGAACTGCAGCAACACGCGTTCGCGTTCCGGATCCGGCAAGGCGTTGATACGGTTCAAGGGTGCCGTCGGCGTGTCCGCCAGCGTATCGGCCAATCGCGCCAGGGCCGTCTGCAACAGCTGACAGACCAGTGCCCCATCCACTTGTGGCACCGCCTGCACGGTCAGAATGAAACCGTCCCCCAGGTCGTCGACGCTGACCACCAGCGGGTAGTTGCTGCGCTCATGGGCGACCAGCAGTTCGATGCCCTGCCAGGCCTGTGCCCGCTCGGCGCCGGTGGCCGCACTGTGGCGGTAGTTCAACAGGT
>NZ_JAZDCT010000086.1:0-1562 GCF_036324045.1 Pseudomonas carassii | reverse complement strand
TTTCAACGAGCTGCGCTTCGAGGATGAGCTGGGGCAGGAAGAGGTGTTCATCCATGCGCAGCGGGATCAGAACAATCGGGTAGGCCATGACGAAACGACCTGCGTTGGCCGCAACCGCATCGAACAAGTGGGCAACGATGAGCAAATCAGCGTCGGCAACGACCTTCGCCAGGAAACCGGCAATGACCACACCCATGCCGTAGGCCGGGACTGTCATCTGAAGGTCGGCCAGGACCTGTCCGTACAGGTGAGCAATGATCGCAGTGAAACCATCGGGGTGAATCAACACACCCTCGTCGGTGGCAACAGCGAACTGCGGGTGGACGGTCATCAGCGCATTACCGTCGGCCAGGGCCTGGAGCAGCAGACAACAGTCTTTCGACTCACCGCCAGCGAACGTATCGAGCTCATAAGCCCAGGTGCAAGCCTCGTGCTCGACCAGCAGGGCCTTACGCTCAACGGATTGACGCTCAACTTTCATGGCCCTACCCAAGCAGGGGCCGAAGGCGCCGGAAATGTCACGGCACTGGAGCTCACTGCGAACAACGGCAGTGCCTGTGAGGAAAAGGGCCGATGAACGCCACTGACTTGACCCAGTTCGTCATGGATCACCACACCTCGGACCAGTACTGCCACGTGCTGATCGACCCCACTGCGGTGTCCAGCCGAAGTGACCACGCCGTGCTCGAAGGTTTACGCCAAGGGCTGGGGAAGAAAGCGCTGACGCCAATCTACAGGGCCGACCTCGCCCACGCCCCCGACACCTATCCGGTCCTGGCCTGCCTGGCGTCTCCAGGAGAACCCCTGCCGGAATCCCTGGTAGCCCTGACGGCACGGGCAAGTCTGCGGGATGTTCAGCGGCCTGGGCGCCTGGTCTGTGGCTGGCTATTCAGTGAAACGCCTGCCGCAGCCTTGGCCGAGCACATCATGACGCTGTGCGAGGTCCCGACCATGGGAACGCAGACCTGCGTCTATCCGGTATTCGAACCTGTACGCCTGGAACTGCTTGCAGCGGCCTACGAACACGCAGAGCAAATGCCATGGTGGCCCATCCACCGTTGGCTGTTCCTTACCAGCGGCGGGTTTGCCGTGCGCATGATCGGTGAGCCGTACGCCCAAAAGCCGATACCGGTCGCGGCTGGCGAAATGCAAGCCGAAGCTCCGCTGGTCCAGGCCATGCTCAGCGCCTGGCGTGCCCTGCTCCCACAGACCGATGACCGGCCTTCCCTGCCAGCGGTCGCCGCCGTGCTGGCGTACGAAGAGATCGTCCAGGCACGCAGACAGGGCTTGAGCAAGCCAGCCGACATCATTGCCCTGGCCCTCCATCAACGCTGCCTGCACCCGCAGTTGCATACCTACCCTGCGCTCCGAACGCTGATCGACAAAGCCGTGCATGCGCAGATCCCGCTGACCCAGACACTCGCCGAATACACCGAATCCAACTGGCGCTATGTCCTTGCCAACCTGCCTCAATCCGGAGTACGCCCATGACCCTCAGCAAGCGAATCGCCCACGTCATCGCCGAATCCGTCCTGCCCCACGACCAGTGCCAGGCCTGCGAA
>NZ_JAZDCT010000085.1:0-1609 GCF_036324045.1 Pseudomonas carassii | reverse complement strand
TGTCGGCTGGCCGAACAAGGTGCGCACGTCGGCCTGCAGGCCGGCCTGGCGCAGGCGTGCGGTGAGGCTCACCGCCAACAGCGAATGGCCGCCCAGTTCGAAGAAGTTGTCATGGCGACCGACTTGTTCGATACCCAGGACTTCAGCCCAGATCGCGGCCATGGCCTCCTCGGTCGCGCCGATTGGGGCGACATAGGCCTGGCGGGCCAGGGTCGAAGGATCAGGGTCCGCCAGCGCCTTGCGGTCCAGCTTGCCGTGGCTCGTCAGCGGCAGCTCGTCCAGACGCGTGAACGCTTGCGGTATCAAGTGACCCGGCAGGCTGGCTTGCAGCCCTTGGCGCAAGGCGTCGAGATCGACCACGGCAGCTTCGGTGAACCACGCCAGCAGACGTTCGTTGCGCACCAGCACCACCGCATCCGTAATTCCCGGTTGGGCCTTCAGCGCGGCTTCGATCTCACCCAGCTCGACCCGCACGCCACGGATCTTCACCTGGTCGTCGTTGCGGCCCTGGTAGTCCAGCGTGCCGTCGGTGTTCCAGCGCACCAGGTCACCCGTGCGGTACATCCGCCCGCCGTTGAACGGATCATCGAGGAAACGCTCGGCAGTCAACTCAGGACGGTTGAGATAGCCCCGAGCGACCTGCGCGCCACCGATGTACAGCTCACCGGTCACACCCACCGGCACTGGCTGGCGCTGCTCGTCCAGCACATAGACGCGGGTGTTGGCGGTCGGCTTGCCGATATGCAGCGCGCCGCCCGGTTGCAGTGGCCCCGACGTCGCCACCACGGTGGTCTCGGTCGGGCCATAGTTGTTGACCAGCGCGAAGCCCGGATCACGCTCGAACTGGCGCAGGCGATCACCGCCGACCAGCAACGTGCGCAGGGTCGGGTGCTGGCGTTCGCGGCGCAGTGCCTGTTCGGCGACCGGTGTCGGCAGGAAGCTGACCTCTAGAGGCTGCTCCAGCCACCAGTCGAGCAGTTCATCGACATGCTCGCCGCCAATAGAGGCCGGTGGCAGGTGCAATACCGCTCCGGCGCACAGCGCCGGCCAGGCTTCCCAGGCCATGGCGTCGAAGCCGAAGCCGGCAACGCTGGAGGTGTGGCTGCCCTCGCCCAGCCCGAAGGTCTGGCAATGCCAGTGGATCAGGTTGGCCAAAGTGCGGTGCTCGACCATCACCCCTTTAGGCTGGCCGGTGGAACCGGAGGTGTAGATCACATAGGCCAGCTGATCCTGGTCTAGCCCCGCAACCACAGGATTGCTGGCGGCGTTATCCTCCCAGTCGGCACCGTCCACCAGGACCTTGGCTACATTCCCTACCAACGCTTCGGTCGTGGACTCGACCAGCACCAGCGCCGGAGCACTGTCGCTGAGCAAATAGGCAATCCGCTCCGCCGGGTAGCCCGGATCGACCGGCACATACGCCGCACCGGCCTTGAGCACGGCCAGCATCGCCACCAGCCGTTGCGGGCCCCGCTCCAGGCACAGCGCCACGCGGTCACCCAGGGCCACGCCACGCTCGATCAGATAATGGGCCAGACGGTTGGCACGCTGGTTGAGTTCGCCATAGCTCAGGCGCTGCTCGCCCTGCACCACGGCCAGTGCTTCGGGT
>NZ_JAZDCT010000084.1:0-1609 GCF_036324045.1 Pseudomonas carassii | reverse complement strand
GCCCGAAGCGCTGGCCGTTGTACAGGGTGAGCTGAGTCTGAGCTACGGCGAGTTCAACCAGCGTGCCAACCGACTGGCTCATCATCTGATCCAGCGTGGCGTGGCTTTGGGCGACCGCGTGGCGCTGTGCTTGGAACGTGGCCCGCAGCGACTAGTGGCGATGCTGGCCGTGCTCAAGGCCGGCGCGGCGTATGTGCCGGTCGACCCGGGCTACCCGGCGGAGCGCATTGCCTACCTGCTCAGCGACAGTGCTCCGGCGCTGGTGCTGGTCGAGTCGAGCACTGTGTCGCTGGTGGGCGAGGTGGCCAAGGTTGCCCTGGATGGCGATGACTGGGTCTGTGAAGCCGATATCAACCCCGTCGTCACCAGCCTCGACGCGGATCAGCTGGCCTATGTGATCTACACCTCCGGCTCCACCGGCCAGCCCAAAGGGGTGATGGTCGAACACCGCACTTTGACCAACCTGATCCACTGGCATTGCCAGACCTTCGAGCTGGGCGCGGGCAGCCACACCTCCAGCGTCGCCGGTTTCGGCTTCGACGCCATGGCCTGGGAGGCCTGGCCGGCACTGTGCGCCGGAGCGGTGCTGCACCTGCCGCCGGCGTCCATCGGCGGCGAACATGTCGATGAACTGCTCGACTGGTGGCTGGAGCAGCCGCTGCAAGTGAGCTTCCTGCCGACACCGGTCGCCGAGCAGGCGCTGCGCCGCGAACGGCAGCATCCGACCCTGCGCACGCTGTTGGTCGGCGGCGATCGCCTGCGCCAGTTCGAGTGTGATCCGGGCTTCGCGCTGGTCAACAACTATGGCCCGACCGAGACCACCGTGGTGGCGACGTCGGGGCAACTGCAACCGGGCGGGGTGTTGCATATCGGCAGGCCGACCGCCAACACTCGCACTTATGTGCTGGACGAGCAGCGCCAGCCAGTGCCGGTCGGTGTGATCGGCGAGTTGTACATCGGTGGTGCTCAGGTCGCCCGAGGCTACCTCAACCGTCCTGAGTTGACTGCCGAGCGCTTCCTCGACGATCCGTTCAACGGCGGTCGGATGTACCGCACGGGTGACCTGGTGCGCTGGAACGCCGACGGTACGCTGGACTATCAGGGCCGTAACGACGACCAGGTGAAGATCCGTGGCGTGCGGATCGAGCTGGGCGAGATCGAAGCGGCGTTGAAAGCCGTGCCGGGTATCGCCGATGCGGTGGTGCTGGTGCGCGACGAACGCTTGCTGGCCTGGTTCACCGAAGCCGCTACGGTCGATCTCGACGCCTTGCGCCAAGGCCTGCAAGCCAGCCTGCCGGGCCACTTGATACCGCAAGCCTTCGTCCGCCTGGACGATCTGCCGCTGACGAGCCATGGCAAGCTGGACCGCAAGGCACTGCCGGACCCTGATCCTTCGGCCCTGGCACGCCAGGTCTATGTCGCCCCAATCGGCGCGACCGAGGAGGCCATGGCCGCGATCTGGGCTGAAGTCCTGGGCATCGAACAGGTTGGTCGCCATGACAACTTCTTCGAACTGGGCGGCCATTCGCTGTTGGCGGTGAGCCTCACCGCACGCCTGCGCCAGGCCGGCCTGCAGGCCGACGTGCGCACCTTGTTCGGCCAGCCAACC
>NZ_JAZDCT010000083.1:0-1722 GCF_036324045.1 Pseudomonas carassii | reverse complement strand
CCAGGCACCTGCGGGTTGTGGCTTGGCTGGCGGGTCCAATCCGGCTGGTCGAGGTTGACCTGCGGCACCGCCGCCTCGCCAACCAACGTCCGGGTGCCTTGTTGCACCAGCAGCGCCCTTGGCTGGCTGTCGGCGAGCATGTGGCGGAGCCGTTCGGCCGGGTAGTCCGGATCGAGCGGCACATAGGCGCCACCAGCCTTGAGGATCGCCAGCAGGCCGACCACCATCGACAGGCCACGCTCGACGCAGATCGCCACGCGATCGTCCGGCCTCACCCCCAGCGCGATCAGGTGATGGGCCAGGCGGTTGGCTTGCTCGTCGAGCTGGCGATAGGTCAGCTCGCCCTCCTCGGCCCTTACCGCCACGGCGCCTGGGGTACGCAGTACCTGAGCCTCGATCAGCCCGTGAAGGGTCAGCTCCAGGTTGTGGGGCTGCGCCGTGCGGTTGAAGTCGTGCAACAACTGGTGGCGTTCCTCGACCGAGAGCACTGGCAGTTGCAGCAGTCCTTGCCGTGGCTGCTGTGCCAAGGCTTCGGCCATGGTTTCCAGCACCCGCCGCATCTGCGTGCAGATACGCGCAGCGCCAACCGCCGCCGGAGCCAGGGCGACCAGGCGGAAGCCGTCGCCGATATCGTCCACGCTCAGGCTCAGCGGGTAGTTGCTGCGCTCGATGCTGTCCAGGGTCTCTATACCCTGCAGGGCCGGGCGCTGGCCCTCGTCCGCCTGGCTGCCGTGACGGTAGTTGAGCATGGCGCTGAACAGCGGCGCCGGGGCCGGCACGCCGCTGCAACGCTGGGCCAATGCCAGCGACGCATGCTCATGGGCGAGCAAGGCGCTCAGGCGCTGCTGGGTCTGGCGCACCGCGTCATGCAGGTCAGTGCCGGCCAGGTCCAGGCGCAGCGGCAAGGTGTTGATGAACATGCCCAGCGCCTGGTCTGCTCCCTCGCCGCCTTCAAGGCGACCCAGCAGCACGGTGCCGAACACCACGCTGTCGCGGCCGCTGGCGGCGGCCAGCAGGCGGGCGTAGGCCAGGTGGAACAGGCTGGCGACGCTGATACCCAGTTGCCGAGCCTGCTGACGCAGACCGCTGGCCAAGGTTTCGTCCAGCCACAGATGGGCCTCTTCGATGCCGAGACCGTCGACCTGCACATCGCCCAGGCCGAACGGCAGGGTCGGCTCGTCGATATCGCCCAACTGCTCGCGGAAGAACGCCTCGTGCTCGGCCTGGCTGACGCCCAGGCGCGCCTGGGCCACATAGTTACGGTATGGCACCCCCTGTTCGGCGGGCACCGGCGCACCGTGCAGGTAGCCCACCAGCTCCCGACCGAGCACATCCAGCGCGGTATGGTCGAGGACGATATGGTGGAACTGCAACGCGGCTAGCCGCCCGGCGCCCTGAGCGTCCGGCCAGTGGTACAAGCGCACCAGCGGCGCCTGCTCCAGGGCCAGGGCATGGGGCACCGCAGCCTCGTCGGCCACCTCGAACACCGCCAGCTCGGCCCGGCGCCAGACCACCTGCAGCGGCTGCGCCAGGCCTTCCCACAGCACCGAGGTACGCAGCACGTCGTGACGGGCGATGACCTTGCCCAAAGCATCGATGAAAGCCTGCAGGCGTTCATGGCTGGCGAAGGCCATGCGTGAGGCCAGCACATAGGGATCGTGCTCCGGCGAGCTGAGGTGGTGGTAAAGGATCCCCTCCTGCAACGGCGCCAGCGGGTAGATG
>NZ_JAZDCT010000081.1:0-1804 GCF_036324045.1 Pseudomonas carassii | reverse complement strand
GTCCCGCGCCGTGGCGTTGAACTGGCGCACCACGCGCTCGTGCTCCTGCGCAGGCAACGCAAACAGCTGTTGTAGCGGTGTGTCCGGAGCGCTCCCAAGCGCCTGGGCCAACGCTGCCAGGACACCCTGGAACAGCTGGCAGACCAGACGCCCGTCCACTGGTGCCACAGTCTGCAGGGTCAGGTAGAAGCCACTGCCCAGGTCATCGACGCTGACCACCAGCGGGTAGTTGGTGGCCTCGCCGGCATGCTCGATCTCGATCCCGGCCCAACCGGCGCGCAGCACCGCTTCAGACCCCGAGACCGCGCTGTGGCGGTAGTTGAGCAAGGTGTTGAACAGCGGTGTCGGCGCCGCCACGCCGCTGCAGCGCTGGGCCAGGGCCAGGGGCGCGTGCTCGTGGCGCATCAGCGTGCTCAGCCGCTGGTGGGTGGCCTTGATCGCGGTGGCCAGGTTGACATCATTCAGATCCACCCGCAGCGGCAAGGTATTGATGAAAATGCCCAGCGCCCGGTCGGTGCCTTCGGCGCCTTGCAGACGCCCCATCAGCACGGTGCCGAACACCACCTGGTCGCGCCCGGTCAGGCCACCCAGCACCCGTGCCCAGGCCAGGTGGAACAGGCTGGCGACGCTCACCCCCAGGCTGCGGGCCTGGGCCCGCAGTTCGCGGCACAGCGCCAGGTCGAGGTCCAGCACGTGTTCGCTCAACGCCGCGCCGTCGCCCTGCACGTCGGCCAGGCCATAGGCCAGGGTCGGCGCATCCACGCCGCTGAGCATGTCGCGGAAGAACGCCTCGTGCTCGGCCTGGCTGACGCCCAGCAGGGCCTGGGCCACGTGGTTGCGAAACGGCACCGGACGGCCCAGCCGGTCGCTTTCGCCGAGCAGGAAGGCGAGCATTTCGTGGCGCACCACCTCAAGGGCGCTGTGGTCCATGGCCACGTGGTGGAACTGCAAGGTCGCGTGGACCCGCCCGTCCGCCTCCGCCACCTGGCATTGCAGGCGTATCAACGGTGCCTGGGTCAGGTCGAAGCCGCTGTCAGGCAACTGGCCCTCGGCAAGCTGGGTGACCCGCAGCCGGGCCTTGCGCCAGACCATCTGCACCGGCGTTTCGAGCGTCTTCCAGTGCACCGAGGTGCGCAGGATGTCGTGACGGTCGATCACCCCTTGCAGGGCCTGGGCGAAGGCCTCGACCCGGGCGCTGCTGGCGAACACGAAGCGCGCCTGCATCATGTAGGGATCGTGGTCGCCGGCGCTGGCGTGGTGGAACAGCATGCCTTGCTGCAACGGCGCCAGTGGGTAGATGTCCTGCACGTTGGCCGCGCCGCCGGGCACGCCCTCAACCAGCTGATCGATGCTGGCCTGGTCGAGCTCGACCAGGCTGAGCATGGCCGGGGTGATCCGCGCGCAGTCGGCCGGGATGCGGTTTTCCGGCACCTCGACGCTGCCGTGGCGCACCGCCACGTACTCGCCACGTTCGAGCATCCCCAGCAGCGCCGGCTTGTGCTCGCGCAGTCGGGCCACCAGCGCGGCGTCGCTCAGGGCCTGGCGATTGCCCTGGACCACCAGTTGGCCATCCTTGAGGGCCAGCTGGACATTGTTGGCGGCCAGGGTCGCCAGTAGTTCGTTGATGCTCACAGGACGATCTCCATTCTGTCTGTGATGGCGGCATAGCCTGCCAGCGTCGGGTGTTCGAACAGGCTGCGCACGTCAGCCTCCAGGCCCGCCTCGCGCAGGCGCGAGGTGAGGGTCACGGCCAACAGCGAGTGGCCGCCCAGCTCGAAGAAGTTGTCGTGGCGACCGACCTGGG
>NZ_JAZDCT010000080.1:0-2083 GCF_036324045.1 Pseudomonas carassii | reverse complement strand
GCCCACCGCCGCCGCCAGCGCCTTCAGGGTCGGCTGGCCGAACAGCACCCGCACATCCGCCGCCAGGCCGGCCTGGCGCATACGCGCGGTCAGGGTCACGGCCAGCAGCGAGTGGCCGCCCAGTTCGAAGAAGTTGTCGTGACGACCGACCTGGGCCACGCCCAGCAGTTCGCTCCACAACTGCGCCAGCAGGGTTTCGACTTCTCCTTGCGGCGCCTCGTAGGCCTGCTGCACGGTTTCCGGTTGCGGCAGCGCCTTGCGGTCCAACTTGCCGTTGGGGCTCAGCGGCAGCGCCTCGAGGTGGGTGAACGAGGCCGGCACCATGAAGTCCGGCAACTGGCTCAGCAACGCCGAGCGCAGCGTGTCCGGCGCCTGCAAGGCGCCGGTGTAGTACGCCACCAGGCGCTGCTCGCGGGCCAGCACCACCGCCTCCTTGACCCCTTCGATACGGGTCAGGCAGGCCTGGATTTCGCCCAACTCGATGCGCAGGCCACGGATCTTCACCTGGTCGTCGTTGCGCCCCAGGTACTCCAGGTTGCCATCGGCCAGGTGCCGAGCCAGGTCGCCGGTACGGTACAGCCGCCCGCCCGGACGGCTGCCGAACGGATCATCAAGGAAGCGCTCGGCGGTCAGTTCCGCCCGGTTCAGGTAGCCACGGGCCACCTGCACACCGCCGATGTACAGCTCGCCCGCCACGCCCCGGGGTACCGGCTGGCCGTGACCGTCCAGCACGTACAGCGTGGTGTTGGCGATCGGCTTGCCGATCGGTGTGTTGTCCGGTGCCGTCACGCAGTGCCAGGCGCTGACATCCACCGCTGCCTCGGTCGGGCCGTACAGGTTGTGCAGTTCGACCGTCGGCACCTGTGCCTGGAAGCGCCGCACCAGGGCACCGGGCAAGGCCTCGCCGCTGCACAGCACGCGCTTGAGCTGGTACGGCAGGACCTCGCCATGGGCGAGGAACACATCGAGCATCGACGGCACGAAGTGCAAGGTGCTGACCTGCTCGTCACGGATGACCGCGCGCAGGTACTCGGGGTCGCGGTGCCCACCCGGGCGCGCCATCACCAGGCGCGCACCGGTCTGCAGCGGCCAGAGGAACTCCCACACCGACACGTCGAAGCTGAACGGGGTCTTCTGCAGCACCACATCGTCGACGCCCAATCCATAGGCGTCCTGCATCCACAGCAGGCGGTTGACCACCCCGGCGTGCTCGTTCATCACCCCCTTGGGCAGGCCGGTGGAGCCGGAGGTGTAGATCACATAGGCCAGGTGCCGTGGGGTCAGCCCGGCCACCTGCGGGGCCTGCGCCGGCTGCGCCTGCCAGGTCGGCCGGTCAAGATCGACTAGCGATGCCTCGGCCAGCTGTGGCAAGTCGCGGGTGGCGCCGTGGACCAGCACGGCCAGCGGCGCGCTGTCATCGAGCATGTGGCGGATGCGCTCGGCCGGGTACTCCGGGTCCACCGGCACGTAGGCGCCACCAGCCTTGAGGGTCGCCAGCAGGCCGACCACCATCGACAAGCTGCGCTCGACGCAGATCGCCACCCGGTCGTCGGGCTGCACCCCCAGCGCGATCAGGTGATGGGCCAGACGGTTGGCCTGCTCGTCGAGCTGGCGATAGGTCAGTTCGCCTTCCTCGGCCCTTACCGCCACAGCGTCCGGAGTGCGTCGTACCTGGGCCTCGATCAGCCCGTGCAGGGTCTGCCCGAGGTCGTAGTCCACCTGTGTGTCGTTGAAGTCGACCAGTACTTGGCGCCGCTCCTCGGCACTCAGCACCGGCAAGCGGCTGAGCGCCTCCTGCGGATGCTGTTCGAGCGCCAGCAGCAGACTGTCGAGCACCTGCAGCATCTGCGCGCAGATCCGCTGCGCACCCACCTGCGCCGACACCTGCACGCCCAGGCGCAGGCCATCGCCGAAATCATCGACGTTCAAGTTCAGCGGGTAGTTGCTGCGCCCTTCGCCGCCCAGGGTCTCGATCCCCTCCCAGGCCTGTGACTGCGGCGCAACGCGGCTGCTCTGCCGGTAGTTGAGCATGGCGCTGAACAACGGCAACGGCGCGGCCACCTGGCTGCAGCGCTGGGCCAGG
>NZ_JAZDCT010000079.1:0-2501 GCF_036324045.1 Pseudomonas carassii | reverse complement strand
CTGGCCACCTGTTCCACGGCCATCCGGCCGGGCAGTCGGAGCGCAGCGACGCAGGGGTGGCATTGTTAGTCCGGGTTGGCTGGCGTCGTCAATTTCTGCGTCCGTTTGCGCATTGATTCACCCTTCAGATTGATCCGATAAGCGTTGTGCACCAGGCGGTCGAGGATGGCATCGGCCAGGGTCGGATCGCCGATCAGTTCGTGCCAGTTGTCCACCGGCATCTGGCTGGTGACGATGGTCGAGCGCTGGCCGTAACGGTCGTCCAGTAGCTCCAGCATGTCGCGCCGTTGCTCGCCGGTGAACGGGGCCAGGCCCCAGTCGTCGAGGATCAGCAGGTCGGTCTTGGCGTAGCTGCTCATCAGCTTGGCGAAGCGGCCGTCGCCATGGGCCAGACCCAGTTCTTCCAGCAAACGTGGCAGGCGCAGATAGCGCACGCTGTAGCCCTCTCGGCAGGCCTGGTGGGCCAGGGCACAGGCCAGCCAGGTTTTACCGACACCGGTGGGGCCGCCGATGATCAGGTTGAGGCCGTCGCTCAGCCACTGGCCACTGCTCAGTTGCAAGATCAGCGCCTTATCAAGTCCGCGCGGGCTGCGGTAGTCGATGTCTTCGAGGCAGGCGTTGTGCTTGAGCCGGGCCTGGCGCAGACGGCTGCTCAGGCGCTTGTCGTCGCGTTCAGTCAGCTCGCGGTCGACCAGCAGGCCGAGGCGTTCCTCGAAGCTCAGGCTGTCGATGTCCGGGGTTTTCAGTTGCTCGGCGAGTGCCTTGAGCATGCCGGTCAGGCGCAGGGTCTGGAGCTTGTCCAGGGTCGGATGGGGCAGCATGGTGGGATTCCTTGGGGTCAGTGGTAGTAGCCGGGGCCGCGCAGGTTGGCGTGGTCGTCTGGCAGTAGAGGCAGGTTGGCTTGAGCCAGTGGCAGGTTTTCCAGCCCCTGGCGCAGGATCGATTCGAGGCTCTTGTAGCTGCACGCGCCGAGGCTGAGGGCGCGTCGGCAGGCCAGCTCCAAGCGCACTTCGCCATGGGTCTTGCCCAGGCGCAGGATGCCCAGGCAGGCCCGGTAGCCGTGAGTCGGGTGGATGCGCCGTTCGAGGATGTGGCTGATCACGCCGGCGGTGTTCGGCCCGGTCTGCTCAGCCCAGCGGATCAGCCGTTGTGGCGTCCACTCGGCGTGCTCGCGATGGCTCTTGGGCATGTGCTCGGTCTGCGTGCTGTGCCTGCCCTTGTGCATTGAGCGCAGGTGGCTGGCCACTCGCTGGTTGGCGTGGAAACACTCGACGGTGCGCGCCGTCAGCCGTACTTCCAGTTGCTTCTTCACCAGTTGGTACGGCACCGAGTAGTAATGCCCATCGACCTCGACGTGGTAGTCGATGTGCACCCGCGCCTTCTTCCACTCGGCGTAGACGTAGGGTTGCTCCGGCAGGGGGCGCAGCGCTGGACGATCCAGGGCTTCGAAGGCCGACTGCCGGGAGCCCGGCAGCTTGCGAAACGGTCGTCGGTTGAGCCGCTCCAGCAATAAGGCGATGGCGCTGTTGAGTTCATCCAGGGAGAAGAACTGGCGGTTCCTCAGCGCGGCGAGGATCCAGCGCTCGACCACCTGCACGCCGACCTCGGCCTTAGCCTTGTCGCGCGGCTTACGCGCCCGCGCCGGCACCACCGCCACGCCATAGTGCTCGGCCAGATCGCGGTAGCTCGGGTTGATGTCCGGCTCGTAGCGATGACTCTTACTCACCGCGCTGCGCAGGTTGTCCGGCACCACGATCTCCGGCACGCCGCCGAGGAAGGCGAAGCAGCGGACATGGGAGCCCAGCCAGTCCGGCAACTGCTGCGACCAGGTCGCTTCGGCGAAGGTGTAGCTGGAGGCGCCGAGTACCGCGACGAACACCTGCGCCTGGCGGATCTCGCCGCTATAGCGGTCGATCACCGGCACCGTCTGCCCGGCGTAGTCGACGAACAACTTCTCGCCAACGCGATGTTCCTGGCGCATCACCACGTCCAGCTTGCCCTGCCAGGCTCGGTAGTGCTCACAGAACCAGCTGTACTGAAAGCCCTGCGGCTGGCTCAGACGGTACTCCTGCCAGAGCAGCGCCAGGGTTACGCCGGGGCGGCGCAGTTCGGCATGCACCCATGCCCAATCGGGTAAAGGCCGCTTCTCACTGGCAACCGCCGGGGCCGGCGGGAACAGTTGCTGCTCCAACTCGGCATCGGACAGCGAACAGGGCCAGGTGAGGCCGCTGGCGGCAAAACGATTGAGGTAGTCGCCGACGGTGACACGACCGACCTGCACGCTGACCGCAATCTGGCGAGCCGATAGTCCGACCTCGAACTTGAGACGTAGTACTTCGCGAATCTTACGCATGGATAAACGCTCCACGACGACCTCTCTGCTTCGAAAAAGAGGTCGATGGTAGTGAAGAAATCCTGCGTAGCTGCCTACCCGGTTGGGTGGCCGGATGGCCGTGGAATCAGTGGCCGGATGCGCGTGGAATGGGTGGCCGGATCACCGT
>NZ_JAZDCT010000078.1:0-2558 GCF_036324045.1 Pseudomonas carassii | reverse complement strand
AAGAAAAAACACCCTGCGAAAGCGTACGCCTCGCAGGGTGCCGGGGTGACCATCTCATTAAGGAACCAAAAAATCCTCGCTCCATTCATCCGGCCCCTTCGCTCCGCTCCGGGGTTCCCTCGCTCCGTTCTTGCTCCCGGGAGGACCGCGCTGTACGGCCCATCCTGGGCCGCAGCGCTCGACGGCCATCCATGGCCGTCGCCCCACTACGCAAGAACTCTGCTCGGCCTCCTGAAGTCGCAATTGGCGGCGCCTGGACTATCGCGCGCTTAGAAGCAAGAGCAAGAGCAAGAGCAAGAAATGCGAAGTTACTTGTCTGACAGTTAATTATGTATTGGCTGTTCCGGCCCTTTCGCGGGGCAAGCCCGCTCCTACAGGGATCTATATAACGGCGACTGTCGTGTAGGAGCGGGCTTGTCCCGCGATGCAATCGAGAGATTAATTAAGTTTAAACTAGCGACAGCTGCGCCAGTTCAGGCGCCACCCGTAACTTCGCGACTTCAGGAGGCCGAACGGAGGTCTTGCGAAGGGAGGTGACGGGCATGGATGCCCGTCAAGCGCTGGGGCCCAGGATGGGCCCTGCAGCGCGGCCCTCCCGGGAGCAAGGCCGGAGTGAGGGGACCCGGAGCGAAGCGGAGGGCCGGATGAATGGAGCGCAGCGTTTTTTGGTTACTTTTGTCCGGCCGGCGCTCCGGGCGTTTGACAAAAAGTGACCCGCCGTAAGGGCGGAAAGGTGAATAAGCGTCGACATCGCAAATGAATGCGCATAAAACTTCAAAAACGAGGGTGTCAGAAATTTTGTGTTCGGGCATAACATGAGTAAGAGGTGCATGTATGCCAACCAAAAAGAAACCCTTGCGTGACCTGCCCAAAATCCCCAAAGAGCTGCTGGAGCAGTTCGGTGAGGGCCTGATGACCGCAGAGGCTATCGAGGATGCCTCTGCGGCGTTCAAGAAGGCCTTGATCGAACGCGCTCTGCACGCCGAACTTGGCCACCACCTGGGTTATCCGCCGGGCGCGCAGCGCCCAGAGGATGAAACCAACCAGCGTAACGGCAAGAGTGGCAAGACGGTTTTGACCGGCGATGGCCCGCTGCGGCTGGAAATTCCTCGTGACCGAGACGGCAGTTTTGCGCCCATTCTCATCCCCAAGCATGAGCGGCGGTACACCGGTTTCGATGACAAGATCATCGCCATGTACGCCCGTGGCATGACGGTCAGAGAGATCCGAGCCTTTCTGTCCGAGCAGTATGGAACAGAGGTCTCACCCGACTTCATCAGCTCTGTGACAGACGAGGTCATGGAAGAAATTGGCGCGTGGCAGCAGCGGCCACTGGAGCCCATGTACCCGGTCATTTTCTTCGATGCACTGCGGGTGAAGATCCGCGAAGAAGGCTTGGTGCGCAACAAGGCCATTTACTTGGCGCTGGGCGTTCTACCCGACGGGACGCGCGATATCTTGGGCATCTGGATCGAGAACACCGAGGGTGCGAAGTTCTGGATGAAGGTCTTTAACGATCTCAAGACACGTGGTGTCGAGGATGTGCTGATTGCCGTGACCGATGGCCTCAAAGGCATGCCAGAGGCTCTCAGCGCCGTGTTTCCAGAGACGACGCTGCAGACGTGCATCGTGCACCTGATCCGCAACAGCCTGGACTTTGCAGCCTGGGACAAGCGGCGGGCACTGGCCAAGGCGCTCAAGCCGATCTACCAGGCCATCAACGCCGAAGCGGCTGAGCAGGCACTCGATGAGTTTGAAAACGGGCCCTGGGGCAAGCAGTATCCAACGGTCGTTGCGGCCTGGAGACGCGCCTGGGATCGAGTGATTCCCTTCTTTGTCTTCCCACCAGCCATCCGGAAAGTGATCTACACCACCAACGCCATCGAGAGTATCAATGCCCAGCTGCGCAAGATCATCAAGACCCGAGGCCATTTCCCGAACGATGACGCAGCTACCAAGCTGATCTGGCTGGGGCTGCGAAACATCACGGCGAACTGGGGCTCAGCGGCGCATGATTGGAAAAGTGCGATGAATCAATTCGCGATTTTGTACGGAGATCGGTTCATCAGGCCGACCTGGTGAAAGTCAGGGCCTGCCTGACGGCAGGCCGTTACCGGCCCGCACACAAAAAATCTGACACTTCCACGGTCGGCCCTGCACGCCATGTTTGCCTACGCTGAAACTCCCTACCTTTGAAGCAAGGAGTTCAGCCATGGCTTTCCACTACAACCGCCTGGACAAGAACAACGCCGCAGTACTGCTGGTCGACCACCAGACCGGCCTGCTGTCGCTGGTGCGCGATATCGACCCCGACCGCTTCAAGAACAACGTGCTGGCGCTTTCCGACCTCGCCAGGTATTTCAAGCTGCCCACCATCCTCACCACCAGCTTCGAAACCGGCCCCAACGGCCCTCTGGTGCCCGAGCTCAAGGAGCAATTCCCCGACGCGCCCTACATTGCCCGCCCCGGCAACATCAACGCCTGGGACAACGAAGACTTCGTCAAGGCGGTGAAGGCCACCGGCAAGAAGCAACTGATCATCGCCGGCGTGGTCACCG
>NZ_JAZDCT010000077.1:0-3085 GCF_036324045.1 Pseudomonas carassii | reverse complement strand
TGCCAGAAGATCCAGATGGATACTCCAGCGAATTCGGATATGTGACTTTGTGAAGTTGCGAACTTTCGGTTCTTTCGTCTTCACCACCACAATTTGGCCTCGGCGCAAATTGCTTGGGTGTTATATGGTCAAGCCTCACGGGCAATTAGTATTGGTTAGCTCAACGCCTCACAGCGCTTACACACCCAACCTATCAACGTCGTAGTCTTCGACGGCCCTTCAGGGAGCTCAAGGCTCCAGTGAGATCTCATCTTGAGGCAAGTTTCCCGCTTAGATGCTTTCAGCGGTTATCTCTTCCGAACATAGCTACCCGGCAATGCCACTGGCGTGACAACCGGAACACCAGAGGTTCGTCCACTCCGGTCCTCTCGTACTAGGAGCAGCCCCTCTCAAATCTCAAACGTCCACGGCAGATAGGGACCGAACTGTCTCACGACGTTCTAAACCCAGCTCGCGTACCACTTTAAATGGCGAACAGCCATACCCTTGGGACCGGCTTCAGCCCCAGGATGTGATGAGCCGACATCGAGGTGCCAAACACCGCCGTCGATATGAACTCTTGGGCGGTATCAGCCTGTTATCCCCGGAGTACCTTTTATCCGTTGAGCGATGGCCCTTCCATACAGAACCACCGGATCACTAAGACCTACTTTCGTACCTGCTCGACGTGTTTGTCTCGCAGTCAAGCGCGCTTTTGCCTTTATACTCTACGACCGATTTCCGACCGGTCTGAGCGCACCTTCGTACTCCTCCGTTACTCTTTGGGAGGAGACCGCCCCAGTCAAACTACCCACCATACACTGTCCTCGATCCGGATAACGGACCTGAGTTAGAACCTCAAGGTTGCCAGGGTGGTATTTCAAGGATGGCTCCATGAGAACTGGCGTCCCCACTTCAAAGCCTCCCACCTATCCTACACAAGCAAGCTCAAAGTCCAGTGCAAAGCTATAGTAAAGGTTCACGGGGTCTTTCCGTCTAGCCGCGGATACACTGCATCTTCACAGCGATTTCAATTTCACTGAGTCTCGGGTGGAGACAGCGCCGCCATCGTTACGCCATTCGTGCAGGTCGGAACTTACCCGACAAGGAATTTCGCTACCTTAGGACCGTTATAGTTACGGCCGCCGTTTACCGGGGCTTCGATCAAGAGCTTCGCTTGCGCTAACCCCATCAATTAACCTTCCGGCACCGGGCAGGCGTCACACCCTATACGTCCACTTTCGTGTTTGCAGAGTGCTGTGTTTTTAATAAACAGTCGCAGCGGCCTGGTATCTTCGACCGGCGTGGGCTTACGCAGCAAGTGCTTCACCCTCACCGGCGCACCTTCTCCCGAAGTTACGGTGCCATTTTGCCTAGTTCCTTCACCCGAGTTCTCTCAAGCGCCTTGGTATTCTCTACCTAACCACCTGTGTCGGTTTGGGGTACGGTTCCCAGTTATCTGAAGCTTAGGAGCTTTTCTTGGAAGCATGGCATCAACCACTTCGCGCTCTAAAGAGCACTCGTCATCAGCTCTCGGCCTTAAGATCCCGGATTTGCCTAAGATCTCAGCCTACCACCTTAAACTTGGACAACCAACGCCAAGCTGGCCTAGCCTTCTCCGTCCCTCCATCGCAATAACTGGAAGTACAGGAATATTAACCTGTTTTCCATCGACTACGCTTTTCAGCCTCGCCTTAGGGACCGACTAACCCTGCGTCGATTAACGTTGCGCAGGAAACCTTGGTCTTTCGGCGTGCGAGTTTTTCACTCGCATTGTCGTTACTCATGTCAGCATTCGCACTTCTGATACCTCCAGCAAGCTTCTCAACTCACCTTCACAGGCTTACAGAACGCTCCTCTACCGCGTCATCAAAGATGACACCCGTAGCTTCGGTGCATGGTTTGAGCCCCGTTACATCTTCCGCGCAGGCCGACTCGACTAGTGAGCTATTACGCTTTCTTTAAAGGGTGGCTGCTTCTAAGCCAACCTCCTAGCTGTCTAAGCCTTCCCACATCGTTTCCCACTTAACCATGACTTTGGGACCTTAGCTGACGGTCTGGGTTGTTTCCCTTTTCACGACGGACGTTAGCACCCGCCGTGTGTCTCCCATGCTCGGCACTTGTAGGTATTCGGAGTTTGCATCGGTTTGGTAAGTCGGGATGACCCCCTAGCCGAAACAGTGCTCTACCCCCTACAGTGATACATGAGGCGCTACCTAAATAGCTTTCGAGGAGAACCAGCTATCTCCGAGCTTGATTAGCCTTTCACTCCGATCCACAGGTCATCCGCTAACTTTTCAACGGTAGTCGGTTCGGTCCTCCAGTCAGTGTTACCTAACCTTCAACCTGCCCATGGATAGATCGCCCGGTTTCGGGTCTATACCCAGCGACTAAAGCGCCCTATTAAGACTCGCTTTCGCTACGCCTCCCCTATTCGGTTAAGCTCGCCACTGAATATAAGTCGCTGACCCATTATACAAAAGGTACGCAGTCACCTAACAAAGTAGGCTCCCACTGCTTGTACGCATACGGTTTCAGGTTCTATTTCACTCCCCTCTCCGGGGTTCTTTTCGCCTTTCCCTCACGGTACTGGTTCACTATCGGTCAGTCAGTAGTATTTAGCCTTGGAGGATGGTCCCCCCATGTTCAGACAAAGTTTCTCGTGCTCCGTCCTACTCGATTTCACTGGCAAGAGATTTTCGTGTACGGGGCTATCACCCACTATGGCCGCACTTTCCAGAGCGTTCCACTAATCTCAAACCAGCTTAAGGGCTGGTCCCCGTTCGCTCGCCACTACTAAGGGAATCTCGGTTGATTTCTTTTCCTCAGGGTACTTAGATGTTTCAGTTCCCCTGGTTCGCCTCTTGCACCTATGTATTCAGTACAAGATAACCAGCTTATGCTGGCTGGGTTCCCCCATTCAGAGATCTCTGGATCACAGTCTGTTTGCCGACTCCCCAAAGCTTATCGCAGGCTACCACGTCTTTCATCGCCTCTGACTGCCAAGGCATCCACCGTATGCGCTTCTTCACTTGACCATATAACCCCAAGCAATCTGGTTATACTGTGAAGACGACATTCGCCGAAAATTCGCATTTCGCTCATT
>NZ_JAZDCT010000076.1:0-3218 GCF_036324045.1 Pseudomonas carassii | reverse complement strand
ATCCCTGTAGGCGCGGCCTTGTGCCGCGAAAGGGCTGCACAGCAGCCCCGGCGATCTAGAGCACCCCGTGCATCCGCACCACAACACCAAGGAACTCGCACCCCTCCTCGCACAACACCGTCGGATACAAGGTATTGAGCGGCCTGAGCATCCGCTGCCCACCCTCCTCGATCAACTCACGCAATACCGCCGGCTTACGGGGCTGCCGAGCCACCACCAGCCTGCCCGGCGTCACCTCGACCCCGGCATCCACCAACACCCGCATCCCCTGCGGAACGCTCCTGCCACTGGCGGCATTCATCGAATCGTTCTCGACCGGCAACCAGAACGCGTTGCCCGCAGGCATGTAATCGGTCAACTCGTGAATTTCACTGGATTGCGGCAAAGGCCCATCCAGATCGGCCCAGCCCAGCACTGGAAAGCGAAAACTGGCATGGCGCAGGGCATTGACTGATTGCGGCCGCTCTACGGCATAGACACCTCTGGTCTCGCGAACCGTGGTGTCACGCTCGACCACCATCACCCGCGCTTCGAGGTAAACCAGCCCGAGCTTTTCCAGTTTCTCGTTGACTGTCACCAGGGTGGGTCTGCGCGTGCCACGCAGCCAATGGCCGACACCGCCTTGGGTCATGCCCAGGCGCTCGGCCAGTTGATGCTGCTTGAGGTTGTGCTCGCGCTGGTAGCGCGAGAGAAATTCGATCCAGTTTTCCATGGCTGTGAACGATACGGACTGGATGAACGGCATCAATACACATCCTGAATTATCTCAGAACTAAAAAATAATACAAATTGACCTACCATCAACGCTCATTGTCCTCGAAGGGATTTCACAGGAGCAGTCATGAGCAATTCGACAAAAGAAGAAACAGATCTCGACGAAGAAGCAGCCCGCCGCGCCCTCGATTTCTACCTCAACCCCACCCCCACGCCCCGCGACCTGGAGCGTTCGCTATGGACCCTGCGCGAAGGCGTCAGCAACGCCCAGGCCTGCGACCATGCCATGGCCCTGCTGCGCTGCGCGTCGGCCACGGCACAGGAAACCGGCAACCATCTGCAGGGCACGACGCGGGAAGTGGTGTTTGCGCTGATGCACATGGTCAACATGGCCCGCGCCCTGCTGGAGCAGTACCACGCCACGGAAAAGGCATCGATCTGAAGGGAGAACGTGATAGCCGACGAACGGCAAAAGCCCCGATTGCCGGGGACGAGGTGTGCGTCAGTTAGATATTTTTTTGCCAATCGTGGAAAAATCATTTGACTGGCAAATGATAACGATTATTATTGCACTCAGCAGGTCGCGAGACCCGCTGGATAACCTGCAACGTCCTCAGGTCGGACGCTCAGATTATCTCCTCATCAGGCTAATCACGGTTTTTGACCCGGCTTTTTGCCGGGTCATTTTTTTTTGGCTCTTCAGGCTAATGAAGATCGTTGATGGCGGCGATGATAGCAAAACTGTGTCAGGACGTGAACGCTCATTACAAATCTTTGCGGAATCAGCACTTGAGAATCAATCTCGTTTAGCCTAAGCTGGCTTCGCGTCAAGGAAGATGCCCCCACCCCTTTCCTTAATGAGCAAGGAGCTGTCCATGACCCGCCTGCTGCTGCCCCTCGAGCACGACCCGCGCACCGCTGAACAGCATGGCGATGACGCGCTGCTGCATGCGCTCAAGCGCCTGCCGCGCCGGGTCCAGCAAGTCTTCCTGCTCAACCGTCTCGACCAGCAGGGCTTCGCCGCCATCGCCGAACGCCTGGACCTGCCGCTGATCAGCATCGAACGCCATATGAACCAGGCCCTGCAGACCGCCCGCGCCCCAGGCGACGCGCTGGCCAGCATCGCCGGCCAATGGTACGTGCGCCTGCAGAGCCCGCAGGTGACCGCCAGCGAACGCATCGACTTCCGCCGCTGGCTGGATGCCGACCCCGACCACCTGCGCGCCTTCCACGAAACCGAACTGCGCTGGCGCAGCCTGCTTGCCCCTGCCCGGCAATTGGGCCACGACGGCTGGTACCGGCAAGGGCGTGCGGCGCTGTCGCTGGGTGGCTGCTCGATTGCCGTCGGGCTCGGTGTTGCCGCCCTCGTGGCGTTAGGACTGCTGACCTGAACCCGGGGCGCAGCCCCCCGAAAATTCCTGCCCCGACCGCTCTAGCCGGTGGTTTGAAGTCATAACAGCCCCTCAAAGAGAACTTTCCTACAGCAATGTAGGAAGCCGTTGGCAAGACTTCCTCCCGCACGCCCCCTATGGTCCTAGCCTTGTGCCACGCATCGAGCGCGCCTCTCCACGTTGAGGCGCCCGACAACAATGGACAGGGACCGCCATGCTTAACCATTCCGACCTGCGCTACAGGTCAAACCCCTTCATCGCTAAAACCGAATGCGAGATTGCGCCTTCCAGCTATCCGCGCCACCGACTCATGCTGCCCCAACGATTTGCAAAGGGGGCGCGCCCATGACCCTCAGCCTCAGTCAATCCATCCTGGACGCACAACGCCAAGCCATCCCCGTCCCCAAGCCCCGCTGTTCCGCCTGCCAGCGTATCGGCCTGCCCATCCTCCTGCTGCGGACCGCCTACGCCCCCAGCCCCAAGACCCTGAGCACGCGCAACCTGCCCAACTACAACGGTATCGCCGGCATCCCCATGCACAACGAACAGTTGCGCATCCTGCGCCAGGGCTATGTTTACGTGCTGCTCGATCAACGGGTCTGGCACGCCTATCAGGTCACCCCCGAAGGGGCACTGCGCCAGTTCCCGGCCTTCCAGCCACCCCCGCAAGCCGGCAAACCCTTGTCCACGGCCTGCCGGCAAGAACATCACGATGTCATCGCGTCGTTCATCAACATCAACACCCTGCTGTACTCGACCGCCTGGATCGCCTTCGCCAACGACCCCTGGCCCAAGCCCGTGCTGGACCAGTACAAGCACGCCATCGCGAACAACGACCCCGAGCTCACCAGCCGCTTCCTCGTACTCGACCTGAAAGCGGCCCGCGAAGCGCCCGGCAGTGTGGGCCGGGCCATGCACGCAGACCGCCTGCAACTCGACGAGGTCCTGGAATATGCCGTGCCAAGCACCGGCCCCTTCACCAGCGTCCATGGCTTCTACCCTCGCCTCGAGCGCCTGGCGGCCACGCGCACGTACATCGCTGCCCTGATACAACGCGAAGAGCTCGCCGACGGCGTGCTCGCGCTGACGGTGCCAGACCCCGTCGGCATGGTT
>NZ_JAZDCT010000075.1:0-3373 GCF_036324045.1 Pseudomonas carassii | reverse complement strand
ATCCGTCAGGCGATCAACCCTGCCACTTGCCGCCTTCGACGATGACGCTTTCAGGCTTGGTGTCGTCGCTCAGTTCCTTACGTACGTACTGGTCATACAGCTTGAGCAGGAACTTCTCCTCGCCCAGCTTGGCCAGCTCGCTGTTCACCCAGTCGCGCAACTCGGTGTTGCCCTTCTTCACCGCCGGGGCGATCGGCGCCTCGTCGCCCAACAGCTGCGGCAGCACGCGATAGCCCGGGTTCTGCTTGGCCCAGCTGAACAGGATCAGGTTGTCCTGGGCATAGGCATCGCCACGGCCATTGGCCAGGGCAGCCAGCGACTCGGTGTTCTTCTCGAACTTGAGCAGCTTCCAGTCCGGATGGTTCTTGGTCAGCCAGATATCGGCGGTGGTGCCGGTGGTGACGATGATTGTCTTGTCGGCCAGGTCGTCGAGCTTCTGCACCGGGCTGCCATCAGCGACGATGGCCTGTACCGCCACACGCAGGTTGGGGTTGGTGAAGTCCACCGCTTCCTTGCGCTCGGGGGTGACGGTCATATTGGCGAGGATCAGGTCGACCTTGTCGCTCTGCAGGAACGGAATGCGGCTGGCAGGCTCGACGGCGACGAACTCGACCTTGCTCTCATCGCCCAGCAGGTCCTTGGCGAAGCGGCGGCCGATGTCGGTGTCGAAGCCGACGTAGCGGCCGCTTTCATCGACGAAGCCGAACGGTGGCTTGTCGGTGAAAACGCCGACGATCAGCTTGTCGCGGGCCTTGATGGTTTCCAGGTAGCTGGTGGCCGGCGAGGCGGCGGCAGGTTTGGCCGGGTCTTCGGATTTGTTGCAGCCGGCCAGCAGGGCCAGGCCAAGCAGTGGAGCGAGCAGTTTGGCGAACGGGGCAGTCTTCATGACAGTTCCTTGTGCAGTGTCTTGGGCAGGCTTTCGACGAACGAGAATTTCTCCAGGAACTGCTGCGCGCGTGCGCTCTGCGGTTGGGTGAAGAAGCGCTCGGGGTGGTTCTGTTCAAGGATCCTGCCGGCCTCCATGAACACGATTCGGTCGGCCACCGCGCGGGCGAAGGCCATTTCGTGGGTGACGATGAGCAGGGTCATGCCTTCGCGGGCCAGACCCTGGATCACCTGCAGCACCTCCTTGACCATCTCCGGGTCGAGGGCGGCGGTGACCTCGTCGAACAGCATCACCTGGGGGTTCATGCACAGCGAACGGACGATGGCGATCCGTTGCTGCTGGCCACCGGAGAGCTGGCGGGGAAAGGCGTCGCGCTTGTCCAGCAGCCCGACCCGGGCCAGCAGTGCCTCGGCCTGGGCCTGGGCCTCGCGACGTTCGCGCTTCTGCACCTTCAGCGGACCCAGCAGCAGGTTGTCGATCACGCTCATGTGGCCGAACAGGTGGTAGCTCTGGAACACCATGCCGACCCGCTGACGCACCTGGCGCCAGTCGGTGTCGGGGCCGAGCAGCTCCTGGCCGTCGAGGCGCAGGCTGCCGCCCTGGGCCTCCTCCAGGCCGTTGAGGCAACGCAGCAGAGTGCTCTTGCCGCAGCCGCTGGGGCCGAGGATCACCACCACCTCGCCGGCCTGGACCTTGAGGTCGACGTCCGCGAGCACCTGGTGCTGGCCGAAGAACTTGTTGAAGCCTTGGAATTCGATCAATGGATTCATGCGTGGGCCCAGCGCCGCTCCAGCACGCGGGAGGCGGCCGACAGCGGATAGCAGACAAGAAAGAAGAACAGGAACAGCGCGCCGTAGATCAGCACCGATTCGTAGGTGCGCTCGATGATCTGCTGCCCCGCCTTGATCACTTCGACCACGCCGATCAGCACCGCCAGCGAGCTGGTCTTGATGATCCGCGTGTAGATATTGATAGTCGGCGGGGTCATGCGCTTGAGCGCCTGGGGCAGCAGCACGTAGCCATACAGCTGCCAGCCGCCCAGGCCGATCGACAACCCCGCCTCGCGCTGCCCGCGTGGCAGCGACTGCAAGGCGCCGCGCACCACCTCGCCGACCTCGCTGGCGCCCCACAGCCCCAGCACCAGCACCGCGCACCAGAAGCTGGGGATGCTCAGGCCGAAGAAGATCGGCAAACCGAAGAACACCAGGTACAACCAGACCAGCACCGGGATCGCCCGGAACAGCTCCAGGTACACCTGCAGCAGGATGTTCAGCCAACGGTTGCCGAGGGTCGCCAGCACGCCGTAGAGCACGCCGCCCACGGTGGCGAACAGGATGCCCAGGGCCGAAATCGCCAGGGTCTGCGCAGCCCCCGTGGCCAGTTGCGGCAGCGAAACCAGCAGCAGCTCAATGCCCGAACTGGCCATGTTGCAGCCTCCGTTCCAGGTAGCGCAGCAGCAGCGACAGCGGCAGGAAGATCAGCACGCAGAGCAGGGTCAGCACGGCGAGCATTTCGTAGGTCTTGTAGTACAGGGCGATGTAGTTCTTGGTGGTGTAGAGGATCTCCGGCACCGCCACCGCCGAGACCACGGTGGTCTCCTTGAGCAGGAACACGAAGTTGGCGAACAGCGCCGGCAAGCTGAGGATGCCGGCCTGGGGCAGGATCACATGGCGCAGCAGCTGACCCTCGGAAAGCCCGATGGATCGCCCGGATTCCAGTTGCGCCCGCGGCACGGCCTCGACCCCGGCGCGCAGCACCTCGGTGAGGTAGGCACCGCCCATGAACGTCAGGGTGATGATTGCGGCGGTGAAGCCGGAGACCTTCAGCCCCAGGCTCGGCAAGGCGAAGTAGACGAAGAACAACTGGATCAGCAGCGGTGTGTTGCGGGCCAGTTCCACGTAGCCCTTGACCAGGCGCCACAGGTACGGCGTGCGCAACACCAGGATCGTCGCGTTGAGCAGCGCCACCAGCAACGAGGTGACGATGGCGATCGCCCCGACTTGCAGGGTCACGCCAACGGCCTTGAAGAAGGCCGGCAGTGTGCTAAGCATGAAAGCGGTGTCGAAGCTCATGGAAGGGGCCTCGACACGGGGTCACGAAGGTACGGCATAGGGCAGGTCCAGGGTCGGCACGAGGGTGGCTCGGCGTCGTTTCACGAATAGTGGCGCTGTGCCGGTAAGCACGAACCCTAGACTCTAAAGGTATAAAAATATTTCTCTAAATACCTTTATTGAATATCTATATCACCGCCCCGTGACGCTCGGAAATTTCCTTCACCACACACGGACCTTTCCGAGAATTTTCCCCTCCAAGGGGTTTCAAACTGTGACTTGCACGGCCCATCACATTTAACAAGGAAGACAACGATGAACAGCCCCTGCTTGCCTGCTTCGAATGAACAACTGCTGTGGCTCCTGGCCCTGCGCCGGGCGCTGGCCAGTCAGCGCTGAGCCCTCTGTTGGGACCCGCTGTCATACAAAACGATTG
>NZ_JAZDCT010000074.1:0-3593 GCF_036324045.1 Pseudomonas carassii | reverse complement strand
CGGGGGGGGGCTGCGTGGGAGCGGGCTTGCCCCGCGATAGCGCCCGCACAGGCACCGACCATTTCAGGGAGAACAACCATGACCACAGACAACACCCCCACCACCGTCGGCAAGACCAAGTTCTACCAGGGCGAAGGCATGACCGACCCGCTGTTCTGCATCGAGCCCGGCATCCCCTGCCAGCACGCCCGCGACCAGGCCTCGGAGCTGATGGGCTGCGTACGCGACCTGACCATCACCGGGATCATGGAGGAAAAGCCCCAGTTGCTCTGGGCCTCGTATTACCTGAGCGCCCTGGCCAAGGCATTGATGGATGATGCCGAACTAGGCATGAAGCACTGAACAGGGAACAACGCGGCGCCATAGGTGTGTAGGGCCAAGGCGTCGCAACCCGTCTCGGGTGCCGTGGCTAGGGCACTACCCCGCGACACCGGCATAGGACGCCACCAACGCCTCCTTCGCCGCCTTGCGCAGCTTCTTCACCAACCGCTCCTGGCGCAAAGCCTCGCCCTTGTCCGGCCATTGCTCCACATACACCAGCGCCTGCGCCGGGCTGGTCTTGAAATAGCGCGCGCCCTGCCCTTTCTGGTGCTTGATGAAGCGCCGCTGCGGATCGTCGCTGATACCGCAGTACAACGAGCCATTGGCGGCACGAACCAGGTAGACGTACCAGGGTTTGCAGTCGGGGGAAGGCGCTGTTTCGCTCACGGCTCGGTTCGGTGCAACGGAAGAAGGCCGCCAGCTTAACGCCTCAGCGCGCCTGCTGGAATGCGCGAAGCCCCTTGAACGCCTGTTGGCGCACCTTGTTCTGCAGCATCGGCGTCCAGCCCAGCAGCACGCCCGGCATGCCCAGCGCCTGACGCGCCCAGCGCCACAGGTCAAAGGTATCGTCGTGCTGGCAGATCAGCCCGTCGCGGATCACGAAGCGCGCCTGGATATCGTTGACCACCACCCGCCCGGTCTGGCTGAACAGGTAAGTCGCCACCCAGTGCGCGCCATCGCTGCGCACGTCGTCGAAGGTCAGGGTGAAGTCCTTGGCGCGGGCGGTGAGCATCCGCCACATGTCACCCGCGTCACGCCCGCGCAGGGTGC
The DNA here is from genome assembly GCF_036324045.1 of Pseudomonas carassii. Classification (NCBI taxonomy): domain Bacteria; kingdom Pseudomonadati; phylum Pseudomonadota; class Gammaproteobacteria; order Pseudomonadales; family Pseudomonadaceae; genus Pseudomonas; species Pseudomonas carassii. The sequence goes on along the minus strand of NZ_JAZDCT010000074.1, from coordinate 2,501 downwards.
CGAAGACCGGGTCGCTGAAGACGATGTCTTCGCTGTAGCAGGCCACCATGGCCTCGGCGTCCAGGCGCTGGAAAGCCTGGTAGAAACGGGTGATCAGGGCGCTGTTGGCATCGCTCATGGACTGTTCCTGCGCAAGGTGCGAAACCCGCAAGATACTGCCTGGATGCCAGCAACACCATGCCCATTCGCGTCATGAATGACGATCACGGATCAAGCCAGTGCCTCAAACGTGCTCGCTGCTGACCTGCACATGCAGCGCGCGCCCGGCGCCGAGACCGAACAGGATCGCCCCGACGCCCAGCACCGCGAAGATCCAGCCCACCGCGCTCCAGCCACCGGTCAAGTCATGCACCAGGCCCACCGCGAACGGCCCCATGGATGCCAGCGTGTAGCCCACGCCCTGGGCCATGCTCGACAGGTTCGCCGCCACATGGGCGTCCCCGGAGCGCAGCACAATCAGGGTCAGTGCCAAGGCGAAGGTGCCGCCCTGCCCCAGCCCGAGCAAGATTGCCCAGCCCCACAGCCCCTCGATCGGCGCATACAGGCAGCCGAATAGCCCGCCCAGGGTCACCAGCATCACCACCAGGATGGCCAGGCGCTGGTCCTTGCCCCGCGTGGCCAGCCAGGGCGCGCTCAGGGAGCTGATCAGTTGCACGATCACCGAACCGGACAGCACCAGCCCCGCCTCGGTCGGGCTCAGCCCGCGGCCGATCAGGATCGAAGGCAGCCAGCCGAACACGATGTAGGCCAGTGACGACTGCAGGCCCATGTACAGCGTCACCTGCCAGGCCAGCGGGTCGCGCCACAGGCCGCGCACGCGGTAGGCCACCTTGTGCACGCCATGACCCTGACGGGATTGGGGCAGCCAGACCAGCATCGCCAGCAGGGCAGGCAGCAGCCAGAAGCCCAGCCCCAGTGCCCAGCTGTCATCGAAGTGGCGGGTCAAGGGCACCGTGGCCCCGGCGGCCATCGCGGCGCCCAGGCACAGCGCCATGGTATAGACGCCGGTCAGGGTACCAGCGTGCTGGGGGAAGTCACGCTTGACGATACCTGGCAACAACACACCGATGATGCCGATGCTCGCCCCCGCCATCAGGCTGCCGAGGAACACACCAGTGGCGCCCAGGGTGCTGCGCACCAGGATGCCCAGCGCCAGGGTCAGCAGAATGCCGAAGATCACCCGCTCGCTGCCGAAACGTCGCGCCAGGATCGGCGCCAGCGGCGCGAACAGGCCCAGGCACAGTACCGGCAAGGTGGTCAGCAGCCCGGCTTGCGAAGCGCTGAGCCCCAACCCTTCGGACACCTGGCCGAGCAGTGGCGACATGCTCGACAGCGCCGGACGCAGGTTCAGCGCCACCAGCACCAGGCCCAGCAGCAACAGCCAGGGCCTGCGCAGCACGACAGGTTGTTGCTGGACCTGCTCGTCGTCGGCTTCGGCGTCGATCAGCAGTTCTTCGAGCTCCGCCTCGCGGGGAGCGGTATTGCGGGTCAGTTGTTCGGCCATGGCCTTCTCGTTGTCAGGATTCGATGAGGGTCCGGCTCAGGTGCTTGGCCCGCTCCGGATCGCGTTGTTCGAGGGCGTCGAGGATCTGCCCGTGCAGGTCGAACACGGCCTGGCAGCGGGGGACGGTGGTCATGTTGTGCTGCAGGGCGGCGCGGACCACGCTGGAGAAGTAGCGGTACAGCTCGCTCAAGGCGGGGTTGTGGGCGGCGTCCACCAGGCGCTGGTGGAACACCAGGTCGCATTCGACGTAGGCGTCGACATCGCCATGGAAGTGCCGCGCGCTGTGTTCCAGGGCCTCGCGCAAGGCCTGCAGGTCGGCGTCGGTGCGGCGCACGGCGGCCAGGCCAATGGCTTCCGCTTCAAGGATATGGCGGGTTTCGCGGGCGTGTTCGACTGCGCAGCGGGACATGACCTGCACGGCCTGCAAGGGGTCCACGGCGGTACGCAGGTAGCTGCCGTCGCCCTGGCGGATTTCCACCAGGCCGCTGAAGGCCAGGACGCGCATGGCTTCACGGACGGTGTTGCGGCTGATGCCCAGGTCGCTGGCCAGCTCTGGTTCTGTGGGCAGGCGTTGGCCTATCGACCAGGTGCCCTTGGCGATGCGGTCGCGGAGCTGGTCTACGGCTTGTTCTACCAGGGAGCGTTTGATGAGCGGGGTCACGGGGTGGGCACGTCCAGTCATCGGATGAATTTTCTTGGGGTTGGACGATAGCGGTTGATGAGGGTTGGGGCAAGGGTTCGGGTTCGGGTTCGGGTTCGGGTTCGGGTTCGGGTTCGGGTTCGGGTTCGGGTTCGGGTTCGGGTTCGGGTTCGGGTTTCAGGGTGTGGGTTTTGATTTTTTTATGCGCATTCGTAGACGATATCGACATTTAGTCACCTTTCCGCCCTTACGGCGGGTTACTTTGGTCTTGGCCAAAGTAACCAAAGCCGCCCCGCTCCGTTCATCCGGCCCCTACGCTGCGCTCCGGGGTCCCCTCGCTCCGTTCTTGCTCCCGGG
>NZ_JAZDCT010000073.1:0-4366 GCF_036324045.1 Pseudomonas carassii | reverse complement strand
GCTGCGGCCTTGTGCCGCGAAAGGGCTGCAAAGCAGCCCCAGGATCGGCCCGAAGGCGCTGGATCAGCGCTCGGGCAAGGTGATGTTCAGCTCGAGGATCGAGCAGCTGCCCTGGTTCTCCAGCGCCACCTGCACATCGTCGTTGCCGATGTTGACGTACTTGCGGATCACCTCGACCAGCTCCTTCTGCAGGGCGGGCAGGTAGTCCGGGGTGCTGCGCTGGCCGCGCTCGTGCGCCACGATGATCTGTAGACGCTCTTTCGCTACCGACGCGCTGGTCTGTTTCTGTCTGCCACGAAAGAAGTCAAAAAGGTTCATGGTTTACTTGCCTCCAAACAGACGCGCGAAGAATCCTTGCTTCTGCACGTCGATGAACCGCAGGGGCTTCTCTTTGCCCAGCAGACGGTCGACGGTGTCACTGTACGCCTGGCCGGCATCGCTCTGGTCGTCAAGGATGACCGGGATGCCCTGGTTGGAGGCCTTGAGAACGGCTTGCGACTCGGGAATCACACCCTTGAGCTTGATCGCCAGGATCTCTTCGACGTCGGCGATGCTGAGCATTTCGCCCTTCTCGACGCGCTCGGGGTGGTAACGGGTGATCAGCAGGTGTTCCTTGATCGGCTCCTCGCCGTTCTCGGAGCGGCGCGACTTGCTCGACAGGATGCCCAGCATGCGGTCGGAGTCACGTACCGAGGACACCTCGGGGTTGGTCACGACGATGGCTTCGTCGGCGAAGTACATCGCCAGGTGCGCGCCTTTCTCGATACCGGCCGGCGAGTCGCAGATGACGTAGTCGAAGGTTTCCTTCAGCTCCATCAGGACCTTTTCCACGCCTTCCTGGGTCAGGGCGTCCTTGTCGCGGGTCTGGCTGGCGGCCAGCACGAACAGGTTCTCCAGGCGCTTGTCCTTGATCAGGGCCTGCTGCAGGTTGGCCTCGCCGTTGACCACGTTGACGAAGTCGTACACCACGCGGCGCTCGCAGCCCATGATCAGGTCGAGGTTACGCAGGCCGACGTCGAAGTCGACGATGACAGTCTTGTAGCCGCGCAGTGCGAGGCCGGTACCGATGGCGGCGCTGGTGGTGGTCTTGCCCACACCCCCCTTGCCGGAAGTGACGACGAGAATCTTGGCCAAGGTGTTTCACCCCTAAATAAACGGGACGCGGGTCCCTGCAAATACAAAAAACGGCAACGGGAAAAAAGTTGCGCTAAAAATGCCGGCAAGTATCCGTTAAAGACGGGTGATGTTCAACACGTCACCGGACAGGCTGACCTGCACGCCCGAGCCCCACAGCGGGTCGCGGCGCAGGTCCTCGCAGACCTTGTACTGGCCGGCGATGGAGACCATTTCCGCGGTCATCTGCTGGCAGAAGATGCGCGCCTTGGTGTTGCCCTTGATACCGGCCAGGGCGCGGCCGCGCATGGCGCCGTACACATGGATGTTGCCATCGGCGAGAAGTTCCGCGCCGGGGCTGACCGAGCCTGTCACCACCAGGTCGCCACCCTGGGCGTAGATCTGCTGGCCGCCGCGCACCGGCGAGGTGATGATGCGGGTCGGGCGCACCTCGGGTTCGGCCGGCGCCGGTGGCGGTGCTGGCGCGGGTTCGGGCTTCTTCGCTTCCGGTTCGGGCTCGAGCGGGCGTTCGCGGGCGCCGGAAGGCGGCAGCACCGGCAGGTCGATGGCGATCGCCGCGGCGATGTCCTCGATGCGGCTGGCGCGGATCGCCAGTGTGCGCAGGCCATGGTGACGGCACACGCGCATCAGCCCGGGCAGGTCGATGGCGCCTTCGTCATGGGGCAGCTTGTCCAGGGCCAGCACCAGCGGGGTGTTGCTGAAGAAATTCGGCGCCTGCGCCACCTTCGCCGCCAGCTGGCGGTCGAGGGATTCGAGGTCGTTGCGCGCCAGTTCCAGCACGGTGATGGCAAGCATGCTGCCCTTGAGCTGGAACACGGGGGCGTTGTCGGGTGTCTGGTTGGGGCTCATGGTCTGCATAGACGGCTTGTTGCGAAAAAAGTGCCCTGACTTATAGCGATAAGACCGATTGCCCGCAACCGATGTAGAATGCCGGGCTCATGTCTTGCCGGAAGCTTCAATGGAACGCCCGCGTTTTCGATCCTCTTTCCTCCACCCGCGATTCTGGGGCCTGTGGCTGGGCCTGGGGCTGCTGTGGCTGGTCGCCCAGCTGCCGTACCGCGCCCTGCTGGGCCTGGGCCGCGCCCTGGGCGCGGTGATGTACCGGGTGGCCGGTGAGCGCCGGCGCATCGCCGCGCGCAACCTCGAACTGTGTTTCCCCGAACTGTCCGGCGACGAACGGCAACATCTGCTCAAGGAAAACTTCGCCTCCACCGGCATCGCCTTCTTCGAGATGGCCATGAGCTGGTGGTGGCCAAAGGCCCGGCTGGTGCGCCTGGCTCACATCGAAGGCATCGAGCACCTGCAGGCCGCCCAGCGCGAAGGCGAGGGCGCCATCCTCATGGCCGTGCACTTCACCACCCTGGAGATTGGCGCCGCGCTGCTGGGCCAGGCCCATACCATCGACGGCATGTACCGCGAGCACGGCAACGCGGTATTCGACTTCATCCAGCGCCGCGGCCGCGAGCGCCACAACCCCGATTCGCTGGCCGTGGAGCGCGACGATGTGCGCGGCATGCTCAAGCTGCTGCGCAAGGGCCGGGCGATCTGGTATGCGCCGGACCAGGACTACGGCATCAAGCAGAGTATCTTCGTGCCGCTGTTCGGTATCCCGGCGGCCACCGTTACCGCCACCACCAAGTTCGCCCGGCTGGGCAAGGCCCGGGTGATTCCATTCACCCAGCGGCGCCTGGAGGACGGCAGCGGCTATCGTCTGGTGGTGCATCCGCCGCTCGAGGACTTCCCCGGCGAAACCGAGGAGGCCGACTGCCTGCGCATCAACCAGTGGGTCGAAGGCGTGCTGCGCGAGTGCCCGGAGCAGTACCTGTGGGCGCACCGACGCTTCAAGTCGCGGCCCGAGGGCGAGCCACGGCTGTACGACAAGAAGAAAAAATGACGCTGGGGCCGCGTGGGAGCGGGCTGGCTCCGCGATAGGGCGGTCACTGGCAAGCACTGATTCCAGGGAGGAGCAATGACCTCAACCACCGGCCTGATCCTCTCTGGCGGCGGTGCCCGCGCCGCCTACCAGGTCGGCGTGCTGGCCGGCATCGCCGAACTGCTGCCCCCTGGGGCGGCGAACCCCTTCCCGGTGATCGTCGGCACCTCTGCCGGCGCCATCAACGCCGTCAAGCTGGCCAGCAGTGCCACGCGTTTCGCCGAATCGGTGCAGCACCTGACTGCCTTCTGGCAGAACTTTCGCAGCCACCTGGTGCTGCGCAGCGACTGGCCCGGGGTGATCCGCCAGGCCAGCCGCTTCGTCGGCCACAGCCTGCTGGGGCTCGGCGGCCAGGTGCCGGTGGCGCTGCTCGACAGCCGCCCGCTGCGCCGCCTGCTGCATGAACACCTGGACCTGGACGGCATCGCCCATTCCCTGGCGGCCAATCAGCTGCGCGCCATCGCCGTGACCGCCTTCGGCTACGAGTCCGGCCAGGCGGTGACCTTCTACCAGGGCCGCGACACCATCGAACCCTGGCTGCGTCACCGGCGCATCGGCATGCCCACGCCGCTGACCATCGACCACCTGCTGGCCAGCTCGGCGATCCCGTTGTTGTTCGCGCCGGTGCGTCTGGGCGATGAGTTCTTCGGTGACGGCGCGGTGCGCCAATCGGCACCGATCAGCCCGGCGCTGCACCTGGGCGCCAGCCGCGTGCTGGTGGTGGGGGTCAGTGGCAACCCCCAGCGACCGGCGCCGCCCTTGCCGACCCAGCGCGTGTTCAGCGGCCAGCAACCAAGCCTGGCGCAGATCGGTGGGCACATGCTCAACAGCACCTTCATCGACAGTCTCGAGGACGATATCGAACTGCTGCAGCGGCTCAACCACCTCAGCCACCTGATGCCGGCGCACCTGGACGCCCGGCGTCTGGGGCTGGCGCCGATCGAGGTGCTGGTGGTGGCGCCCAGCCAGCCGCTGGACGAGATCGCCGCTCGTCATCGGCGCGAGCTGCCGGCGGCGTTGAGGTTGTTCCTGCGTGGGCCTGGCGCTACCAAGACCAGCGGCGCGGGGGTATTGAGCTACCTGCTGTTCGAAGCGAGCTATTGCAGTGAGCTGATCGAGTTGGGGCGCAAGGATGCGTTGGCCAAGAAGCGGGAGTTGTGCCAGTTCCTGGGATTGCCTGGCTGACCGTGTAGGAGCGGCCTTGTGCCGCGAAAGGGGCGCACAGCGGCCCCAGGTTCTTAGCCAAAGCACATATCGCCGGGGCCGCTTTGCGGCCCGTTAGCGGCACAAGGCCGCTCC
>NZ_JAZDCT010000072.1:0-5212 GCF_036324045.1 Pseudomonas carassii | reverse complement strand
TACAACTGGCCGCGATCTGGAGTGAAGTGCTGAAGGTCGAGCAGGTTGGTCTATACGACAACTTCTTCGAACTCGGCGGCCACTCGCTACTGGTAATCACCCTGGTGAACCGGGTGCGCGAAGCCTTCGCCCTCAACATCAGCCTGCATGAGTTCATGCTGATGGCGAACTTCGAGGAGCTGGCGAACTTCATCGGCGGCGGCAAGGATCGCCTGAAGTCGTCGGTGATCAACCTCAACGGTTGCCAACTGCAGCGTCCGGCGCTGTTCTGCCTGCCGCCGGGCGGTGGCGGTGCCTACGCCTACTACCCGCTGGCCAGCCGCCTGGCCGACCAGCGTCCGGTGTATGGCCTGGTCAACAAGTGCTATGCCGTGCCGGGCTGGGTGGATGAGTCCTGGGAGGCGATGGTCGGCTATTACGTCGAGCAGATCCGTCGTACCCAGTCCAGCGGCCCTTACCATCTGCTGGGCTGGTCCCTGGGCGGCGCCCTGGCGCTGGAGGTGGCTCATGCCTTGGAGCAGGCCGGTCAGGAGGTGGGCTTCGTCGGCCTGGTCGATACCCTGTTGCCCAAGGACGTGTCCGGCCTCGAGGCCGAGCCCGTCGAGGTGGTGCAGGTGGCGCGGGCGGACGAGAGTCTGCTGCGTGGCCTGCTGGCCTTCGCCCCGGGTGTGGGTGAAGCCCGTATCGTCGGTTTTATCGACGAGGCCGGGCGTCTGCCGGCCGAAGTCGACCGGACCGAGTGGGTCATCCAGCAGGTGGCCGTCGCCGGAGGCGTCAGCGCCGAGCGGCTGCGCGCCATTCACGAGGATGTGCATCTGCAGCGGGAGATCGTCGATGGCTTCGCCGTGCTCGATCGCAATGCCGAGCTGAGCCAGGCGTTTCGCCTGCGACCGCTGGCGGTCCGGGTGGATTGCTGGTGGGCCAGTGAGAGCCGCAGCGTAGAGCGGGTGCGCATGGGCGAGGCGGGGTTGCTGGCGCAGGCTTCGGTCAACGGGCTGGCCAGCTCGACGGTGATCGCCGATGGGCATGAGGGGGTTATCAACGCCGTTGCGTTTATCGATGGCCTGCTGGAGCGGCTTGCTGACAAGACCTGAGGCTGCCGGGGGATGAAAAACGGGTGGAGCCTCAGCTCCACCCGTTTTTTTTCATGGCGGGTTACGTACCCTTGGCGTGATCGCTTTCAGGCGATCACAGCGGGTCCGGCACCACCGCGATCACATCGATCTCCATCAGCCATTCGGCCTGAGCCAAGCCTGCCACCACCAGCCCGGTGGAAATCGGGAACACCCCCTTGAGCCACTTGCCCACTTCCTTGTACACCGGCTCGCGGAAGCGTGGGTCGGTGATGTAGGTGGTGGTCTTGACGATGTGCGACAGGTCCGAGCCTGCCTCTTCAAGCAGTTGCCTGACGTTCTTCATCGCCTGTTCGGCCTGGGCCCGTGGATCGCCCAGGCCTACCAGCCGGCCTTCGAAGTCGGTGCCGACCTGCCCACGCACGTAGATGGTGTTGCCGGCCCGCACCGCCTGGCACAGGTCGTTGTCCAGGGTCTGGTTGGGGTAGGTTGCCTTGGTGTTGAACATGCGGATGCGAGTGTGGGTAGGCATCAGAGGGCTCCGAAAGTGCTGATGTTGCTGATCGAGGGTTGCTGCTCATCCGCCGCGCGCTGCTCGCGGTCGCGGTAGGCCAGGTAGGTGCGCTGGGTGGCGATGTGGCCAGCGACGTGCTTGGCGTCATGCCACACGCCCCAGATGAACGACGAGCCACGGCGCGACAGCCAAGGCAGGCCGAGGAAATACACGCCCGGCTCCTTCGACACGCCGCGCTGGTGTTGCGGCTTGCCGTTGGCGTCGAAAGCGTCCACCTGCAGCCAACTGAAATCCACGCCGTAGCCGGTGGCCCAGATGATGGTCCTGACGTTGGCCTGGGCGAGGTTCAGTTCCAGCAAGGGCTGGCTGACGCAGGCCGGGTCGGGCAGGCGCTTGCGCGCCTCGGGCTCTTCCGGCAGGTCCAGGCCGTTGCGTTCGACATAGGCGTCGGCGGCGTCCAGCAGGGCCAGGTAGTTCTCGTCGCCGCGGTTGATGTTGTCGGCAAGGTTGTCCTGGAAGCGGACCACGCCGCCCTCGAACGACTGGGTCAGGCCGACCAGGGTCATGCCCTGGTGGGCGAGGGCGCGAAAGTCCACGGTGTGGCCGCCACGGGCGCCGGACACGGCGATGGTCACGTGCTCGCGGCCAGGCTTGGCGATCTCGGCGTCCCATTCACCGAGCACGCCCAGCCACCAGCAGAAATCGCGGTTGCGGTAGCTGCGCGGCGGACGGTCATGGGCGCCGACCGACAGGTACACCTGGCGCCCGGCGCGCATCAGTTCCTCGGCGATCTGCACCCCGGAGGAGCCGGCGCCTACCACCAGCACCGCGCCCTCGGGCAGTTGTTCGGGGTTGAAGTAGGCGGCGGAGTGGATCTGGTGCAGGCCCTCGTCCTTCGGCGCGATGGCCGGGATCACCGGGCGCTGAAACGGGCCGGTGGCGGCCACCACGCGGCTGGCGCGGATCACCCCCTGGTTGGTGTCGATGGTGAAGCCCGGGCGGTCGGCGTTGCGCACCACCTTCTTCACCTCGACCCCGGTGCGTACCGGCAGGTTGTACTTGCGCACGTACTGCTCGAAGTAGTCGGCGACCTGGTCCTTGCCGGCGAAGGCGTCGGCGTCGAGGTCGAATTCCAGGCCCGGGAAGCGGTCGTGCCAGACCGGTCCGTTGGCCACCAGCGAATCCCAGCGCCCGGTGCGCCAGGCCTCGGCGATGCGCTTGCGCTCCAGCACCAGGTGCGGCACGCCGAGCTTGCTCAGGTGTTCGCTCATGGCCACGCCGGCCTGGCCGGCGCCGACCACGAGGGTGTCGATTTCGATGTTGTTCAGTGTCATGTCCCAGCCCTTCTTCAGCGGCGTTCTTGTTCAGGTCGGTGGGGACCGCCTTTGCCTGGGGCCAGACTAGGGATGGGCGGGAAATCGCGAAAATAGTATTTAGCTGGGGGTTGCCGATAAATTGGCGAAGGCTTTGCTGGCAATGGGCTGCAGCGGCTTCTCAGGGGTGCGCAGGACCTTGTAGGAGCGGCCTTGCCGAGGCGTCGGACCGGCCGGAAAGGGCCGCAAAGCGGCCCCAGCAATCGTGAGGTGGGCATACACCCGGGGCTGCTCTGCAGCCCTTTCGCGGCGCAAGGCCGCTCCTACACAGAATGCATTGGCGCCGCCTTAGTTTTTTCCTGCCCAGTACCGAGGAAAATGTTGGTTTCGCAGCTTCCGAGGCCCACCGAGAATGCCGGTAACCTCAACACAGGAGCTGCACCATGACCTTCTCCATCATCGGCCGCTGCCAGGAAACCGGCCAGGTCGGCATCGCCATCAGTTCATCGAGCATCGCCGTCGGCGCCCGCTGCCCTTGGGTGCGCGCCGGGGTCGGTGCCGTGGCCACCCAGAACATCACCCTGCCGGCCCTCGGCCCGCAGATCCTCGATGCCCTCGAGCAGGGCCAGCTGCCGCCCGCAGCGGCGCTGGACCGGGTGCTGAGCGCCAATGGCTGGAGCGAGTATCGCCAGGTCACGGTGATAGACAGCCAGGGCCAGGTGGCGCTGTTCACCGGCAAGGAGGCCCTGGGCGTGCACAACGCCGTGGCCGGCGAGCAATGCGCGGCAGCCGGCAACCTGCTGTCGTCGCGGACGGTGATCGAGGCCATGGTGGCGGCATTCGAACAGGCCGGTGGCCACCTGGCCGAGCGCTTGCTGGCGGCGATGCACGCGGCCATTGCCGCGGGTGGCGAGGCGGGGCCGGTGCACTCGGCGGCGTTGAAGATCGCCGGCGAGCTGACCTGGCCGTTGGTGGACCTGCGCGTGGACTGGGCCGAACACGATCCCATCGGCGAGCTGGACAGCCTCTGGCAAGCCTACCGCCCGCAGATGCAGGACTATGTGACTCGCGCCTTGAACCCGACCGCCGCGCCGAGCTATGGAGTGCCGGGCGATGAGTGAGGTTTCCAGCCGCGCGCTGCTGGAGCGGTTGGTCGGGTTCGCCACGGTCAGTCGCGATTCCAACCTTGAGCTGATCGCCTTCATCCGCGACTACCTGGCCGGGCTTGGCGTTGCCAGCGAGCTGTTCCACAACGAAGAAGGCACCAAGGCCAATCTATTCGCCACCATCGGCCCCGCCGACCGTGGCGGCGTGGTGCTCTCCGGGCACACCGACGTGGTGCCGGTGGAGGGCCAGGCCTGGACCGTCGAACCGTTCCGCCTGACTGAACGTGAAGGACGCTTGTACGGCCGTGGCACGGCTGACATGAAGGGCTTCATCGCCTCGGTGCTGGCGGCGGTGCCGGCGTTGCTCGCCCAGCCGCTGAAGCTGCCGGTGCACCTGGCGTTTTCCTATGACGAGGAAGTCGGCTGCCTGGGCGTGCGCTCAATGCTCGATGCCCTGGCGCAGCGCCCGCACAAGCCGCGCCTGTGCCTGATCGGCGAGCCCACCGAACTGAAGCCTGTGCTTGGCCACAAAGGCAAGCTGGCCATGCGCTGCCAGGTGCATGGCGCCGCCTGCCACTCGGCCTATGCCCCCTACGGCGTCAATGCCATCGAGTACGCGGCGCGACTGATCGGCAAGCTGGGCGAGATCGGTGACGAGCTGGCGCGCCCCGAGTATCACGACGAGCGCTTCGACCCGCCGTTCTCCACGGTGCAAACCGGGGTGATCAAGGGCGGCCGGGCGCTGAACATCGTCCCCGAGGAGTGCGAGTTCGACTTCGAAGTGCGTGCCTTGCCCGGCTTCGAGGCCCAGGCCGTGGCCGACCGCCTGCAGACCTACGCCGAGGCCGAGCTGCTGCCGCGCATGCGTGCCGTCAGTGGCGCCAGCGACATTCGCCTGCGCGCCCTGAGCGCCTACCCGGGCCTGGCCACACCAGCCGAGAGCGAGGCCGCACAACTGGTGACGTTGCTTAGCGGTTCGGACGATTTCGGTACTGTGGCCTTCGGTACCGAGGGCGGCCTGTTCGACCAGGCGGGTATCCCCACGGTGGTCTGCGGGCCCGGGAGCATGGACCAGGGGCACAAGCCCGACGAGTTCGTCAGTGTCGAGCAGTTGCAGGGATGTGACGCGATGTTGCGGCGATTGGTGGATCATCTGAAGCAAGCATGACAATCGCGGGGCCCGCCCCGTGGCCCCGGGTTTGGGCC
>NZ_JAZDCT010000071.1:0-5263 GCF_036324045.1 Pseudomonas carassii | reverse complement strand
GGACAGCGCCGCCTACAACATCCCTTCCGCACTGCGCCTGAAGGGCGAGTTGAACATCGAGGCACTGCGCAGCAGCTTCGCCGCGCTGATCGCCCGTCACGAAACCCTGCGCACCACCTTCAGGCAGCAGGGCGACAGCGCCGAACAGGTGGTTCACCCGACGCTCGATGTACCGCTGCAGGTCGTGTCGGCAGCCTTGGATGAAACAGCGTTGCAGGCCTGGGTCGAGGCCCAGGTGCGCGAGCCGTTCAACCTCGAGCACGGCCCGCTGCTGCGCGCCCGCTTGCTGCGCCTGGCCGCCGACGACCATGTGCTGGTGCTGACCCTGCACCATATCGTCGCCGACGGCTGGTCGATGCCGATCATGGTCGACGAACTGGTCCGCGGCTATGAAAGCCATCTGCAGGGTAAGGCCCCGCAGCTGCCGGCCCTGGCGTTCCAGTACGCCGACTATGCCGCCTGGCAGCGTCAGTGGATGGAGGCCGGCGAGCAACAGCGCCAGCTGGACTACTGGCAAGCGCGACTGGGTAGCAGCCAGCCGATTCTCGAGCTGGCCACCGACCGCCCACGTCCCGCCGTGCAGCAATACGACGGTGCTCGCCTGCAGGTGAGCCTGGAGCCGGGCCTGGTTGCCCAGCTCAAGGCGCTGGCCGGGCAGCAGGACGTGACCTTGTTCATGCTCCTGCTGGCTTCGTTCCAGACCTTGCTGCATCGCCATTCCGGTCAGGCCGACATCCGCGTCGGCGTGCCGGTGGCCAACCGCACCCGGGCGGAAACCGAAGGCCTGATCGGCTTCTTCGTCAACACCCAGGTGCTGGATGCCCGCTTCCAGCCGCAACTGTGCTTCGACGAACTGCTGCAACAGGTCAAGCACACCGCCCTGGGCGCCCAGGCACACCAGGAACTGCCCTTCGAGCAACTGGTCGAGGCCCTGCAGCCGGAGCGCAGCCTGAGCCACAGCCCGCTGTTCCAGGTGATGTTCAACCACCAGACCCAGGTGCTGGGCGAGTCCCGCGAACTGGCGGGCCTCAGCCTGCGGGGGCTGGTCTCGGACAAGCAGACCGCGCAGTTCGACCTGACCCTGGACACCGCCGAGCACGAAGGTGGCCTGAGCGCGACCCTGACCTACGCCACCAGCCTGTTCGAGGCTGCGAGCGTGGCGCGCATGGCCGAGCACTGGCGCAACCTGTTGCAGGGCATCTGCCAGGACGCCGCTCAGCGGGTTGTCGATTTGCCGCTGCTGAGCCGCGAGGAGCGCGAGCGCACCCTGCACGCCTGGAACGATAGCGCCGCCGACTACCCACGCGGGCAGACCGTCCAGCAGCTGATCGAGGCGCAGGCCGCGCGCACACCGCAGGCCATCGCCGCGGTGTTGGGCGAGCAGTCGCTGAGCTATGAGCAACTGAACCGTCGCGCCAATGCCCTGGCCCATCACCTGCGCAGCCTGGGCGTCGGCCCCGATGTGCTGGTGGGGATCGCCGTGGAGCGCAGCCTGGACATGCTGGTCGGCCTGCTGGCGGTGCTCAAGGCCGGTGGCGCCTACGTGCCGCTGGACCCGCAGTTCCCCGAGGACCGCCTGGCCTACATGATGGAGGACAGCGACATTGCATTGCTGCTGACCCAGTCCAGCCTGCTGCAGCACCTGCCGATTCCGCCGCAGGTGCACAGCCTGTGCCTGGACCAGCCGCTGCCGGCCGAGCACGGCGAGGACAATCCGCGCCAGCTGGCACTGCCGGAAAACCTCGCCTACGTGATCTACACCTCCGGCTCCACCGGCAAGCCCAAGGGCGTGACCATCCGCCACGACGCGCTGGTCAACTTCCTGTGCAGCATGGCGCGCCAGCCGGGCATCGATGCTTCGGACAAGGTGCTGTCGCTGACCTCGCTGTCGTTCGACATCGCCGGCCTTGAGCTGTACCTGCCATTGCTGCGCGGCGCCAGCGTGGTGCTGCTGGGCGAGCAGGTGAACAAGGACCCGCAGGCCTTGCTGGCGGTGATCCAGGCCCAGGCGGTCAGCGTCGTCCAGGCTACGCCATCGACCTGGCGCATGCTGCTGGATGCCGCGGCGCCCGGTGCCTTCGCCGGCAAGAAGGTGCTGTGCGGCGGCGAAGCGCTGAGCGCCGAGCTGGCCCAGCGCCTGATCGCCCAGGCCGGGCATGTGTGGAACGTCTACGGCCCGACCGAGACCACCATCTGGTCGGCCTGCCACTACCTGACCGCCAGCGACGACGTGTGGCTGGGCCGTCCGCTGGCCAACACCCGCCTGCATGTGCTCGGCGCCGAGCTGGACCTGTTGCCGCAAGGCGCGCGCGGCGAGCTGCTGATCGGCGGCGATGGCCTGGCGCGGGGTTACCACAACCGTCCGGGGCTGACCGCCGAGCGTTTCGTGCCGGATCCGTTCGCCAGCGAGCCGGGCGGGCGCCTGTACCGCACCGGCGACCTGACCCGCTACCGCGACGATGGTGTGATCGAGTATGTCGGGCGCCTGGACCATCAGGTGAAGATCCGTGGCTTCCGTATCGAACTGGGCGAAATCGAGGAGCGCCTGCTGTTGCACCCGGCGATCCGCGAGGCTGCGGTGATCGATATCGACGGCCCGGCCGGCAAGCAGCTGGCGGCCTACCTGGTGCTGCACGACGCGCAGCAAGGCGTGGAAGCGCTGCGTGGCGAGTTGCGCGCGCACCTGAAGGCCGGGCTGCCGGACTACATGGTGCCGAGCCACCTGGTGGGCCTGGCGCGCATGCCCCAGACCCCCAACGGCAAGCTGGACCGCAAGGCCCTGCCGCTGCCGGACGCCAGCCAGCTGCAGCCGGCCCATGTGGCGCCGGTCACGGAGCTGGAGCGCAAGCTGGCGGCGATCTGGGCCGAGGTGCTGCACGTCGAGCGGGTGGGCCTGCAGGACAACTTCTTCGACCTGGGTGGGCACTCGCTGTTGATTGTCCAGGTGATCGGTCGGGTGCGCGAGCAACTGGGCGTCGACCTGAGCCTGAACGAGCTGTTCGAGCAGGCCACCCTGGCCGATTTCAGCCAGGTGGTCGAGCGCAAGTCGGGGCAGGTCGCCAACGCCCATGACGAACTGACTAAATCCCTGGAGGCCTTGAAACGTCTTACTGCACAGGAAATAGATAATCTGATCGCTTAGCGGGAGACATTCAAAGTGCAAGAGCTGCTCGACTCCGTAAAGTCGCTGTCCACCAGGGAGCGCAAGGCATTGGCAGCCTTGCTCAAGCGCCAGGGTGTCAACCTCTACGGGGTCACCCCGATCTTCAGAAGGGAATCTGCGGACGGGGCAGCGCTTTCATACGCACAGCAGCGCCAGTGGTTCCTCTGGCAGCTCGATCCGCACAGCGCCGCCTACAACATTCCGGCGGCGCTGCGACTCAAGGGCTCGCTGGATATCGAGGCGTTGCAGCTCAGCTTCGACAGCCTGGTGGCGCGCCACGAGACCCTGCGCACCACCTTCCGCCAGGAGGGTGACGGCGCGGTGCAGATCGTCCATCCGCCGATGCCATTGGTATTGGTGGTGGAGCCGTTCGCGGTTGCCGATCCGGCCAGCCTGGAAGCGGCCATCCGCGCGCGGGTGGAGGCCGAGGTGCAACAACCCTTCGACCTGCAACAGGGCCCGCTGCTGCGGGTCAGGCTGCTGGTGCTGGGGCCTGAAGAGCATGTGCTGATCCTCACTGTGCACCATATCGTCTCCGATGGCTGGTCCACGCCGATCCTGGTGGACGAGCTGATCCGTCTTTACCAAGGCTTGCGCCAGGGCTCGCCAGTGACCCTGGCCGAGCTGCCGATCCAGTACGCCGACTACGCGTTGTGGCAGCGCGACTGGATGGAAGCGGGCGAGCAGGAGCGCCAGCTCGGCTACTGGCGCCAGCAACTGGCCGGCGAGCAGCCGCTGCTGGAACTGCCCGTCGACCGTCCGCGGCCGTCGGTGCAGAACTTCCACGGCGCCCGCCTGGCCATCGATATCGATGCCTCCCTGGCCCAGGCGCTCAAGGCCTTGGCGCGCCAGCAGGGGGTGACCCTGTTCATGCTGTTGCTGGCGTCGTTCCAGACCCTGCTGCACCGCTACAGCGGCCAGGCCGATATCCGTGTCGGCGTGCCGGTGGCCAACCGTGCCCGGGCCGAAACCCAGGGGCTGATCGGCTTCTTCGTCAACACCCAGGTGCTCAAGGCCGAGTTCGCGCCGCAGACCACCTTCACCGCGTTGCTGCAGCAGGTCCGCGAGGCCGCGCTGCAGGCCCAGGCGCATCAGGACCTGCCGTTCGAACAACTGGTCGAGGCGCTGCAGCCCGAACGCAGCATGAGCCACAACCCGCTGTTCCAGGTGCTGTTCAACCACCAGGCCGAAAGCCCGGGCATGGCCCGTCAGCTGGGCGAGCTGCAGGTCGAGGGCTTGAGCTGGGAAGGGCAGACCACCCAGTTCGACCTGATCCTCAACACCGCCGAACACGACGGCGGGCTGATCGCGGCACTGACCTACGCCACCTCGCTGTTCGACCCGGCTACGGTCGAGCGCATCGGCCGGCATTGGCGCAACCTGTTGCAGGGCATCTGCCAGGACCACGCGCAGCGTGTGGCGCAGTTGCCGTTGCTCGATGTGGCCGAGCAGGGCGAGTGGAAAGCCGACGTGCAGCGCTATCCAAGCACGGCTTGTGCCCAGGAACTGATCGAAGCGCAGGCGGCGCGTACGCCTGAGGCGATTGCCGTGACCTTCGCCGGGCAGTCGCTGAGCTACGACCAGCTCAACCGCCGCGCCAACCGCCTGGCCCACAAGCTGCGCGAGCAGGGCGTGGGGCCGGATGTGCTGGTGGGCATCGCGGTGGAGCGCGGCTTTGAGATGATCGTTGGCCTGCTGGCGATCCTCAAGGCGGGTGGCGCCTATGTGCCGCTGGATCCGGAGTACCCGCAGGACCGCCTGAGCTACATGATGGAAGACAGCGGCATTCAACTGCTGCTGACTCAGGGGCATCTGCTGGCCGATCTGCCTGTGCCGGCGCAGGTTCGTAGCCTGAAGCTGGAAGACGATCTGGCTGGCTACAGCGACGAAAACCCAGCGCACGTTACTCAGCCGGATAACCTGGCCTATGTGATCTACACCTCGGGCTCGACCGGCAAGCCGAAAGGCACGCTGCTGCCGCACCACAACCTGTTGCGTCTGTTCAAGGCCACCGATGCCTGGTTCGGCTTCGGCCCGCAGGATGTGTGGACGCTGTTCCACTCCTATGCGTTCGACTTCTCGGTCTGGGAGATCTTTGGT
>NZ_JAZDCT010000070.1:0-5542 GCF_036324045.1 Pseudomonas carassii | reverse complement strand
GTAGGAGCGGCCTTGTGCCGCGAAGCGGCCCCAGGGGTTCAGCGTTGACGCAAAGATCGCCGGGGCCGCGGTGCGGCCCTTTCGCGGCACAAGGCCGCTCCTACAGGGGATCGTGGGGGCCTTATTCGGCAATCTGCAACTTGCGCGCCTGGGTATACACGTACCGCAGCTTTTCGTACTCGAACGGCGAGTTGGTCTGTCCGTAGCGGAAGTTGGTGGTGTAGCGCTTGTCCACCGCCCGCAGCACGGTGAGCTCCGGATGGTCGCTGGCGGTGTCGGGCACGTTCAGGTAGTTGATCTCCTTTTCCCCCACGTAGTCGACCACCAGCCCGGTGGTATCGCGCAGGTTCGACGGCCCGAGGATCGGCAGCATCAGGTATGGCCCGTCCGGCACCCCGTAGAAGCCCAGGGTCTGGCCGAAGTCCTCGCTCTGGCGGGGCAGGCCCATCTTGGTCGCCGGGTCCCATAGGCCGCCGACACCGATGATGGTGTTGAACATCAGCCGCGCAGTGATCTCTGCTGAACGCTTGGGCTTGAGCTGCAGCACGCTGTTGAACAGGTTGGGCACGTCGCCCAGGTTGTTGAAGAAGTTGCTCACCCCGGTGCGCACGAAACCGGGCGTGACATAGCGGTAGCCGTCGACCACTGGCAGGAATACCCACTGGTCGAAGCGGTAGTTGAAGTGGTAGATGCGCCGGTTCAACGATTCCAGTGGGTCGTAGATGTTCAGCGCGGCCAGGGTCGAGCGTTCGAACTCGCGCTGGTCAAGGCCAGGGTTGAACTTGAGCTCGCGCAGCGGATCGACGAAACCGTCAGCCTCCACGGTGAGGGTTTCGGTCTTGTCGGCCTCGACCACGCTGGCACGCGGCGCAACTTCCTCGGCCAGGGCGCAGCCGCTGGCGAGCAGGGCGGTGACGAGCAGCAGTCTGTTAACCACGGAAGAACTCCAGCATGGCGTCGCTGTTGACGCGGTAGTTGAGGTTGCCGCAATGGCCGCCATGGGGGTAGAGCGTCAGCCGTTCGCCGAACACCCGGCGCAGGAAACCGATGTCGCCGGGGCCGAGGATCACGTCGTCGGCGTTGTGCATCACGGCGATCTTGGGGCTGGCGCGCAGGTAGTCTTCCAGCGCGTACAGGCTCACCTGGTCGACCAGTTGCAGCAGGCTGTTACCGTCGGTGCGCGCCCGCCACATGGGGATCACCTGCTCGGTCAGGTAGCAGTCGAAATCACACTGCAGCGCCCGTTTGAAGAACGGCTCCAGGCTGCTGCCCTCGGTGATCGGGAATTTCGGCGGAATGATCAGGCCGCGGCGGTTGATCAGGTCGGAGGTGAAGGCGATGTCGGCGGCCGAGAAGCGGAACGAGGTGCCGATGAGCATGGCCATCTGTTCGTTGGACAGGTGCTCCCGCGATTTCTGGAAGTCATACAGCAGCGCTTCGTTGAGGTCGATGTAGCCCTTGTCCTGGAAGTAGCGGGTGAGTTTCTCCAGCATCAACTCGTAGAAGGTGGTGCTGCGGTCGATGCCCTTGACCCGGGTCTGTACCAGCTTGTCCAGATTGGTGATCGAGGTGTACAGGTTGACCGGCGGGTTGAGCAGCAGCACGCGCTTGAAGTTGAAGCTCTGGCGGGTTTCGTCGAGCTTGCTGACGAACGCCGCGTCCAGCGCCCCGAGGCTGTAGCCGGTGAGGTAGTACTCGCTGACCGGCAGGTGTGCCTGCTGGGCGCGCACCGCCTGCATGACCCGGTACAGGTCCTTGGCATCTTCGCTGGTTACCCCGGGGGTGGCGAAGCGCGAGGCGGCGCTCATGAAGTCCCAGCTGGTCGGCGACGACAGCTGCACCACGTGGTAGCCGGCCTGGTAGAACAGTTTCTTCAAGTACTCGTTGATGCTGCTGGAATAGGGCGCGCCGGTACCGGCGATCAGGAAGATCAACGGCGCTTCGTGGTCCTGTTTGGCCAGGCGGTAGCGCAGCTTCTTCACCGACCAGAAATTGTCGGGCAGGGTGAACTCGCGCTCCGGGCGCAGGGTGAGGCTGTAGTCGGCCTGGTCGATGTCGTCGTCGCTGGGCAGCGTCGGGCGCTGCTCCGGCGGCGTGGTGGCGATGGTCGCCTCGAACGGGTTGGTCAACGGATAGCCGTAGCTCGCCGCGTCGATATCCCGCGCCGATGCGGCCGCAGCCAGGAGCAGGCCGCCGAGCAGGGCGGCGAGGCGCAAAGATCGAAGCATGTAGTCCCCCAAGGAAAACGCAAGGTCGTGCAATACGCAGGCTAGTGTCCTGTCTCGGAAATACGTTCTCTTTTGACGAGTGGCAACGCCGGCCGGGCGCCCAAGACGCCGTCAAAAGTGAACAGCTTATTTCCGAGACAGGACACTAGGACCACGGCATGTCGGACAAAGTTGCCCGTTGCCCTGTCGTTCGTCGCACAAGATGTTGCCGCGCCGGACAACGTTTGTCTTGTGCAACATAGCTGCAGGGCCATGATTTTGCCTTGTCTCGGCCCCTGGGCGATCATGCAACGTTTCGATTACCGCTATTGGAGATCCGCATGGCGCGTTGGTGGCCGGTCGTTGCCCTGTTGCTGTTCCTGCCGCTGTGGCTGGTGGCCAGCTACGGCGTGCGTTATGGGTTGATGGAAGACGCCCGGTGGGTCGGGCTGTGCAGCGTGCCGGGGGAGGTCTGGCAATGCCAGGTGCGTTCGCTGCTGGGCTTGGGGATACATTTCCAGGTCATTGCCTGGGGGGCGTTGGGGTTGGCGTTGGTCTGCCAACTGGTGCCTGGCCGAGGCGGGTGGTGGCTGGCGGCGCTGGCGCTGCTGTTCGGGATTCCGGCGCTGGTGCTGTATACCGCCAGCATCGCGGTGTTTGCCGTGGTGCTGGCGGGGTTGCGGCTGGTGCGGCCATCAGGCTTTGCGCAAGCTTCGCCACAACGCGCCAACCATTAACACGCTGACCACCGCCCAGCCCCAGGCCTGTCGATTCGCCAACCCTTCCTGGAATAACTGCGGTGCCACTCCTGCGCCCACGATAAAGGCCAGCAACGCCACCTCCGCCCGCCGCGCCGGCACCGGCCGCAGCAGATAGACCACCGCCGGCAGCAGCAACGCGGCGCTGGGGAAGCTGCGATAGCGCGGGTCGAACACCATCGCCAGCATGCTCACTGCCGCGGCGAATCCTGCGGCCAGCAACCATGTACCCGCATGCGCCTCGAGCCAGCTGAACAGCCGCTGACGCCAGCCGTCTCGACGGGCCAGGGCCAGCGCGCCATGGGCCAGCACCAACAGGTTCAAGCCGGCCAGGGCCACTGCCCACAACCATTCCCCGGCAAAGCGCGCATTGGTGCGCATCAGTTCCCCCCACAGCCCCAGGCTGCCGGCACCCAGGGCCGCCAGCAACGGCAGCAGCAAAGCGGCGCGGTGGCTTGCCGGGCGACCGGCCAGGGCCAGGGCCGCCAGCATCAGCAACACGCTGGCCAGCAACCACTGCGGCCACAGCGCCAGGTTGCTCACCGGCCCTTCGAGCACGCCCTTGTCCTGGCGGTCGGCATCGTACAGTCCCCAGTAGCCGCCCACGGCGCCTTCACTGGCGCGCTTCCAGGGCTGGTCGAAGGCCTCGATCAGGTTGTAGCGCCAGTCGTTGGCCTCGGCCAGGGCGACGAAGCCGCGAATGAAACGTGCCTCATTGACCCGACTCGGCTCCGCTGTCTCGCGCTGGCGTCCTTCGCTGGGCCAGCCGGTCTCGCCGATCAGGACGTCCTTGGGTGCGAAGCGGTTGCCGAACACCTGGCGCACCTCAGCCACATGGGTCAGCGCCGCATCGATGCCACGCGGGTCGTCCTCCCAGTAGGGCAACAGGTGGATGGTGAGGAAATCCACCTCCGGTGCGATCTGCGGGTGTTGCAGCCAGAACTCCCAGACGTCGGCGTAGGTCACCGGCACTTTCACCTGGCTTTTCACTTTCTTGATCAGCCCGGCCAGGCGCTCGCCGGTGACTTCCTTGCGCAGTAGCGCCTCGTTGCCGACGATCACCGCGCTGACCACGTCGGGGTTGGCGTTGGCCGCGGCGATAAGCAGTTCGATTTCCTTGTCGGTGTCCACCGGACTGGCGTTGACCCAGGCGCCGAGCATCACCTTCAGGCCGTGCTTGCGGGCCAGCACCGGGATGGCCTCAAGGCCGGTCATCGAATAGGTGCGGATGCACTGAAATCGCTCGCTCAGCAGCGCCAGGTCGGCGTCCATGCGCGCCGGGCGCAGGCGAAACGGCTGGTCGAACGGCGACTGGTCCTTGTCGAACGGGGTGTAGGACGCGCACTGCAGCTTGTGCGTCGGGCTCGCCGCATCGGGTAGGGGCACCGGCTTGCCGAGGCCGTACCAGAGCGCCCACAGCCCGATGAGGGCGAGCAGGCAGGCGAGCAGGTACGCAGGCAGGAGCAGTCGGGTGTTACTGGGCATCGGGCGGTCCGTCGGCAAGCGCAAAGGGCTAGATGATAGCCGCAAATGACCGGCGCCAAGCCTTTGGCATGCAAGGATCGCGCAGGCCGCTCGGGTGGCATGGCGTTAATGGCACAGTGCTGTCGCTGATCGTTCGCTGGAGGTCGCTGACAGAGCAGGTCGTGCGCGGGGGCAGGTCGATGATGCTCTCTCCAAGACCTGACGAGGGGATGCTTTGATGGCGACTTTTACAAGAGTACGACGTTTCCTGAGTGTGGGCGCCGCCCTGGTATTGACCATGAGCACTGCGCAGGCCATGGCCAAGGAAGTGAGCATCGGTTACGTGGACGGCTGGTCGGACAGCGTGGCCACCACCAACGTGGCCGCCGAGGTGATCAGGCAGAAGCTTGGCTACGACGTGAAGCTGCAGGCCGTGGCCACCGGGATCATGTGGCAGGGCGTGGCCACCGGCAAGCTCGACGCCATGCTCTCGGCCTGGCTGCCGGTGACCCATGGCGAGTACTGGGCCAAGAACAAGGACAACGTCGTCGACTACGGGCCGAACTTCAAGGACGCGAAGATCGGCCTGATCGTTCCCGAGTACGTCAAGGCCAACAGCATCACCGACCTCAAGACTGATACCAGCTTCAAGAACAAGATCGTCGGCATCGATGCCGGCTCCGGGGTCATGCTCAAGACCGAGCAGGCCATCAAGGACTACGACCTGACCGGCTACAAACTGACGGCCAGTTCCGGTGCGGCGATGACCGCCGAGCTGGGCCGCTCCTACGCCAAGCAGCAGTCCATCGCCGTGACCGGCTGGGTGCCGCACTGGATGTTCGCCAAGTGGAAGCTCAAGTTCCTCGAGGATCCCAAGGGCGTGTACGGTGCCGCCGAGACGGTCAACAGCATCGGCAGCAAGGAGCTGGCAAGCAAGGCGCCGGAAGTGGCCGAGTTCCTGAAGAAGTTCCAGTGGCAGTCCAAAGACGAGATTGGCGAAGTGATGTTGGCGATCCAGGAAGGCGCCAAGCCGGAGGCTGCGGCCAAGGACTGGGTGGCCAAGCATCCGGAGCGGGTCAAGGAGTGGACCGGCAAGTAATCGGCGCCATCGCG
>NZ_JAZDCT010000069.1:0-6074 GCF_036324045.1 Pseudomonas carassii | reverse complement strand
GCTCAGGCCTGAACAACGGTTTCTTCATTACCCCCTTGATCCACACGACGGCAATCAGCGACACCACTGCCAGTACCACCCCCGCCGTACCGAAGACCTTCAGGTTCATCTCCGGGCTGGGCGAGGCATGCCAGATCGCGTACAGCATCCCAGCAATGCCGAACAGCTGCGGCAGTGGGTAGAACGGTGTACGGAATGGCCGCTCCAGATGAGGATAGCGATGGCGCAGGGCGATCACGTCCAGGTGCACGATGATGTACGCCAGCAGCCAGGCCAGCGCGGCGGCCAGCAGCAACAGGTTGATCGCCGCGGCGTCCTGCCCCATCAGCAGGATCGGCAGGCCGGTGATCGCCGCCACGAACAGCACGGCTACCCAGGGCGTGCGCGCCCGCGGGCTGAGCTGCTTGAACTGGGGGAACGCCTGGCCGTTGCAGGCCATGCCGTAGAGCATGCGCGGAATGGCCGCCAGCGACGTGTTGAGGGTGCTGCAGGTGGCGGTCACCGCGGCGATCACCAGGAACACCTCGCCGGTCTTGCCGAACACCGTGGTGGCGAACAGGTAGTGGGGCAGGGCGTCGCTGCTCAGGGCTTCGCGGGGTATCAGGAACAATGCACCCAGGCCGTACAGGCCGATGGTGGCGAAGATCACGGTCAGGCCGATGATCATCGAACGCGGAATGTTGCGCTCGGGCTTGCGGGTTTCTTCCACCAGCGAGCAGACGAACTCGGCGCCGACGAAGCCCCACACGGCCATGGCGGTCAGCGCCAGCACACCGGCGCCCATGGGGTTCCAGTCGCCCTGCAGCAGGGTGGTGGTGACCCCTTCGGCATGCCCTTCGCTGATCGCGGCGACGCCGAGGATCAGCAGTACGATCACCATGACCACGGCCATGGCGCTTTGCAGCTTGGCGAAGATGTCGATGCCCATCAGGTTGAGGCCGGTGAACAGTGCGAGCACGCCAAAGGCCACCGAGTATTGCGGGAACACCCCGGGGTAGACCTTGCCGACGATCAGGTCGAGCAACAGCAGCTCGGCCGACAGGGCGAACATGGCCACCACCACGTAGCCGGAGAAGGTCGCCAGGATCGCCGGGAAGTGCCCCAGCGCCACTTCGGTGTAGCTCGACAGGCTGCCGGCGCGTGGCACCAGCAGGGCCAGTTCGGAGAAGGAAAAGGCGTAGCTCAGGGCCAGCAGGTAGGCCAGCCCCAACGGCACGATGAAGCCCAGGCCGGCGGCGCCGACCCCCTGTAGCATCATCACCATCACCCCTTGCGACACCACCAGGCCCACGGCCACCGCCAGCAGCGACCCCAGCCCCAGGACCCGGCGAAAGCCGGCTTGATCGTGCTGCACGCTGGCAGGCACGGACGCACTTGCACTCATGACAGTTTCCCCGCTCTTTGTTGTTGTAGTTGCGCCAGATACTGGGACAGGGGGCGGGGCGGGGAAATTAGTAAATATGTGGTTGCTGGGCAGGAAAAAGCTATGCGCGTCAACGCCGACCTGTAGGAGCGGCCTTGTGCCGCGAAAGGGCTGCATGGCAGCCCCGGCGGTTGATGCTATAACGCTAAAACCCAGGGGCTGCTGCGCAGCCCTTTCGCGGCACAAGGCCGCTCCTACAGAGCTCGCCAATTCTGTGGTCAGAAGGTCGCCTTGACCTGCAAGCCGAACACCAGCGCGTTGTCGATGGCCTTCCCGGAAAACGCCCCCGGCTCGATGATGTACTGCACATCCGGTCGCAGGTTCAGCCACGCGGTGGCCTGGTAGCCATAGCTCAGCTCGACCAGTTGCTCGGCGCTGTCGAGGTTCGGGAAGGGCTGCCCGGCATCGACAGTCGCATCTTCCAGCACCGCGCGGCTGCGTGGATTCGGCACTGCGCGGCCATACCCCAGCGCGACGGTATCCCGCGGCCGGCCTTCGAACGGTTTGTACAAAACCACCCCCGCGCCATACCACTTGGTGAACGGCGAGGCGGCCTTGCTCGAGGCCGAGTACTGGCCGAAGGCATGCAGGCTGCGCCCGGGCAATACCGGGTCGTTCCACATGGCCTGGTCGACCAGCAGGTAATGCCCGCCACGGCCGGCGACTTCCTCGTTGCTGCCGATGCGCTTTACGTTCGAGCTGTCGTAGTAGTAACCGAGCTTGTACTCGCCCGGCAGTTCGCCGCGCAGCTTGTACACCAGCTCCACCGGGACCACGGTGCCGGTGGTGTGCTTGGGCCCCAGGTGCCAGGCCCGGCTGGCATTGCCGTTGCTCTCGGGATCGACATTGAACGCCGCCACCCGCAGTTGCCAGTCGGGCGTCAGGTCATATTTCACCCGCGCGCCGAGGTGGGCGTTGGGGTAGTTGGTCCAGCCACTGCCGCCGGACATGTTCAGCGGGTGACCGCAGAAGCCGGCGTTCATGAAGTTGCACAGGATGCCGCTGTCCAGGCCGCCGAGATCATTGCCCATGGCCATGTAGCCGAGCTTGAAGTTAAGCGTGGGCGACAGGTTGCGCTCGTAGCTGAGCTCGGTCAGGCGGGTGTAGAGGCCGCCGTAGTTTTCCTGGATCGGCAGGCGGTTGCCCACCAGGTCCTCCGAGGCGCTGTTGCCGCGGCGGTCGTTGACGGTCAGCTGGACCTTGCCGCCGTTGTCCAGGCCGTACAGCTTCGACAGGTCGAACTGCACGCCGAGCTTGAGGTTCTGCGAGTAGCGGGCCGAGCGGTGCAGGCCGCCATGGGCGTTGTAGGCGGTCTCGCCGCTGTAGTCGCCGCTGAAGGTGATGCCGTCTGCCGCGAGCTGGTGGCGCAGGCCGCCCCAATCGCCGGTCAGAGTGTTGCGGGTGAGCAGGTCGCCGTCGGCGAGGGCGGTGGTGCTGGCCAAGGCCAGCAGCAGTGTGGAGGGGAGGCGGGAGCGCATTGCGATATTCCTGGACTCAAGGGTAGAAGCCATCGCGGGGCAAGTCGCATCGGCGCACCGCCGCTGCGACTTGCCCCGCGATGAGGCCGGCGATTTACGGCAGGGCGTAGGAAATGACGTAGTCGCCACGATCGGTCGACTGGCGCGCACCACCGGCGGTGACCACCACGTACTGCTTGCCGGTTTTCGGCGACACGTAGGTCATCGGGCCGCCCTGGCTGCCGACCGGCAGGCGGGCCTTCCAGATCTCGTTGCCGTTGCCGCTGTCGTAGGCGCGCAGGTAGAAGTCCTGGGTGCCGGCGATGAACACCAGGCCACCCTGGGTGGACAGGGTGCCGCCGAGGGTCGGCAGGCCGATCTTGATCGGCAGGTGCATGCGGATACCCAGGGGACCGGTGTCCTCGACGGTGCCGACCGGCACCTGCCAGGCGATCTGCCGGGTCTTCATGTCGATGGCAGTGAGGGTGCCGAACGGCGGCGCCTGGCACGGAATACCGGCCACCGACAGGAAGCGGTTCTTGTTCACCGCGTATGGCGTGCCCTTGAGCGGTACCGCGCCCATGCCGGTGTTCAGCGCCTCGCCGCCGCCCGCCGCCGCGCCCTGGTTCTGCGACGGGATCATCTGGATCCACAGGCCCAGGCGCATGTCATTGACGAAGATGAAGCCATGCACCGGGTCGGTGGAGAGGCTGCCCCAGTTCATGCCGCCCAGCGAGCCCGGGAAGCTCAGCGACAGGTCGGTGCCGGGCGCGGTGTACAGGCCGTCGTAGCGCATCTTCTTGAAGTCGATGCGGCACAGCAGCTGGTCGTACGGGGTGGCGCCCCACATGTCCGATTCGGTCAGGGTCTGCGCGCCGATCTGCGGCATGCCCACCGACTTCGGCTGGGTCGGCGAATACGGCTCGTTGGGGATGTTGCCCGGCTTCACCGCTACTTCGTCGACCTGGGTCAGCGGCCTGCCGGTGGCGCGGTCGAGCACGTAGATCTGCCCGGCCTTGGTACCGATCACCAGCGCGGGCACGCTGTTGCCGTCATCCTTGGTGAAGTCGATCAGGCTCGGCTGCATCGGCAGGTCGAAGTCCCAGAGGTCGTTGTGCACGGTCTGGTACACCCACTTCTGGTTGCCCGTGGTGGCGTCCAGGGCCAGCACCGAAGCGCCGTAGGTGTGGTCCAGCGCGTTGCGTTCGACACCGTAGATGTCGGTGGACGAAGAGCCCATCGGCAGGAACAGGGTGTTCATCGCCGGGTCGTACGACATCGGTGCCCAGCTGTTGGGGGTGCTGCGCACGTAGGTCCGGTCGCCTTGCGGGGCGTCGCGGTCCTGCGGGTTGCCCGGGTCGAAGGCCCAGCGCTGGGCGCCGGTGATCACATCGAAGCCACGGATCACGCCGCCGGGCATGTCAGTCTGGACGTTGTCGGCGACGCGGCCGCCGACCACCACGGTGGTGCCGGCCATCAGCGGTGCCGAGGACAGCTGGTAGTAAGAGTCCGGCACATTGCCCAGGCCGGCCTTGAGGTCGACCTGGCCGTTGTCGCCGAAGCCTTCGCAGAACGCGCCGGTGTCGGCATCGACCGCGATCAGGCGGGCATCGATGGTGTTGGTCAGCAGGCGGCGTTGGCAGTTGGCGCTGGCTGGCACGCGGGCCACGCTGACCGGGGTGCTGTCGGGCTGTGACGGCTGGACGATCGGCGCGCCGGCGTCGAAGTAGGCCAGGCCACGGCAGCGTTGCCAGACCTTGGACTGGGCATTGATGGCGTTCTTCCACAGCTCCTTGCCGGTGTCGGCGTCGAGGGCGATCAGGTTGTTGTGCGGGGTGCAGATGAACACCTTGTCGCCTACTTGCAGTGGGGTGAGCTGGTCTTCGGCGCCATTGCCGTCGCTGAGGGCGACGTCACCGGTGTGGTAGGTCCAGGCCACCTTGAGCTGGTCGACGTTGCCACGGTTGATCTGGTCCAGCGCGGCGAAGCGGCTGCCGCCCTCGGTGTTGCCGTAGTGGGCCCAGTCCTTCTGCTGCTGGCCGGGTTCCACTGGCGTCAGGCCCGGGCCCTTGCCGGTGGGGGCGACGCTGGGATGGGCGACGAACATGTTGCCGGCGGCGATCACCAGCGCCACGCCCAGCAGGCCGGCGACGCCATAGGCGCCACGCGCAGGGCGTAGGACCAGTTGCGGATACACCAGCGCCACCACCAGGCCGATGGCGGCGAACATGAACAGCCGCGAGAACAGCGGCCAGAACACCAGCCCGGCGTCGGCCACGGCCCAGACGGCGGTGCCGGCGAGAAACACCGCGTACAGCCAGGCGCCAGCCGGCTTGCGGCGGGCGATGAGCAGGCCGGCGATGGCCATGGTCATGCCGCCGACCAGGAAGTACCAGGAACCGCCCAGGCCGGCCAGCTTGATGCCGCCGGCGGCCAGGAGCAGGCCGAGCAGGGCGATGACGACGCCCAGGCCGACCAGGACGAAGGTTGAGGCGCCAGCGGCGCGGGGTGAGTCTTTCATGCCAGGGATCTCGCAGGTGGAATGCGAGAAGTTTAAGCCCTTAGCAAGCTAATTAACAAGTTAGTACATTTTGTTTCGTGCAAGATCCTATAGGCTGTGCGTTTCCCCGTGTGGGAGCGGCGCTTACCCCTGTAGTGATGAGTAAGCGCTCAAACCTGCAACCCCTCCAGCAAACAGCGCAACGCCCCCTTGACCCGCTCCGCCGCCGCCTGCGGATCGTCCTGGGCAATCACCCACATGCCGCTGTCGCCCATCGCGCCATTGATCAGGTGGGCCATGGCCACGGCGTCGAAGGCGCGCAGCCTGCCGGCCTGCTGCAACTCCACCAGCCCTTGGGCCATGGGCCCGATGTAGCTGGCTTCCTCCAGTTCGCGCAGCCGAGGGCCGAGCACCCCGGGGGCGTCTTGCAGCAGGATGCGGCGCAGGGCCGGCTCGTGCAGCAGGTCGTAGTAGTACAGGCAGGTGTCGATATAGCCCTCCCACGGGTCGTCATGAGTGGCGTAGCGGGCATCGATCGCCTGGTTGATCTCCTCGAGCAGGTGCTGCACCACAGCGGTGAACAGCCCAGCCTTGCCGCCAAAATGGTGGTGCAGGGCCCCGCGGGTGAGGTCGGCCTCGGCGCACAGTTCGTCCATCACCACGGCGGCAAAGCCCTTTTCGGCGAACTGGTGGC
>NZ_JAZDCT010000068.1:0-10264 GCF_036324045.1 Pseudomonas carassii | reverse complement strand
AGACTGCCTACAGAGAGATGCGCGTTCTCCTGTAGGAGCGGCCTTGTGCCGCGAAAGGGCTGCGCAGCAGCCCCAGCTATCTGGATCAGGCCAAGTGCACCTGGCTACGCAAATGCTCGGCCAACATATCGATAAAGGTCCGCACCTTGGTCGAGCCATATTTGCTCTCCCGATGCAGGATATGGATCGGCCACGGCGCTTCCTCATATTCAGCCAGGATCACCTGCAAGCGCCCGGCCGCCACTTCATCCGCCACCTGGTACGACAGCAGCCGAGCAATCCCAAGCCCGGCACTGGCCGCGGCGATGGCGGCGTCGTTGCTGGTCACGGTCAGGCGCGGCTTCATGCGGATCAGCGTCGGGTCGTCGATGGCACCGAAGCGCCAGTCCGTGCGCGGTGACAGGGTTCCGGCGGCGATCACTTCGTGCTTCTGCAATTCCGAGGGATGACGCGGCGTGCCGTGGCGTTCGAGGTATTCGGGCGAGGCGCACAGCAATCGGCGCATCCTGCCCACGCGCAACGCCTTGAGGCCCGAATCGGGCAACTGGCCGATGCGCACCGCCACGTCCATGCCCTCCTCCACCAGGTTCACCACGCGGTCGAGAAAGTACGCCGACACATCCACCTCGGGGTACTGCTGCAGGTAACGGACGATGCACGGCATGACGAACTTCTTGCCGAACAGGATCGGCGCGGTCACAGCCAGGTCGCCCTTGGGCGCAGCGTTGATGCCGGCGGCGGCTTCGTTGGCCTCGATGATGCTGGCGAGGATGTGCCGGGTGTCCTCCAGGTAGCGCCCGCCGGCCTCGGTCAGGCGCACGCTGCGGGTGGTGCGCAGCAGCAGCTTGACCCCGAGCTGTTCCTCCAGAGCGCTGACGGCGCGGGTCACCGCCGCCGGCGAGATGGCCAGGCGGCGGGCGGCGGCGGCAAAGCTTTCCAGCTCGCCCACGGCCACGAACACTTTCATCAGGTGGATCTGGTCCATGCCGCGCCCCACGCGTTGTCGTGGGGCGATTATCGCCGTGGTCACGCTAGAGCTCCAGTACCAGGGGCTGCACGCCGTCCTCGGCCTGGGCAGGAATGGCGCAGCAGATCAGCACGCTGCCGGGCTCGGGCAACTCCGCGGGCGGGTTCGGGTAGTGGACCTGGCCGCTGACCAATTTGGTCCTGCAGGTACCGCAGGAGCCTCCTCGGCAACTGAAGTCCGGCGACAGGCCACGGCTTTCCGCCAGTTCCAGCAGCGTGCCGCTGTCCGGCGCCCAACGCGCTTCCTTGGCGGAGCTGGCGAAGTACACCGGCACCGGTTCGCTGGCGGGTGGGGGCTGCTGCAGCGTCGGCTGGTTGTCGTCGGTGTGGCGGCGCAGGGTCGAGGGGCCGAAGGCTTCGGCATGGATGCGGGCGTCGGGTACATGCACGCCGCGCAGGCCTTCGTACAGATCCTGGGTGAAGCTGGCGGGGCCGCAGAGGTAGAAGTCGTAGTCGTCCAATGCCAGCGTGGCCTTGATCTGCTCGATGCTCAGGCGGCTGGCGAATTGGTAGTCATGCCCTGGCACGGCCGAGGGCTCGGGCTGACTCAGGGCACGATGGATGCTCAGCAAGCCATTGGCGTTTTGCTGGAGCGCAGCAAGCTCCTGCTGGAACGGCAGGTCGCCCAGTGTGCGCCCGCCATGGAACAGGTGGATGCGCCGCCCCCGCCCTTTCGCCAGCTGCTCGCGGAGCATGGCGATCAACGGGGTGATGCCGACGCCCGCACCGATCAGCACAAGGGGCCGGTCGCTCTGCTGATCCAGGGTGAAGCTGCCCATGGGCTGGCGCACCTCCAGCCGATCGCCGACCTTCACCTGTTGGTGCAGATAGCGTGACGCCGGCCCCTGCGCCTTGACGCTGATGCGCAGGAAGCCATCGGACGGCGCGCTGGACAGGCTATAGGTACGGATCAGCGGCGCCTCCCCATCGATGCGCAAACGCACGGGAATATGCTGGCCAGGGGCGAAGGCCACTGCGGCGCCATCCTCGGGTTGCAGATGGAACGAGCGGATATCGCGACTCTCCTGCTCGATGTGCAGTACCCGCCAAGTCAGCCATTGGCGCTGCCGTTCGCGCTGTTGCAGGC
Organism: Pseudomonas carassii; assembly: GCF_036324045.1. Lineage (NCBI taxonomy): Bacteria > Pseudomonadati > Pseudomonadota > Gammaproteobacteria > Pseudomonadales > Pseudomonadaceae > Pseudomonas > Pseudomonas carassii. Next base: position 8,151 of record NZ_JAZDCT010000068.1, on the reverse strand, counting down.
GCTGCTCGGCTTCGCGCCAGGTGCCGGTCATCAGGCTGGTGGGTGCGTATTCCTGGAAGGCCCAGCGCAGCGACACGGCAGCCCGGCGCAGCACCACCTGCTCGATGTCCAGGGTCCAGATCCGCTCGGCGCCTTCGAAGGCGCTGATCAGCGGGCTGTCGAGCATGACCTCGGTACGCCCGGAAACCTGCAGCACATCGCCCGTGGTGAAGTCGACGAACAGCAGGCCAGCGACCGGGTTGACCAGCAGATTGCCGAGGGTATTGAAATGCAGGTTGCCGGCGTAGTCAGGAATCGTCAGGCGATTGCCCTCGACCCTGACGAAACCAGGCCGGCCACCGCGATGGGACACGTCCACCGAGCGCTGGCCAGCGTCCTGATCGACGTAGCTGGCGACAAAGAAGGTGTCGGCGCTTTCGATCATCGCGCGGGTTGCGGCATCGAGCGCCGCTGAATCCCGGCGCTCCTGCGGCGGCTCGTCGACGCGGGTGTACTCGCGCAGCTGGATGTACTGCGGGCAGTTGCCGAAGGATTGCTCGACCACCACCTCCAGCTGGTCGGCGCTGGCCCTGCGGATCAGGCCATTGAGGCGATTGCGCCGCCGCGTGTGCAGCTCGATCCCCAGCAGGCCGATGGCGCCACCCGCCACCAGGCCGGGCGTGGCCGGATCGTCGCTGGCGAGATCGACGCCGATCAAAAGTTGCCGTGGATCGGGCGAGCTGACGAAGCCTTCCGGGCCTTCGAGCAGCGTCGCCCAGGGTTTGCCTGCGGCGTCCACGGCACCGGCCACCATGAACGGCAGCTGCTGGTAGAACGTGCGATGCTGGTCGGGCATGAAGTCACGGATGACCTTCTGCCCGAACGCCTCCATGCGCTCTGCAACACCGACGTGCTCCTGCAGCTGTTTTTCACCTGCATGCCAGGGCGATTGCATGGCGGCATTCCTCGGGATTCAGAGGGTGGTCTGCAAACCGATGACCGTACGTGGCATCGGCACAAAGCCTGGCAGCGCCTCGACACGGGCCAGCCAGGCGCGCACGTTGGGGTACGGCTCCAGCGACACGTTGCCTTCCGGCGCGTGGGCGATGTACGAGTAGTTGGCGATATCGGCGATGGTCGCCTGGTCACCGACCAGGAACGGGCCCTTGGCCAGTTCGGCGTCGATCACCTTGAGCAGGGTGTGGGCACGGCCGATGACTTCATCGGTGTTGAACGAGGCACCGAACACCGTCACCAGACGTGCCGCTGCCGGGCCGAAGGCCAGGGGACCCGCCGCGACCGACAACCAGCGCTGCACACGGGCGGCACCGACCGGATCCGCAGGCAACCAGCGCTCACCGCCGTAGGCCTTGGCCAGGTAGACCAGGATGGCGTTGGAATCGGCGATGACGATGCCGTTGTCATCGATCACCGGCACCTGGCCGAAGGGGTTGATGGCGAGAAATTCTGGCTGCTTGTGCTCGCCCTTGGCCAGGTCGACGAAGACCAGCTCGGTGGGCAGTTCGAGCAGCGACAGCATCAGCTCGATGCGGTGGGCGTGGCCAGACTTGGGGAAGTTGTACAGCTTGATCGGGCTTGGCATGTGCGGGGCTCCGGATCAGCGCCGGGAGTGGCGCTGCTGGAGGACATGCTGCACTGGATCGGCTGGCAGCAGAATCAGTGCCGGGAGCAATCCAGTATTTCGGCAGGTGGAATAATCACAATCACGGGGCAAGCTCGCTCCCACCCGCCCGCGCTTACGACCTCAATGACGGTGCTGCTTCTGGTACTGATACAACCCCCGCGCCGCCTCGACCACCAGCGGCACACAGGCCTGGAGCTCATCGAAGCTCATCGAGTCGAGCAACTCGAAGTTGTCTTCCAGCCCATGCAGGGAAATGGCCTTGAGCAGACGATCCTGCTCCGGCGGCAGCTCACTCCACTCGGCCACCTGGGTACCGCGCATGTAGCCGAAGCACCACTCCTCGAGAATGATCGCCGGACCTTCCTCGCCTTCGCTCTCCTCGAACAGCGGTTCGAAGTGCTCAATGTCGTCGGCCAGCTCTTGCGCCACCTGGCTGGCGTAACGCAGCATCAACGCGGTGTAGGCCTCTTCATGGGCGGGCTTCTTGAACTTCGGCACCTTGCCGCCGGCGACGGAGGGCAGCCATTGCTCGGGATTGACCTTGCTAGGGGAGCTGGCCAGAGCGGTGAAGAAACCGTTGAGCTCGGCGAGGTTGAGCACCGAATAGTCGTTGCCGTAGGTGATCAGCAGGTCTTCGAGACGGTCGAGTTCTTTTTCGCTGAGCGCGGGGAGCATGGGCGGGTGTCCTAGGGTGGAAATTTGCGTGCACCCTAGCACAGGCAACGCCTGCCCGCTCCCATCAAGGGAACGGGCATCGGACTATTGCTGCAGCCAGTGCGCCAGGTCGGCCTGCCGCCCGGTGCCGATCAGCAGCCACAGCAAGAGTCGGCACTTGCGCGGGCAGAGCCAGCCGGCCATGTGCAGGCCCCGGTCCTGCAGGTCGATCTCGCCGCCGATGAATCCGTAGGTCCCCAGGGCTGTCGGGCCATTGCCAGTGCGGGTGGCGATAATCACCGGCATGTTGCCGGCGATGCTCCCCAACGCCTCGGCCCAGACCTCGGAGACATGGCCAGCGCCAAATCCGGCAACCACCAGCCCTGAATAGCCCAGGCCTCCGAGCGCTTGCAGCAGCCTCGTATCGGCATCGAGACAGGCCTCCAGCAGGACGACCTGGTGATCCACCTGCGCCGGCAGGGGCAACACCCGCCGTGGCGTGGCAGCCTGGCGATAAAGTGGTCTGCCCTCCACAACCTCCCCTATCACCCCAGCGCCGGGCGACTCGAAGGCCGCCATCGCCAGGCTGGCAGTCTTGCGCACCCGCGCGGCCAGGTGGATCTGGTCGTTGATCACCACCAGCACGCCACGCCCCCGGCTGCCATCGGCGATTGCCACCTGCACCGCCGCCAGCAGATTCGCCGGACCATCCGCGCCCGGCTGGCTGGCCGAACGCATGGCGCCGGTCAGGATCAGCGGGGTGTCATGGGGCCACAGCAGGTCGAGGAAATACGCGGTCTCCTCCAGCGTATCGGTGCCTTGGGTGAGGACCACGGCCTGGGCCCCCGCGTGCACTTGCGCGCTTGCCCAGGCCAACGCATCCAGCATGTCGCTGAACGCCAGCGAGGCGCTCGGCACCAGGCATAACGTGGCGGTGCTGATCTGCGCCAGTGCCTGCAGTTGCGGCAGGGACGCCAATAGCGCGGCGCAATCGAGCCGGGGTGTCACACCCTGCCCCGGCACCCCGGATTGCATGCTGACAGTGCCGCCCAGGCTGGCGATCGATACACGTGGTGATGTCATGAGTTACCCCCCGCAAGCAGGCCGACCAGGGGCACGATGCCCAGGGTGCTGATGGCCATGGACAGGACATTGCCGATATAGCCGTGCATGTAGCCTGGCAGACGCTGGCTGATGGCCATGGCAAGCGGTGGCGCGATCAGCGCGCCGAGCACTGCGCTGGCGACGATCACCTGCCAGCTGCCGCCCAGTGTCAGCACTGCCGCGGGCACGATCGACACGATGGGAATATAGGTCGGATACCAGCCCCGTTCTTGCCATTGCCGCCGCCAGAACAGCACACCAACCAGCGATGCCAATGCCTGCCCGGCCACCATCTGCAGCACCAGTTGCGATCCGTAGGCCGGTGCCGCCGGGGCCAAGGCATAAGCCAGCAATACGCCCAGCAGCAAGCCGAGGCTGGCCAGTTCATTACCAAAGAACGGCGCTTCGCTGAAATCGGCCAGTACCCGACGCAGGGTCCAGACCACACCATAGTCGGGATGGCTGGCCGTCGCGGCGACCACTGGGTGCTGTCCATCGCGAACCAGCACCGGACAGCGCTTGCACAGCAGGAACGCCAGCACACTGGCCAGGGCCATGCCACTGACATTGCCGATCACCACCGGCAACTGCAGCGGGTAGCACAGGTAGTTGACCAGCAGCAGGCTGGCCGGCGTCACCAACACGGCACCGAGCAGCGCGCCATTGATCGCGACGCGCCAACCACCGCCAAACAGCAGGACCATGGCCGCCGGCAGCGAGACGAAGGCGACGAAGGTCGGCTGCCAGGCACCACCGTCCAGCGTCCAGCCCCACAACGCATGGCTGAGCAGCAGGCCGAGCAGCGAGCTGATGATCAGCCAGGGCCACAGCCCAGTGCCGTAGCAGATGGCAAAGCCTTGCCAGCGATACCCGCGCTGCTGAGCCCAATGCGCGAGGCTCGCCCCCAGCAGCAGCCCCAGTGCCGGCAACTCGTGCTTGTAGAAGGCGACCTCGCTGATATCGCCGACAATCCAACGCAGCCTGCTCAGCGGCTGGTCGAGGGTTGCGACGAGCTGCGCATAATCGGGCCATCCACCCAACATCAGGCTGGCAACGCAAAGCAGCGCGAGGCCTAGGAGAATCAGCGACGACGACCGTTGCCACATTAAGGAAAGACGCTGTTCCATGACGCCTCCTCAACGTGGCATCGGCGCATGCAGCCGATACCCCAGGGTGGCGTCGTAGAGGTCGGTGCGCCGATCACGCGGCAGGTCGTTGAGGCTGTTCCAGATCGGCGCCGAGCGGGCGGCGCTAAGATCGACGTCGGCGTAGAGGATGCATTCCTCCTCGGCACTGGCCACCTCGCCGATGGGCCAGCCGTTGGTACCGGCAATCAGCGAACAACCGAGGAAACGCCCGCCCCGTTCGCGACCGATGCGATTGGCGGCGGCGATATAGACATTGTTGGAGTGGGCCGCGGTCATCGTCAGGTACGAGGCCATGCAGCGCCCGGCCTCGTCGAACAGCGGCGGCGGTGTCCAGACCCAATTGTTCAGGCTGCAGATGATGTCGGCGCCCTGCACGGCCATGAGCCGTGGCACCTCCGGGAACCAGATGTCCCAGCAGATCAGCAGGCCGATGCGGCCGATGGGCGTTTCGAACACCGGGAAGCCCAGGTCTCCGGGGGTGAACCAGAGCTTTTCCTGGTTCCACAGGTGCGCCTTGCGGTAATGCCCGAGCAGCCCCTGCGGGCCGAACAGCACGGCGCTGTCGTAGAGTTTGAGGCCGTCCCGCTCGGCGAAGCCTGCGGCTAGATACACCTGCTGCTCACGGGCGAACTCCGCCCAGGCCTGCAGGCATCGTCCATCCTCCAGCGTCTCGGCGTGGGCATAGGCCTCGGCGCGGGAGTTGAAGGTGTAGCCGGTGTTGGCCAGCTCCGGCAGCACGATCAGGTTCGCCCCTTCACGCGCGGCGCGGCGGGCCAGGGCCAGGCCACGGCTCAGGTTGCCATCGCAATGGTCCAGGCCGACCTGCGGGTCGTACTGGATGACGGCAATGCGCACGGGGCTGACGGGAGTGGTGTGTTCCTGCATGGCGGCTTCCTGTTCTGGTTGTTGTGGAAGGCCGCCAGTAGAACGGGCATGGCAGGTGGAACGACAGTCAGCAGAGTCCTCTGGAACTGAGGGAGATTGCGAAAATACGTGGAGGAGCACTCCTACAAAGTTGTTTCAAAGCGCCTGCCGAGGCAGCTGATAATGCGGATAGTGCTCGAGGCTAAAGCCCCCCTTGAAACATGCGCCGGTGTTGTTGCAGAGGTTGATCACGGTGTCGATGGCAGTGCGCAGACACGGCTCGGTCCAGCCGGCATCGACAGAGAAAAACTCCCCGGCGAGGTAGAGCCCTGAATGGACACTCCGGTCACGGTTGTACTTCATCAGGCTTACCGCGTCGTAATAGGTGCCCGCCCGGTACAATTTCGCACAGCCAAGTGCATTCCTGTCTGTCATCCATCTTTGTATGCGGGTGTTTCCAAGATCGATGCCGACGGGCGGCTCAACGACATGGGCGCAGGAGATTTTGCGTTGATCTGATGGTGATGGTTTCGGGTTCTCAGGGTAGGTGAAGAGCCTGAGCATGCCGACAGCAGGGAGGTGGGGATCGGTAGATGTGTATGGTGGTGCTGTGTGTGTCGTTGCCTGAACTGACGCTATCGCGGGGCAAGCCCGCTCCCACGCCACCCGCTCCCACAGGGCCTGTATTAGCGCTGTGGGAACGGATAGTGTAGGAGCGGGCTTGTCCCGCGATGGGTCGTCAGCGTTTAGACCGCCAGCGCGCGCTCACGCAGCTCGCTGTTGAGGATGCGGTCGTTCTCGCTGTAGTCCACCGGGCAGTCGATCACGTGCACGCCCGGAGTCTTGATGCAGTGCTCGAGCAGCGGCAGGAAACCTTCGGCGCTTTCCACGCGGTGGCCATTGGCACCGTAGGCTTCGGCGTATTTGACGAAGTCCGGGTTGCCGTAGTCCAGGCCGAAATCGGTGAAGCCCATGTTGGCCTGCTTCCAGCGGATCATGCCGTAGCCGTCGTCACGCAGGATCACCACGGTGATGTGCATGCCCAGGCGTACCGCGGTTTCCAGCTCCTGGCTGTTCATCATGAAGCCACCGTCGCCGCATACCGAGATGACCGGGCGATCCGGGTACACCAGGTGCGAGGCCATGGCCGATGGCAGGCCGGCGCCCATGGTCGCCAGGGCGTTGTCCAGCAGCACGGTGTTGGGCTTGTGGGCCTTGTAGTTGCGGGCGAACCAGATCTTGTAGATGCCGTTGTCCAGGGCGACGATGCCTTCGGACGGCAGGGCGCGACGGATGTCGGCGACCATGCGCTGCGGGTAGACCGGGAAGCGGTCGTCGTCGGCGCCTTCGGCGATCTGCGCTTCGTTCGCTTCGCGGATGGCCATCAGGCGGGTGAAGTCCCAGTGGCTGGTGTCGGTCAGCGCTTCGCTGATCTGCCACACGGCGTTGGCGATGTCGCCGATCACTTCCACTTGCGGGAAGTATACGGCGTCTACCTCGGCCGAACGGAAGCTGACGTGAATGACTTCGGTGCCACCACGGACCATGAAGAACGGCGGTTTCTCGATCACGTCGTGACCGATGTTGACGATCAGGTCGGCGGCTTCGACGGCGCGGTGCACGAAGTCACCGGAGGACAGCGCGGCGTTGCCCAGGAAGCGCGGGTGGCGCTCGTCGACCACGCCTTTACCCATCTGGGTGGTGATGAACGGGATGCCGGTCTTGTCGATCAGTTGCTTGAGGACCTTGGCGGTCATCTTGCGGTTGGCGCCGGCGCCGATCACCAGGATCGGGTTGCGGGCGTTCTGCAGTTTCTGCACGGCGGCTTCGATGGCCACGTGCTCGGCCAGCGGGCGACGGTGCAGGCTGCGCGGGATCGGCAGGGCATCGGTCTGCTCGGCGGCGATGTCTTCCGGCAGTTCCAGGTGCACGGCGCCCGGTTTCTCTTCTTCGGCCAGGCGGAAGGCTTCACGCATGCGCGCAGGGATGTTGTCGGCCGAGGCGAACTGGTGGGTGTACTTGGTGATGGGGTCCATCATGCCGCACACGTCGATGATCTGGAAACGGCCTTGCTTGGACTTCTTGATCGGCTTCTGGCCGGTGATCATCATCATCGGCATGCCGCCCAGGTAGGCGTAGGCGCTGGCGGTCACCAGGTTGGTCGCGCCAGGGCCGAGGGTCGACAGGCTGACGCCGGTCTTGCCGGTCAGGCGGCCATAGGTCGCGGCCATGAAGCCCGCGGATTGCTCGTGGCGGGTCAGTACCAGCTTGATCTTCGACTTGCGCAGGGACTCGAGCAGGTCGAGGTTTTCCTCACCGGGAATGCCGAACACATACTCGACACCTTCGTTTTCCAGGCATTGCACAACGACATCGGCGGCCTTGGCCATCTTGCTTCTAACCTCAAGTAATAGGACGGTGAAAGTCCAGAAATGCGCAGCACGGTACGCTGGCATCGCTCGGTCCGGGTGCCAGGATTGCCCCGAACCTAAGCCTTGACGCAGGGTAGGTACGGGGAAGTCACGTAATTGTGACGGCAATATTGTCGCACCTGTGACGAGGCGATGTGAGGTAGCCGACGAGCAAAGGATATTTGCATGATCGTCAGCAAACGGATCCCGTGTAGGAGCGGCCTTGTGCCGCGAATGGGCTGCGTAGCGGCCCCAGGATCTTGGGTCTGTCTCAGGATTGTCGGGGCTGCCTTGCAGCCCTTTCCGACCGGTCCGACGCCTCGGCAAGGCCGCTCCTACAGGGGGA
>NZ_JAZDCT010000067.1:0-11476 GCF_036324045.1 Pseudomonas carassii | reverse complement strand
CGGGCGGGCGTGGGAGCGGGCTTGCCCCGCGATTGGGCTTAATGCAACGTCGGCGCCTGCGCCGGCATCTGTACCTGGATCAATGCCGCTTCGAGCAACACGCGCAGCGACTCCATTTCATGCATCGACGCCATCATCAACACGGCAGCCGGCGACCTGGGTTTGAGCTGCACGGCATGATGGGCCACGGTCAAGGCGCACAGGGCGTACTCGGTGGCCTGGATGAGGGTGTCTTCGAGGGAATGAGGGGTGTGGGGTGGATCGGGGACGATCTTTAGCATTGGCTTGGCTCTCTCAGAAGGGCCGCCACCAACTGCTGTCAAACAAGTGGGTGGCAGCTATACGTGGGTTGACAGACCGGTGAGAGAACCTGACCCGGCGCACACGAGGTGCCCCACGCACAGCCGCCATAGAGCGAAATCCATGCGGAAGGTTCTCAGCGGCCTGTCAAAGCCGATCGCTGAATGTGCAGCGACTGCCCGAGACTAGAGGCCAACCCAGACCACCGCAATGGCTTGAAAGGGCTTGGGAGTATGTTTGGGAAATGGACTACAGGGAATGGGGAAAGTCTGATGATTCGGTGATCTGTTCGAGATCGCTGGGGCTGCTTTGCAGCCCTTTCGCGACGCAAGGCCGCTCCCACAGGGAAACGCGATCGCCTGTGGGGCGCGAAAGGGGCGCTACGCGCCCCCAGCTATTTCAGTCCTTGCGCCGCTTCAACTGGTCGATCAGCTGCGTCGGCAAGCCCTTGATCACCAACGTCCCGGCTTCCTCGTCATACTCCACCTTCGACCCGAGCAAATGTGCCTCGAAGCTGATCGACAACCCCTCGGCACGTCCGGTAAAGCGGCGGAACTGGTTGAGGGTGCGCTTGTCGGCCGGAATCTCCGGCGACAGTCCATAGTCGCTGTTGCGGATATGGTCGTAGAACGCCTCGGGCCGGTCTTCGTCAATCAGGCTGGAGAGCTCTTCCAGCGTCACCGGCTCGCCCAGCTTGGTCTGGGTGGTGGCGTAGTCGACCAGGGTCTGGGTCTTCTCCCGGGCGGACTCTTCCGGCAGGTCTTCTTTCTCCACGAAGTCGCTGAAGGCCTTGAGCAGGGTGCGGGTTTCGCCCGGGCCGTCGACGCCTTCCTGGCAGCCGATGAAGTCGCGGAAATAATCCGAGACCTTCTTGCCGTTCTTGCCCTTGATGAACGAGATGTACTGCTTGGAGTTCTGGTTGTTCTTCCACTCGGACAGGTTGACCCGCGCCGCCAGGTGCAGCTGGCCCAGGTCCAGGTGCCGCGACGGGGTGACGTCGAGTTCGGCGTTCACCGCCACGCCTTCGCTGTGGTGCAGCAGGGCAATGGCCAGGTACTCGGTCATACCTTGCTGGTAGTGGGCGAACAGCACGTGGCCGCCGGTGGACAGGTTGGACTCTTCCATCAGCTTCTGCAGGTGCTCGACGGCGACCCGGCTGAAGGCGGCGAAGTCCTTTTCCTCATCCAGGTACTGCTTGAGCCAGCCACTGAACGGGTAGGCGCCGGACTCGCCGTGGAAAAAGCCCCAGGCTTTGCCTTGCTTGGCGTTGTAGCTGTCGTTGAGGTCGGCCAGCAGGTTCTCGATGGCGTCGGAGGCTGCCAGTTCGCTGTCGCGCGCATGGAGCACGGCGGGGCTGCCATCGGGCTTCTTGTCGATCAGGTGAACGATGCAATGACGGATTGGCATGGAATTCTCGGTGGTCTGAGCGGTGAAAAGCCGCGCTGCAAAAGTCGCTCAGTTTACCTCAGGGTGGGGGTGATGCAGTGGCCAGATATTGGCACAAATGCCGGTTGTTCGTTTTTTGCACATTTTTTTGCGATTTTTCCGAAAACCCCCGAAAAACCTGCACAAAATCAATGTCGACAGCGGATATTTCTCGATTCCTGTGGTAGCTTTGCGCGGTCTTGCGCCCCTTGGGTGGCGCATTGCTGGCAGATCGCTTGCGCGGTGTCGAACCAAACGCCGATTTGCGTATCTACATACGCGATCGACGCGGCCTCTGGATTGTCCCGGGCTGGCCCGACCACCGACCAAGCATGCTGCACAACCTCTGATTTGATAGGGAAGGAACACCACCATGGCACTGACCAAAGACCAACTGATTGCCGACATCGCTGAATCCATCGACGCGCCGAAAACCACCGCGCGCGCTGCTCTGGAGCAACTGGGCCAGATCGTTGCCGACCAACTGGAAAACGGCGCCGAAATCACCCTGCCAGGCATCGGCAAGCTGAAAGTCTCCGAGCGTCCTGCCCGTACCGGCCGCAACCCTTCGACTGGCGCCGCCATCGAAATCGCTGCCAAGAAAGTCGTCAAGTTCGTTCCAGCCAAAGTGCTGACCGACTCGATCAACAAGTAATTGTTGATGCGTTGACGAAACCGCGCCCGGCTTGCCCGGGCGCGGTTTTTTCATGCCTGTGATTTGCGCGCGGCATGCCATTGCTGGCGTGCGCTGTCGTCGTGGAAGCTCCAGGCGACCATGCGGCTCTGCTTCTGCCCCTGGCCCATCTCGACGATGCGCAGGGCCTTCACCCCGGCCTTCTTCAAGGCCGCCTCGATACCCGGCAGGTTGCTGGCCTTGGACACCAGGCTGGTGAACCACAGTACCTGGGCCGCGTACTGGGCGCTTTCGGCGACCAGTTGGCTGACGAAGCGGATCTCGCCACCTTCGCACCACAGTTCGTTGTTCTGCCCGCCAAAGTTCAGCACTGGCAGCTTGCGCTTGGGGTCCTGCTTGCCGAGGTTCTTCCACTTGCGCTGGCTGCCGCGGGTGGCTTCCTCGCGGGAGGCGTGGAACGGCGGGTTGCACAGGGTGACGTCGAAGCGTTCGTCGGCTTGCAGCAGGCCACTGAGAATATGCCTGGGCTGCGCTTGCTGACGCAGGCTGATGGCCTTGTCGAGCTTGTTGGCCTGGACGATGGCCTTGGCCGAGGCCAGGGCCACGCCGTCGATGTCGGAGCCGGTGAAGCGCCAGCGGTAGTCGCTGTGGCCGAGCAGGGGGTAGATGCAGTTGGCGCCGACGCCGATATCCAGGGCGCGCACCTGGGCGCCACGGGGGATCTCGCCGCCGTTGTCCTCGGTCAGCAGGTCGGCCAGCACGTGAATGTAGTCGGCGCGGCCAGGGATTGGCGGGCACAGGTAGTCGGCCGGGATGTCCCAGTGCTGGATGCCGTACTGGGCCTTGAGCAGGGCGCGGTTGAACACCCGCACGGCCTCGGGGTTGGCGAAGTCGATGCTGGGCTTGCCGTAGGGGTTGGTGATGGTGAAGCGGGCCAGGTCCGGGTGCGCCTTGATCAGGGCGGGAAAGTCGTAGCGGCCCTGGTGGCGGTTGCGTGGGTGCAGGGTGGGTTTGTTGGTCATGGTCGGATCCGGTGTTGCAGGCCCTGGGGCGGCTTTGCAGCCCTTTCGCGACACAAGGCCGCTCCTACAGGATAGCGGCGCCTCTCAAGCTGGCGCCGTCCCTGTAGGAGCGGCCTTGTGTCGCGAAAGGGCCGCAACGCGGCCCCAGCGGTCTATCAGATTGTTACAGCGCAGCAATCCGCGCATGCTGCTCGGTGAAGTTGGCCAGGGCCTGCTCCGACTCGGCCAGCTTGGCGCGTTCCTTCTCGATCACCGCAGGCGGTGCCTTGTCGACGAAGGCGGCGTTGGACAGCTTGCCACCCACGCGCTGGACCTCGCCCTGCAGGCGCTGGATCTCCTTGCTCAGGCGCGCAAGCTCCGCGTCCTTGTCGATCAGGCCGGCCATCGGCACCAGCACCTGCAGGTCACCCACCAGTGCGGTGGCCGACAGCGGCGCTTCGTCCTGCTCGACGAGCACGGTGAACGACTCGACCTTGGCCAGTTTCTTCAGCAGGGCTTCATTTTCCTGCAGGCGGCGCTGGTCGTCGGCGTTGGCGTTCTTCAGGAACAGCGGCAGCGGCTTGCCCGGGCCGATGTTCATCTCGGCGCGGATGTTGCGCAGGCCCACCATCAGCTCCTTGAGCCACTCGATGTCGCCTTCGGCGGCGGCATCGATGCGGCTTTCGTTCGCTTCAGGCCATGGCTGCAGCATGATGGTCTTGCCTTCGATGCCGGCCAGCGGCGCGATGCGCTGCCAGATCTCTTCGGTGATGAACGGCATGAACGGGTGCGCCAGGCGCAGGGCGACTTCCAGCACGCGCACCAGGGTACGGCGGGTGCCACGGGCGCGCTCGATCGGGGCGTTCTCGTCCCACAGCACCGGCTTGGACAGTTCCAGGTACCAGTCGCAGTACTGGTTCCAGATGAACTCGTACAGGGCCTGGCTGGCCAGGTCGAAGCGGAACTGCTCGAGCTGGCGGGTAACCTCGGCTTCGGTGCGCTGCAGCTGCGAGATGATCCAGCGGTCGGCCAGCGACAGCTCGTAGGCCTCGCCGTTCTGGCCGCAGTCCTCGCCCTTGTCCAGGACGTAGCGGGCGGCGTTCCAGATCTTGTTGCAGAAGTTGCGGTAGCCTTCGACGCGGCCCATGTCGAACTTGATGTCACGACCGGTGGAGGCCAGCGAGCAGAAGGTGAAGCGCAGGGCGTCGGTGCCGTAGCTGGCGATGCCTTCGGGGAACTCGGCCTTGGTCTGCTTGGCGATCTTCTCGGCAAGCTTGGGCTGCATCATGCCGCTGGTGCGTTTTTCCAGCAGGGCGTCGAGAGTGATGCCGTCGACGATGTCCAGCGGGTCGAGGACGTTGCCCTTGGACTTGGACATCTTCTGGCCCTGGCCGTCGCGGACCAGACCGTGCACGTAGACGGTCTTGAACGGGACCTGCGGGGTGCCGTCCTCGTTCTTGATCAGGTGCATCGTCAGCATGATCATCCGGGCGACCCAGAAGAAGATGATGTCGAAGCCGGTGACCAGCACGTCGGTGGAGTGGAATTTCTTCAGGAACTCGGTCTGCTCCGGCCAGCCCAGGGTGGAGAAGGTCCACAGGCCCGAGCTGAACCAGGTGTCGAGCACGTCGTCGTCCTGGCGCAGTTTCACATCGGCGCCCAGGTTGTGCTTGGCGCGCACTTCGGCCTCGTCACGGCCGACGTAGACCTGGCCGGCCTCGTCGTACCAGGCCGGGATGCGGTGGCCCCACCACAGCTGGCGGCTGATGCACCAGTCCTGGATGTCACGCATCCAGGAGAAGTACATGTTCTCGTACTGCTTGGGCACGAACTGGATGCGGCCGTCTTCCACGGCGGCGATGGCAGGTTCGGCCAGCGGCTTGGTGGAGACGTACCACTGGTCGGTCAGCCACGGCTCGATGATGGTGCCCGAACGGTCGCCTTTCGGTACCTTCAGGGCATGGTCGTCGATGCTGACCAGCAGGCCCTGGGCGTCCAGGTCGGCGACCATCTGCTTGCGCGCGACAAAGCGGTCGAGGCCGGCGTACTGGGCCGGTAGCGAGGTGTCGATACCTTCGTTGACGCTGCCGTCGAGGTTGAACGCCTGGACCGCGGCCAGCACGGTGGCGTTCTTGTCGAAGATATTGAGCAGCGGCAGGTTGTGGCGCTTGCCGACTTCATAGTCGTTGAAGTCGTGGGCCGGGGTGATCTTCACGCAGCCGGTGCCGAACTCGGGGTCGCAGTAGTCGTCGGCGACGATCGGGATGCGGCGGCCGACCAGCGGCAGTTCGACGAACTTGCCGATCAGTGCCTGGTAGCGCTCGTCGGTCGGGTTGACGGCGACGGCGACGTCACCGAGCAGGGTTTCCGGACGGGTGGTGGCGACCACCAGGTGGTCCTTGCCTTCGGCGGTCTTGGCGCCGTCGGCCAGTGGGTAGCGCAGGTTCCACAGGTGGCCCTTCTCGTCGTGGTTCTCCACTTCGAGGTCGGAAATCGCCGTGTGCAGCTTGGTGTCCCAGTTGACCAGGCGCTTGCCGCGGTAGATCAGGCCGTCCTCGTGCAGGCGCACGAAAGCCTCTTTGACCGCTTCGGACAGGCCGTCGTCCATGGTGAAGCGCTCGCGGCTCCAGTCCACCGACGAGCCCAGGCGGCGGATCTGGCGGCTGATGTTGCCGCCCGATTGATCCTTCCACTCCCAGACCTTCTCCAGGAATTTCTCACGACCCAGGTCGTGACGGTTCTGGCCCTTGGCCTCGAGCTGGCGCTCCACCAGCATCTGGGTGGCGATACCGGCGTGGTCGGTGCCCGGCTGCCACAGGGTATCGCGACCCTGCATGCGGCGGAAGCGGATCAGCGCGTCCATGATCGCGTTGTTGAAACCGTGGCCCATGTGCAGGCTGCCGGTCACGTTCGGCGGCGGGATCATGATGGTGTAGGACTCGCCTGCACCTTGTGGAGCGAAATAGTTCTCGGACTCCCAGGTGTTGTACCAGGAAGTTTCGATGGCGTGCGGCTGGTAGGTCTTATCCATGCGCGGCGGGACCCTTAGGCATTAATTCGGGAAAGCCGGGAAGTATAACCAACGCAGGAGGTTGAGGCGACAGGCGCCGGGGCTGCTTTGCAGCCCTTTCGCGGCACAAGGCCGCTCCTACAGGAGATCGCGTTCCCCTGTAGGAGCGGCCTAGTGCCGCGAAAGGGCCGCGAAGCGGCCCCCAGAGAGTCACTCGGAACGCTTGAGCAACCGCTCCAGCCGCGCATCGAGGCGACGCTTGATCTCGGTCTCGATGTGCGGGGTGAAATCGTTGATCACGTCCTGCATGATCAGTTGCGCGGCGGCGCGCAGTTCGGCGTCCAGGTGCAGCAGGGTGTCCTGGCGGCGGGTCTGGGCATCCTCTTCAGGTGCCGGGGCCGCTACCGCCGCTGCCTCGGCGACGGGCGGCGCGGGGGCCGGCTCGTCGAGCAGCAGGGGAATCTGCTCCACCGTCTCGGTCAGCAGCGGCGGTTGCAGGTCGGCGTCGCCCAGTAGCTCGCGGATCGACTCGAGGTCGTCGAGCAGGTGGGCGGAATGGGTCAGGGAGTTCAGCTGCTTGTCCATCGTCGTCAGAGTCGCTGTAAGCGGTGATCTTGCAGAGCATAGCCCTGTTCGCGGTAGAAACGGAATCGCTCGCGGGCGGCCAGGCGGATAGCCGGTTCCTCGACGACGATCTCGGCGACCCGTTCGAACTGGCCGACGAAGGCGGGAACATCGCCGCCCAGGTTGATCAGCAGGTCACGGTGTTCGCCGGCATCGCTGCCGACACCCAGCGCGACGATCGCGTCCGGGTGTTGCTCGGCGTGGTCGTGGGGCACGAAGGCCTCGCCCTTGAACTGCCACAGGCGCAGGTCGAGCTCGCCGCGTTGCGCCTCGTCCTGGCAATGCAGGTAGACCCGGTGGCCGAGGCGCCAGGCCTTTTCGCACAGCTTGCAGGCAAAATCCAGCCGCACCGACAGCGAGTCGCTGGGCAGGATGTAGAAATCGACTTTGCTCATGATCGTTCAGTGCCGGCCGGTGGCGCGCGGGGCGCCACCGGCCGTGCGCCATCAGGCGCCGGCGCGGTCCAGCAGGTACTGGGTGAGCAGCGGTACCGGGCGGCCCGAGGCGCCCTTGTCCTTGCCGCCGCTGATCCAGGCGGTGCCGGCGATGTCCAGGTGCGCCCAGTGGTAGGCCTTGGCGAAGCGCGACAGGAAGCAGCCGGCAGTGATGGTGCCGGCCTTCGGGCCACCAATGTTGGCGATGTCGGCGAACGGGCTGTCCAGTTGCTCCTGGTACTCGTCGAACAGCGGCAGCTGCCAGGCGCGGTCGTCGGCACGCTTGCCGGCGTCCAGCAGCTGGCCGACCAGTTCGTCGTCGTTGCCCATCAGGCCCGAGGTGTGGCTGCCCAGGGCGACGATGCAGGCGCCGGTCAGGGTGGCGATGTCGATCACCGCCTGCGGCTTGAAGCGCTCGGCGTAGGTGAGGGTGTCGCACAGCACCAGGCGGCCTTCGGCGTCGGTGTTGAGGATCTCGACGGTCTGCCCGCTCATGGTGGTGACGATGTCGCCCGGACGGCTGGCGCCGCCGCTTGGCATGTTCTCGGCGCAGGCCAGCAGGCACACCAGGTTGATCGGCAGTTGCAGTTCGAGCACGGCGCGCAGGGTGCCGAACACGCTGGCGGCGCCGCACATGTCGTATTTCATCTCATCCATGCCGGCGCCAGGCTTGAGGCTGATGCCGCCGGTGTCGAAGGTGATGCCCTTGCCGACCAGCACGAACGGCTTCTCGCTCTTCTTGCCGCCCTGGTAGTTGAGCACGATCAGCCGCGGTGGCTGGTCGCTGCCCTGGCCCACGGCGTAGAACGCGCCCATGCCCAGGTCCTTGATCTTCTTCTCGTCCAGCACCTCGACCTTGAGACCCTTGTGCGCCTTGCCCAGGTCCTTGGCCTGTTCGGCGAGGAAGCTTGGGTGGCAGACGTTCGGCGGCAGGTTGCCCAGGTCGCGGGTGAAGGCCATTCCGGTGGCGATGGCGCTGGCGTGCTTCACGGCGCGCTCGGCTTCGGCCTGGCCGGCCTTGGCGGTGAGCAGGGTGACTTTCTTGATGGCGCGGGGCTCGGCCTTCTGGCTCTTGTAGCGGTCGAACACGTAGTTGCCGTCGAGCAGGGTCTCGGCCAGCAGGCGGTACTTGCCGTAGTGGCCATCGCGGCCGGTGACGGCGATGTCGTCCAGGGCCAGCACGGCATCACTGCCGCCCAGACCCTTGAGCACGCCGGCGACGCTGGCGACCAGCTTGCGCCAGGCGCGATCGCCGAGGGCTTCGTCCTTGCCGCTGCCGACCAGCAGCACGCGCTCGGCCTTCAGGCCCGGCAGGTTGTGCAGCAGCAGGGTCTGGCCCGGCTTGCCGGCCAGGTCGCCACGCTTGAGCAGCGCGCTGATCGCGCCTTCGCTGGCCTGGTCGACGGCCTTGGCGGTGGCGCCGAGCTTGCGCCCTTCACCGACGGGTACGACCAAGGTCGCGGTCTTGACGGATACAGCGGCTACGCTCTTTACAACCAATTCCATGTCTGGGGTCCCCGAATGATCTGTCTGTCAGTGGGCGCTGTCTTTCGCAAGCGCTCGGAACACGCGGCTGGCGGGCGATGCCTGCCAGCGGAAAAGCTGCCAGTTTGAGCCTGCCGCGACCACGATGACAACCCCGATATGCGCCATGCTGCGTGGCCAAGTGACAGGCGCCGTCAATCACAGGATAATGCGCGCACTTTTACATGGAGGTTCGCCTTGGCGAACCGGCATTGGTCTTGGCTGTCCGAATCGTTCGTTTGGCTTTCCGCCCCTGACAACCCAGGAGTGTCTGGTTTGATCGTCTTTCGTTATCTGTCCCGCGAGGTCCTGGTGACCTTGAGCGCCGTCAGCGCCGTGCTGCTGGTGATCATCATGAGCGGGCGCTTCATCAAGTACCTGGCCCAGGCGGCCCAGGGCGCGCTCGATCCAAGCGTGCTGTTCATGATCATGGGGTTCCGCCTGCCGGGCTTCCTGCAACTGATCCTGCCGCTGGGGCTGTTCCTCGGCATCCTGCTTGCCTATGGCCGGCTGTATCTCGAAAGCGAGATGACCGTGCTGTCGGCCACCGGCATGAGCCAGCAGCGCCTGCTGACCGTGACCATGGTGCCGGCCGCGCTGGTGGCCCTGCTGGTCGCCTGGCTGAGCCTGAGCCTGGCGCCCCTGGGCGTTGCCCAGGTGCAGAAGATCATCGCCCAGCAGGATGCCCTGACCGAGTTCGACACCCTGGTGCCGGGCCGTTTCCAGACCCTGCGCGACGGTTCCCGGGTGACCTACACCGAGCAGCTGTCCGATGACCGCATCAAGCTCGGTGGGGTATTCATCTCCGAGAAGCGCTTCAACCAGGACAAGACCAAGGACCGCGCGCCTTCGGTGCTGGTCGCCGAGAAGGGCCACCAGGAAGTGCAGGCCGACGGCAACCGTTACCTGGTGCTGGAGAACGGCTACCGCTACGACGGCAACCCGGGCCAGGCCGACTACCGGGCGATCAAGTACGACACCTATGGCGTGCTGCTGCCCAAGCCGGAAGTCGCCGAGGAAGTCACCGAGCGTGAAGCAATCCCGACCTCGCAACTGTTTGGGCAGGAAGGCATTCGCGAGCGTGCCGAGCTGCAATGGCGCCTGTCGCTGCCATTGCTGGTGTTCGTCGTGACATTGCTGGCAGTGCCGCTGTCGCGCGTCAACCCACGGCAGGGCCGTTTCCTCAAGCTGCTGCCGGCGATCCTTTTGTACATGGCCTATCTGACGATGCTGATTTCCGTGCGTAGCGCCCTGGAGAAGGGCAAGCTGCCCATCTCGCTGGGCATGTGGTGGGTCCATGGCCTGTTCCTGCTGATCGGCCTGGCGCTGATGTACTGGGAGCCGCTGCGTCTCAAGCGCGCCGCCCGTCGTGCGGAGGTGGCCCGTGGTTAAACTGGACCGCTACATCGGCAAGAGTGTGCTGCTGGCGATCGCCGCCGTGCTGGGCATCATCCTTGGCCTGGCCTCGCTGTTCGCCCTGATCGACGAACTGAACGATCTGAGCGCTACCTACACCTTCATGGACGCTGGCAGCTTCGTCCTGCTGACCGCGCCGCGCCGGCTTTACGACATGCTGCCGATGGCGGCCCTGATCGGCTGCCTGATCGGCCTGGGCAGCCTGGCCAGCAGCAGCGAACTGACCATCATGCGCGCCGCCGGCGTGTCCATCGGCCGCATCGTCTGGGCGGTGATGAAGCCGATGCTGGTGCTGATGCTGGTTGGCCTGCTGATCGGCGAGTACGTGGCCCCGGTGACCGAGAACAAGGCCCAGGCCGACCGTTCGCTGGCCCAGGGTGGTGGCGAGGCGCAGAGCTCCAAGCGCGGCATGTGGCACCGCCAGGGCGAGGAGTTCGTGCACATCAACTCGGTGCAGCCCAATGGCCTGCTGCTGGGCGTGACCCGCTACCGCTTTGACGCCGAGCGCAAGATCCAGACCTCCAGCTTCGCCCGCCGGGCGCAGTACGTCGAAGGCAAGTGGATGCTCAACGATGTCTCCACCACCTACTTCCGCGGCGACCACACCGAAGTGGTCAAGAGCCCCGAGGAAGTGTGGGACGTCTCGGTGACGCCGGAGCTGCTCAACACCGTGGTGCTGGCGCCAGAGTCGCTGTCGATCACCGGGCTGTGGGACTACATCCACTACCTGGCCGACCAGGGGCTGAACAACTCGCGCTACTGGCTGGCGTTCTGGACCAAGGTCCTGCAGCCGTTGGTCACCGCGGCGCTGGTGTTGATGGCGATCTCGTTCATCTTCGGCCCGCTGCGTTCCGTGACCCTGGGTCAGCGCGTGTTCACCGGCGTGCTGGTGGGCTTCGTGTTCCGTATCGCCGGGGACCTGCTGGGGCCATCGAGCCAGGTGTTCGGCTTCCCGCCGTTGCTGGCGGTGGTGATCCCTGCGGGGATCTGTGCGCTGGCTGGTTTGTGGTTGATGCGTCGGGCCGGATAATGGCCTGAGTTGCACAAAGAAGCCGACCTTTGGGTCGGCTTTTTTGTGCGCAAGAGGACCATCAGGATTTACCCGTCC
>NZ_JAZDCT010000066.1:0-12530 GCF_036324045.1 Pseudomonas carassii | reverse complement strand
CTCGCAGGCCTGGCACTGGTCGTGGGGCAGGACGGATTCGGCGATGACGTGGGCGATTCGCTTGCTGAGGGTCATGGGCGTTTTCCGGAATGTGGCAGGTTGGCTGCACATACCGCCGCATCGAGCATCTGGATAGGCGATATCTGCTCTGGATCGTCGGACAGTTGCGAGCGACGGTTACGCAGAGCAGAAACACTAGCGAGGAACGGGTTCTCGATGGGTAACAGGGCTTCCCAAATCCATGTAGGACGTTTCTCTAACTGTCCATTTGGGCCTGATTTGGCAGCGTTTTGTTACAGCTAAAGGGATTCCTGGGCACTCTCATCGTGCGTCAGGAGGGCTATCCGGAAGCCGCAAGCAGATCAATGCCCTTGTCGATCCAGGCGATCCTAAATCTATGACATCAGCCATTCGATCAGGCTGACCCTTGGCAGGCATATCAGGAGTAGGAGCGCTCCGCGCCCCTATCCCTGGGAGGACGGGATTCCTAAAGAAGACAGTTGCCCTGAGGCACGGTCTAGCGAGCGCTGCGATAACGCATCCGTGTCCCGAACTTCACCGACATCAGGATCTCGTCGGCGCTGAGCTCAGCCGGGAAGTAGGTCCCGGAGATCTGCGCATGGGCGAGGCTGGCGCCCTCCAGGCCGTTTTCGCGCAGGTCGAGCCCACGCAGGTCGGCGGCGCGAAAGTACGCGTCGGTGAAGTCGATGCCGCGCACGTCCAGGTCGCGCAGGTCGAGACCGCGGAAATCACCGCCGCGAAAGTCGATAGTCGAATCGCTGGGCTTCTCGCGGTTGAACGCCGCGATCTTCTCGTCGCGGATCATCGAGTAAAGGACGTTGTCCAGCTGACGGGGCTGATTCATGGCGGCGCCTCCTCCGTGGGGTGTGATGATATTGTAATGACATCACTGGAGGGGCGCCGGACTTCAGGCGTGAACTGTCGACTGCTTCACGCCTTGCGGCTCAAAGGCCGGGCAGGTGCTGGCGGATCTGCTCGATCAGCTGGTCCATGCTGGCACTTTCCTGGGTGTTCACGCGCTTGCTGTGCTTCTGCTCCTCGGCATCCAGCGGGTCGCGGCTGGCCTGCTGCGCCTGGATCACTTCCAGGGTGGCGTCCGAAGGGTCGATGGCTTCGGCCTGGCGCTGGGCCAGCCAGCTGGCGATCACCGCGTCGGGGGCCTGGCAGTCGAGAATCAGGAACGGCACGCCGGTCTCGCTGGCGACGTCCGCCGCCGCCTTGCGCTGCTCATGCTTGAGGTAGGTGGCGTCGAGCACCACCGGGAAACCGGCGTGCAGGATGATCGCCGCCAACTCATGCAGGCGCTGGTAGGTGGCGATGCTGGCTTCCTTGTCGTAGATGCCGGCCTCGAGTTGGCCGGCGTCGGCCGCCGACTGCTTGCCGAACAGGCGCTTGCGCTCCACGTCCGAACGCACGCGCACCGCACCCAGGGCCTCGACCAGGCGCATCGCCACATGGCTCTTGCCCACCGCCGAGACGCCCTGAGTGACGGCCAGCAGGCGCGAAGGGATGGCGCTGTAGCTTTCGGCCAGGTTGGCGTAGTTGCGATAGGTGCGCAGGGTGGTGGCGCGCTGCACGCCGTCGGCGTCGGGCGACAGGCTGAACAGCGCGACCTTGGCCCGCACCAGGGCGCGGTAGGCCTTGTAGAAATTCAGCAGTTCCAGGCCCTGGTAGTCGCCGGTCAGCTCCAGGTACTGGCTGATGAAGCGTCGCGACAGGCACTTCAGGCCGCGGTCCTCGAGGTCCATGGCCAGGAAGCCGACGTCGGCGTAGACGTCGGTCAGGCGGAACGGCTCGTTGAACTCGATGCAGTCGAAGATCACCACCTTGCCGTCGATCAGGGTGGCGTTGCCCAGGTGGATGTCGCCGTGGCATTCACGAATGAAGCCATTGGCCTTGCGCGCCTCGAGCAGGCTATGCAGGCGCTTGAAGCTGTCCTGGGCCCAGGCCTGCAGGTTGTCCAGTTGCTGCAGGTCGGCCTTGTCGGTCAGGAACGGGCGGATCTGCTCGAAGTTCTGCTCCACCGGCGCCATGACCGCGTCCGGGGTGCCCAGCGGATGGTCGACCGGCACTTTCGGCGCCTGCAGGTGGAACTCGGCGATCTGCCGGGCCATCTGGTCGATGTGGCCGGCGTTCAGCTCGCCGTTGGCCTGCAAGGTGCTGAGCATCTGGTCCTGGGGGAACTGGCGCATCTTCAGCGCGTACTCGATCGCCGGGCCTTCGCCGCCGATCTGCGGGGCCTCGACGCTGCCGGTGATCGGCAGCACTTCCAGGTATAGGCCTTCGGTCAGGCGCTGGTTCAGCCGCAGCTCTTCGTTACAAAAATGCCCGCGCTGGTCCAGGCCGGTGAAGTCGAGGAAGCCGAAGTTCATCGGCTTCTTGATCTTGTAGGCGTACTCGCCGGTGAGCAAAACCCAGGAGATGTGCGTCTCGATGAGCTGGAAGCCCGCGACAGGGTGCGGATAGAGGGCGGGGTTCTGTAGCGCGCTGATCAGGGCTTGGCTCACGGATCATCCTTCAGGGGTCAGGGAATTCGAATCGGACATTATGGTCAATGGTGCCGTCCCTGCAAACCGCCGAGGGGCGTCTGCCCCCCTTTTCCAAAGTGCGTATAATCCGCCGCCATGACACGTACCCGAAATTCCCGCACCTCTAAAAAACGCCCGACCGGCCGCGCCCGCGCCTGGCTGGGCTGGGCGCTCAAGCTCAGCCTGGTCGGCCTGGTGGTGATCGCCGGCTTCGCGGTCTACCTCGACGCCACCGTCCAGGAGAAGTTCTCCGGCAAGCGCTGGACCATCCCGGCCAAGGTATATGCCCGGCCGCTGGAGCTGTTCGTCGGCCAGAAGCTGAGCAAGAACGACTTCCTCACCGAGCTCGATGCCTTGGGCTATCGCCGTGAAGGCGTGGCCAATGGCCCGGGCGCTGCGTCGGTCAACGGCAACAACGTCGACCTCAATACCCGTGGTTTCCAGTTCTACGAGGGCATGGAGCCGGCGCAATTCGTGCGCGTGCGCTTCTCCGGCGACTATGTCGCGGGCTTGAGCGGCGCCAATGGCGGCAAGCTCGACGTGGTACGCCTCGAGCCGCTGATGATCGGCGGCATCTACCCGAAGAACCTCGAAGACCGCATCCTGATCAAGATCGACCAGGTGCCTCCATATCTGGTGGAAACCCTGATCGCCACCGAGGACCGCGACTTCTACAGCCACTTCGGTGTGTCGCCCAAGTCCATCGCCCGGGCGGTGTGGGTCAACACTTCTTCCGGCGCCATGCGCCAGGGCGGTAGTACCCTGACCCAGCAGCTGGTGAAGAATTTCTTCCTCACCAACGAACGCAGTCTCAGCCGCAAGCTGACCGAAGCGATGATGTCGGTGCTCCTGGAAGTGCACTATGACAAGCGCGAGATCCTCGAGGCCTACCTGAACGAAGTGTTCATCGGCCAGGACGGCCAGCGCGCGGTGCATGGCTTCGGCCTGGCCAGCCAGTTCTTCTTCAGCCAGCCGCTGCAGGAGCTCAAGCTGCACCAGATCGCCCTGCTGGTCGGTATGGTCAAGGGCCCGTCCTACTACAATCCGCGCCGTCACCCCGAGCGCGCCCTGCAACGGCGCAACCTGGTGCTCGACCTGCTCGCGGAGCAGGGCGTGGCGACTCAGGATGTGGTCGACGCGGCGAAGAAGATGCCGCTGGGCGTGACCAAGCGCGGCAGCCTGGCCGACAGCTCGTTCCCGGCCTTCCTCGACCTGGTCAAGCGTCAGCTGCGCCAGGACTACCGCGACGAAGACCTGACCGAAGAAGGCCTGCGCATCTTCACCAGTTTCGACCCGATCCTGCAGATGAAGGCCGAGACCGCCATGAGCGAGACCTTCAAGCGCCTGGCCGGGCGCAAGGGCGCCGACGAAGTGGAATCGGCGATGGTCGTCACCAACCCCGAGACCGGGGAAGTGCAGGCGCTGATCGGCAGCCGTCAGTCGGGCTTCGCCGGCTTCAACCGCGCCATCGACGCGGTGCGGCCGATCGGCTCGCTGGTCAAGCCGGCGGTCTACCTGACCGCATTGGAGCAACCGAGCAAGTTCACCCTGACTAGCTGGGTGCAGGACGAGCCGTTCTCGGTCAAGGGCGCCGACGGCCAGGTGTGGCGTCCGCAGAACTACGATCGCCGCCCTCACGGCACCATCTATCTGTACCAGGGCCTGGCCAACTCCTACAACCTGTCGACCGCCAAGCTCGGCCTGGAAGTGGGCGTGCCCAACGTGATCAAGACCATCGGTCGGCTTGGCGTGCAGGTCGACTGGCCGGCGTTCCCGTCGATGCTGCTGGGCGCCGGCGGCATGTCGCCGATGCAGGTCGCGACCATGTACCAGACCATCGCCAACGGCGGCTTCAACACGCCGATGCGCGGTATCCGCAGTGTGCTCACCGCCGAAGGCGAGCCGCTCAAGCGCTACCCGTTCCAGATCCAGCAGACCTTCGACCCGGGCTCGATCTACCTGGTGCAGAACGCCATGCAGCGGGTGATGCGCGAAGGCACCGGCCGCTCGGTGTACAGCGTGCTGCCAAGCTCGCTGACCCTGGCGGGCAAGACCGGTACCAGCAACGACTCGCGCGACAGCTGGTTCTCCGGCTTCAGCCAGGACCTGCTGGCGGTGGTCTGGCTGGGCCGCGATGACAACGGCAAGACGCCGTTCACCGGTGCCACCGGCGCGCTGCAGGTGTGGACCAGCTTCATGAAGAAGGCCGACCCGCTGCCGCTGGACATGCCGCAGCCGGACAACGTGGTGCAGGCCTGGATCGATCCGTACAGCGGCCAGGGTTCCGACGGTAGCTGTCCGGGAGCGGTGCAGATGCCGTATATTCGTGGCAGTGAACCGCCCGCTGGCGCTGCCTGTGGCGGCGAGCAGAACCCGGCCGAAGAGGTGATGGACTGGGTCAAGGGCTGGATGAATTGAGCGCGAGCTTCTGAAGAGGGTGTGAAGTGAACAAGTGGTGGATTCCTGCCGTGGCGGCAGTGACCGTGCTGCACGGCTGTGCCAGCGTCCCGCGTGGCAACATTCCGGTGGTCGATTCGAGCACCCGGGTCTCCAACAGCGAGCGCGTCTCGGCCAACCGCACGTCGGCCTATCCGACCAGCGGCGGCAGCAGCCAGGCCCGGTCGTTGCCGGAAGACTCCGGCGTCACCGTGATGATCCCGCAAGGGACCGGCGGCGCGCCGATCCAGTCGTTCCCGGCAGGTACCGGCCCGGCACCGATCAGCACTGGGCCGATCACCCCGGGTCCGGTCAGCAGCGGCCCGATCAGCACCAACCCCAACCCGATCGCCGACGAGCCTTTCGACATCGCCTCGATGAGCAATCCGGCGCCGGTCACCAGCGCGCCTACCGGGATTCCGCGGGGCAACGTCTCCGGCGGCGGCCTGTCCGCCGACGAACAGCTCGACGGCCCGGTGCTGGCGCTGCTGACCACCGCCCAGCAGCAGCAGGGCAGTGGCGACTTCAACGGCGCCGCGTCGAGCCTGGAGCGTGCCCAGCGCATCGCCCCACGTGAGCCGCAGGTGCTGTTCCGCCTGGCCCAGGTGCGCCTGTCGCAGGGCGACGCCGCGCAGTCCGAGCAACTGGCGCGCCGCGCCCTGACCTACGCCAACGGTCGCCCCGACCTGCAGGCCCAGCTGTGGAACACCATCGCCCAGGCCCGCGAGAAGCAGGGTGACAGCGCCGGCGCGGCCCTGGCGCGGCAGAAGGCGCGGGTCAACCTGTGATGGAACAGCGCATCCTCGATATCGCCGACCATCTGTTGCTGATCGAGCGCGAACTCAAGGTCCAGGGCTGGTGGAGCGATGTCGCGCCCAGCGCCGAGGCGCTGGCCAGCGTGGTGCCGTTCGCCGTCGACAGCATGGCCTTCGAGCAGTGGCTGCAGTGGATCTTCCTGCCGCGGATGAAACTGATTCTCGAGCACGGTCACCCGCTGCCCAATGCCTCGGGCATCCTGGTCATGGCCGAGACGGTGTTTGTCGATCGTCCGGAACAAAGCCGCGAGCTACGCCGGCTGTTGGCAGAATTCGACCAATTGATCAGTCCCTCCGCCTGATTTCTTCTCTTTTTTCATCAAGGGCCGCAGATTGTGGCCCTTTTTTATGAAAATCTTCTTAAATCTGCTGCTGCTGACCTTTTTAGTGGTGGCGGAGATTCATCTTGCCGAAAAATTGGCAATAATTTCTCTTGACTTGTGCGCGCCGAATCACAAGAATCCAGATTCCGCTGTAGAGGGACTGCCAGAAGCAGACCCGCTAAGCAGATCATGAGGCGCACACCCGCGCCGACTTGTAACACCCCGCAACGCGTTACCTCGCGCTGGGTGGGAAGGCCCGCAACACACCAGGGCACTCCCAATACTTGCTCAGTCAGTGCTGACGTTCGCTCATGCTCTGCTTGGCAGTAAACCTATTAAGACCCGCTCAGTGAGGGCGGTATTCTGGCGTTTTAGAGGTGAACAACGTGGAGCTTTTATCTGGCGCTGAGATGGTCGTCCGCTTTTTGCGTGACGAAGGCGTTAAGCACATCTACGGGTACCCTGGTGGTGCTCTCCTTCATGTTTACGATGCCCTGTTCAAGGAACCGGAAGTCCAGCACATCCTGGTCCGCCACGAGCAGGCTGCCACCCATATGGCGGACGGTTACGCCCGTGCCACCGGCAAGGCCGGCGTGGTACTGGTGACTTCCGGCCCGGGCGCGACCAATGCCATTACCGGCATTGCCACCGCCTACATGGATTCCATTCCGATGGTCATCCTGTCTGGCCAGGTGCCCAGCACCATGGTCGGCACCGACGCGTTCCAGGAAACCGACATGATCGGTATCTCCCGGCCGATCGTGAAGCACAGCTTCATGATCAAGCATGCCTCGGAAATCCCCGAAGTCCTGAAAAAAGCCTTCTATCTTGCGCAATCCGGCCGTCCCGGCCCGGTGGTGGTCGATATTCCAAAAGATATGACCAACCCGGCCGAGAAGTTCGAGTACATCTACCCGAAAAAGGTCAAGTTGCGTTCGTATAGCCCGGCTGTTCGTGGTCACTCCGGGCAGATCCGCAAGGCGGCCGAGATGCTCCTGGCGGCCAAGCGCCCGATCGTCTACTCCGGCGGTGGCGTGATCCTCGGCGGCGGCTCCGAAGCCCTCACCGAAATCGCCAAGACGCTGAACCTGCCGGTCACCAACACCCTGATGGGCCTCGGTGGCTTCCCGGGCACCGATCGCCAGTTCCTCGGCATGCTCGGCATGCATGGCAGCTACACCGCCAACATGGCCATGCACCATGCCGACGTGATCTTCGCCGTCGGCGCGCGTTTCGACGACCGCGTGGTCAACGGCCCGGCCAAGTTCTGCCCGAACGCCAAGATCATCCACATCGACATCGACCCGGCGTCGATCTCCAAGATGATCAAGGCCGACGTGCCGATCGTCGGCCCGGTCGAGAGCGTGTTGAGCGAGATGCTCACCATCCTCAAGGAAATCGGCGAGCAGCCCGACAAGGCGGCGCTGGATGCCTGGTGGAAGCAGATCGACGAATGGCGCGGCGACGGTGCGCTGTTCCCCTACGACAAGGGCGACGGCAACATCATCAAGCCGCAACAGGTGATCGAGACCCTGTGCGAAGTGACCAACGGCGATGCCTTTGTCACCTCCGACGTGGGCCAGCACCAGATGTTCGCGGCGCAGTACTACCGCTTCAACAAACCCAACCGCTGGATCAACTCCGGTGGCCTGGGCACCATGGGCTTCGGTTTCCCGGCGGCCATGGGCGTCAAGCTCAACTTCCCCGACCAGGACGTGGCCTGCGTCACCGGTGAAGGCAGCATCCAGATGAACATCCAGGAGCTGTCCACCTGCATGCAGTACGGCCTGCCGGTGAAGATCGTCAACCTGAACAACGGTGTGCTGGGCATGGTCCGCCAATGGCAGGACATGTCCTACAACGGTCGCCACTCGCACTCCTACGTCGAGTCGCTGCCGGACTTCGTCAAGCTGGCCGAGGCCTATGGCCATGTGGGCATCCGCATCACCAGCCTGAAAGACCTCAAGCCGAAACTGGAAGAGGCTTTCGCGATGAAGGATCGCCTGGTGTTCATCGACATCGCGGTCGACCGGACCGAGCACGTCTATCCGATGCAGATCAAGGACGGCTCGATGCGTGACATGTGGCTGAGCAAGACGGAGCGTACCTGATATGCGGCACATCATCTCCCTGCTGCTGGAAAACGAACCCGGTGCCTTGTCTCGCGTGGTCGGCCTGTTCTCCCAGCGCAACTACAACATTGAAAGCCTGACCGTGGCACCGACCGAAGACCCGACCCTGTCGCGTCTGACGCTGACCACCGTTGGCCATGACGAGGTGATCGAGCAGATCACCAAGAACCTGAACAAGCTGGTCGAAGTGGTCAAGCTTGTCGACCTGTCGGAAAGCGCCCACATCGAGCGCGAACTGATGCTGGTCAAGGTCAAGGCCACCGGTGCCCAGCGCGCCGAAATCAAGCGCACCACGGATATCTTCCGTGGCCAGATCGTCGACGTGACCGCCAGCGTGTACACCGTGCAACTGAGCGGCACCAGCGACAAGCTGGACAGCTTCATCCAGGCCATCGGCACCGCATCGATTCTCGAAACCGTGCGCAGTGGCGTCACCGGCATTGCCCGTGGCGACAAAGTGCTCAGCATCTAACTTCAAAAACTAGCGATGGCTCCGCTGGGGCCGAGATATAACAGGGGTATTTCATGAAAGTTTTCTACGATAAAGACTGCGACCTTTCCATCATCCAGGGCAAGAAAGTCGCCATCATCGGCTACGGTTCGCAAGGTCACGCCCAGGCGTGCAACCTGAAGGACTCCGGTGTGGACGTTACCGTCGGTCTGCGTAAAGGTTCGGCTACCGTTGCCAAGGCAGAAGCCCATGGCCTGAAAGTGGCTGACGTGGCTACCGCCGTCGCCGCTGCCGACCTGGTCATGATCCTCACCCCGGACGAATTCCAGGGCCAGCTGTACAAGAACGAGATCGAGCCGAACATCAAGAAAGGCGCCACCCTGGCCTTCTCCCACGGCTTCTCGATCCACTACAACCAGGTCGTTCCGCGTGCCGACCTCGACGTGATCATGATCGCGCCGAAGGCCCCGGGCCACACCGTGCGCTCCGAGTTCGTCAAGGGCGGTGGCATCCCTGACCTGATCGCCATCTACCAGGACGCCTCGGGCAACGCCAAGAACGTCGCCCTGTCCTACGCCGCTGGCGTCGGTGGCGGCCGTACCGGCATCATCGAAACCACCTTCAAGGACGAGACCGAAACCGACCTGTTCGGTGAACAAGCCGTTCTGTGCGGCGGTACCGTCGAGCTGGTCAAGGCCGGTTTCGAAACCCTGGTCGAAGCGGGCTACGCCCCGGAAATGGCCTACTTCGAGTGCCTGCACGAGCTGAAGCTGATCGTCGACCTCATGTACGAAGGCGGTATCGCCAACATGAACTACTCGATCTCCAACAACGCCGAGTACGGTGAGTACGTCACCGGCCCTGAAGTCATCAACGAAGAATCCCGCAAGGCCATGCGCAATGCCCTCAAGCGCATCCAGGACGGCGAGTACGCGAAGATGTTCATCAGCGAAGGCGCCACCAACTATCCTTCGATGACCGCCAAGCGCCGCAACAACGCCGCCCACGGCATCGAAATCATCGGCGAGCAACTGCGCTCGATGATGCCGTGGATCTCGGCCAACAAGATCGTCGACAAGACCAAGAACTGAGTCTTGCGTCGATAAATGAAAAACGCGGCTTCGGCCGCGTTTTTTCGTTTGCGCGGTCAGCTTCTGGTATAAAGCGACCAGTGGCTCGCTGTTAGAACGGTTTTGCCGAGCCCATGTCGAACATATTCCACCCTGTTGCAAGGTACTTTTCATGAGCGAACGTCCCGAAGAGCCGAACAAGCCCTCCGACGCCGAAAGCCTGCTACCTATCGATGAACATGTCGAAGAAGGCCACGATGCCGAAGGGCGCAAGGTGCGTCACCGCGGTATCTATCTGCTGCCCAACCTGTTCACCACCGCGAACCTGTTCGCCGGCTTCTATTCCATCATCAGCTCGATGAGCGCGCAGAGCGCCCTGAGCGCGGGTGATCCGCGGGAGGCGAGCAAGTATTTCGCCTTCGCCGCCATCGCAATCTTCGTCGCCATGGTCCTCGACGGCCTCGACGGTCGCGTGGCTCGCATGACCAATACGCAAAGTGCCTTCGGTGCCGAGTACGACTCGCTGTCGGACATGGTCGCCTTTGGCGTGGCGCCGGCGTTGCTGGCGTTCGGCTGGGCCCTGGGCGACATGGGCAAGGTCGGCTGGATGGTTGCCTTCATCTATGTGGCCGGCGCCGCGCTGCGCCTGGCGCGCTTCAACACCCAGGTCGGCACCGCCGACAAGCGTTACTTCATCGGCCTGGCCAGCCCGGCGGCGGCCGGCGTGGTGGCCGGTACCGTCTGGGCGTTCAGCGACTACGGCATCCAGGGCTCCAAGCTGTCGTTCCTGGTGGCGCTGCTGGTGGCAGCCGCGGGTATGCTGATGGTCAGTAACATCAAGTACAACAGCTTCAAGGAGCTCGACCTCAAGGGCCGCGTGCCCTTTGTCGCGATCCTGGCCGTGGTGCTGGTGTTCGCCGTGGTGTTCAGCGATCCGCCGCGCATCCTGCTGTTGATCTTCCTTGCCTATGCCGCGTCGGGACCGATCCAGTTCCTGTTGCGGGCGCGCCGTCGTAAATCCTGACAAGGATTTAATCGCGGAATAACCTGCCGGCTCCATAGTCTTACGTGTACATCAGTGACCCGTACTGTGGAGCCGCCATGCTCATCAAGCTTCCCCGACCGTCCGACTGCAAAGCGTCGGAGATCACCCCCGAATCAATCTACTTCTCACGTCGCACGTTGCTGGGCGCAGGCTTGGCGGGCGCGGCCCTGGGCGCGTTGCCGCGGTTGGGCGCTGCTGCCGAGATGTCCCGCTATGCCGACGTCGAGGTCGGTGCCACCCCCGGCTGGTTCAACGACAAGCTGGCCAGTACCCGCTGGCAGGCGGTCACCGTCAGTGGCGAGGCGATCACGCCGTTCAAGGACGCCACCCACTACAACAACTTCTATGAGTTCGGGCCCGACAAGGGCGATCCGGCGGCCAATGCCGGCAGTCTGAAGACCGAGCCCTGGAGCCTGGTGGTGGATGGCGAGGTGGCCAAGCCCGGGCGCTATGCGCTGGAGGACTTCATCAAGCCTCACCAGCTCGAGGAGCGGATCTACCGCCTGCGCTGCGTGGAGGCCTGGTCGATGGTGATTCCCTGGCTGGGTTTCCCGTTGGCGGAGGTGCTCAAGCAGGTCGAGCCAACCTCGAAGGCGCGCTATATCCGTTTCGAAACCCTGGAAGACCCCAAGAGCATGCCCGGCCAGCGGTCCGGTTTCGCCCTGATCGACTGGCCCTATGTCGAGGGTCTGCGCCTGGATGAGGCGATGAACCCGCTGGCGATTCTGGCGGTGGGCATGTATGGCCGCGAGTTGCCCAACCAGAACGGCGCGCCGTTGCGCCTGGTGGTGCCGTGGAAGTACGGGTTCAAGAGCATCAAGTCGATCGTGCGCATCAGTTTGGTGGCGGAGCAGCCGCAGACCACCTGGCAGGGGCTGGCGCCGGACGAGTACGGCTTCTATGCCAACGTCAACCCGACGGTCGACCACCCACGTTGGACCCAGGCGCGGGAGCGCCGCCTGCCCAGCGGGCTGTTCAGTCCCAATGTGCGCGATACGCTGATGTTCAACGGCTATGCCGATGAAGTGGCGTCGCTCTATACCGGCCTCGACCTGCGGAAGAATTACTGATGCGTTATCCCTGGCTGCGCCTGGCGATCTTCGTGTGCGGTTGCCTGTTCCCCATCTGGTGGCTGTACGAGGCGGCCATGGGACTGCTTGGTCCTGATCCGGGCAAGATCATGGTGGACCGTCTTGGCCTGGGGGCGCTGGTCTTCCTGTTGATCACCCTGAGCATGACGCCGCTGCAGCGGCTGACGGGGTGGTCGGGCTGGATCGTGGTGCGTCGACAGCTGGGGCTGTGGTGCTTTGCTTATATAGTGCTGCACATGACGGCGTACATGGTGTTCATCCTGGGGCTGGATTGGGGGCAGTTTGGCGTCGAACTGCGCAAGCGGCCCTACATCATTGTCGGTGCCTTGGGCTTTCTTGGCTTGCTGGCGCTGGCGGTCACCTCCAACCGGTATAGCCAGCGACGGCTTGGGGCGCGGTGGAAGAAGCTGCACCGGCTGGTCTATGTGATTCTCGGGTTGGGCTTGTTGCACTTCCTGTGGATCGTGCGCTCGGACCTGAAGGAATGGGCGGTGTATGCCGCTATTGGGGTCATCCTTCTGGTGCTGCGCATTCCCCCGGTGTGGCGGCGTGTTCCACGATTGGTCGGGCGGGGGAGGGCGGCCTGAAATCTTTCTTTAATAAAAGGTTGACGCCCTG
>NZ_JAZDCT010000065.1:0-12776 GCF_036324045.1 Pseudomonas carassii | reverse complement strand
TGAAAGCGCCGCCTACAACATCCCTTCCGCACTGCGCCTGAAGGGCGAGCTGAATATCGAGGCACTGCGCAGCAGCTTCGCCGCGCTGATCGCCCGTCACGAAACCCTGCGCACCACCTTCCATCAGGAAGGCGAGCAGGCCTGGCAGCGCATCCACCCGGCCAGCGACTTCGACCTGGCTGTCGATGCGGTCAGCGCTGACGACTTGCAAGCGCGGGTGGCCGAAGAAGCCCGCCAGCCATTCCACCTGGAAAACGGCCCGCTGCTGCGTGCCCGGCTGTTGCGTCTGGCCGAAGACGACCATGTGCTGGTGCTGACCCTGCACCATATCGTCGCCGACGGCTGGTCGATGCCGATCATGGTCGACGAGGTGGTGCGCCTGTATGCCGGCTACCGTCAGGGCGCCGCCGCGCCACTGCCGGCCCTGGCGTTCCAGTACGCCGACTACGCCGCCTGGCAGCGCCAGTGGATGGCCGCTGGCGAGCAGACCCGCCAGCTGGACTACTGGCGCGGACAGCTGGGCGACGAGCAGCCAGTGCTGGAACTGCCGCTCGACCGTCCGCGTCCGCTGTTGCAGAGCCATGTCGGCGAGCGCCTGGACATCAGCCTCGAACGCGAGCTGGCCGAGGCCCTGAAGGCCACGGCGCGCGAACAGGGCGTGACCCTGTTCATGCTGCTGCTGGCTTCGTTCCAGAGCCTGCTGCACCGCGTGTCCGGGCAAACCGATATCCGCGTCGGTGTGCCGATTGCCAACCGTACCCGCGCCGAGACCGAAGGCCTGATCGGTTTCTTCGTCAACACACAGGTGCTCAAGGCCGAGTTCGACCTGCGCACCACCTTCGGTGAGCTGCTGCAGCAGGTCAAGCACACCGCCCTGCAGGCCCAGGCCCATCAGGACCTGCCCTTCGAGCAATTGGTCGAGGCGCTGCAGCCCGAGCGCAGCCTGAGCCACAGCCCGCTGTTCCAGGTGATGTTCAACCACCAGACCTACCGCGCAGGCGATGCCCGCCAACTGCCGGGGCTGACCGTGGAAGGGATGGCGTGGGACAACCACACCGCCCAGCTGGACCTGAGCCTGGACACCTTCGAGAGCGACGACGGCCTGGGCGCAAGCCTGACCTACGTCAGCGAGCTGTTCGAGCGTGCCACCGTGGAACGCCTGGCCGGCTACTGGCTGGCCCTGCTGCGCGCCATCGCCCGGCAGCCACAGCAGGCGATCAGCGACCTGTCGTTGCTGGACCTTGAGCAACGCCAGCAGCTGGAGCGCTGGTCCGAACAGCCTGCCGACTTTAGCGCCGCTTCTTGCGTACATCAGCTGATCGAGGCGCAGGCCGCCCAGGCCCCGCAAGCCGTGGCACTGGTCTGCGAGGGCGAGGAACTGAGTTACCAGGCGTTGAACCGCCGCGCCAACCGCATCGCCCACAAGCTGCGTGCCCTCGGTGTCGGCCCGGACGTGCCGGTCGGCATCGCCATCGAGCGCGGTCTGGACATGGTGGTCAGCGTGCTGGCGGTGCTCAAGGCCGGCGGCGCCTATGTGCCGCTGGATCCCGACTACCCCCACGACCGCCTGGCCTACATGATTCAGGACAGCGGCCTGCGCCTGCTGCTGACCCAGTCGGGCGTGCTGGCGCGCCTGAGCGTTGCGCCAGAGGTCCGCAGCCTGTGCCTGGACCTGGGCGATGACTGGCTGCAAGGCTGCGCCGAGGACGACCTGGCCAACCTGACCCAGGCGGACAACCTGGCGTACATCATGTACACCTCCGGCTCCACCGGCCGTCCCAAGGGCGTGGGCATCAGCGCCGCGGCCCTGCGCGGGCACGTGCTGGGCTTCGTCGGCCGCTTCGGGCTGACGGCGGCGGACCGGGCGCTGCAGTTCTCCACCTTCAACTTCGACGCCTTCGTCGAGCAGCTGTACCCGGCGCTGGTCTGCGGCGCCCGCGTGGTGCTGCGCGGCCAGGCGCTGTGGGACAGCGAGACCTGGTACCGCCAGGTGCTGGAGCAGGGTGTGACCTTCAGCGACCTGCCGACCGCCTACTGGCACATGCTGGCCAAGGACTTCGCCGTCCATGGGCCGCGGGACTACGGCCAGCTGCGCCGTGTGCACATGGGCGGCGAAGCCATGGCCGCCGATGGCGTGCTGGCCTGGCGCGCTGCGGGGCTGGCCGATGTGCGGCTGGTCAACACCTACGGCCCGACCGAGGCCACGGTGTGCATCACCAGCCATGACTGCAGCGACTACGTCAGCGGCCAGGCCGCCTTGCCCGGCCAGATCCCGATCGGCCAGGCCCTGCCCGGACGCAGCGTCTACCTGGTCGATGCGGCCGGCAACCTGGCCTTGCCGGGTTCGATCGGCGAGCTGCTGGTGGGCGGCGAGCTGCTGGCCCGGGGTTACCACAACCGCCCGGGGCAGAGCGCCGAGCGCTTCATTCCCGACCCGTTCGGCGTCAGTGCTGGTGGGCGCCTGTACCGCACCGGCGACCTGGCGCGCTACCGCGCCGACGGCGTCATCGAGTTCGTTGGCCGGGTCGACCATCAGGTTAAGATCCGCGGTTTCCGTATCGAGCTGGGCGAGATCGATGCCCGCCTGCGCGAGCACCCGGGGGTGCGCGAGGCGCTGGTGATCGACATCGACGGCGCGGGCGGCAAGCAACTGGCGGCCTACCTGGTGCCGAGCGCGCAGGCCGGTGACGACCTGCGTGCCGACCTGTTGCGCCACCTGAAGGCCGGTCTGCCGGAGTACATGGTGCCTGCGCACCTGGTGTTCCTCGAGGCGATGCCGCAGACGCCGAACGGCAAGCTCGACCGCAAGGCCCTGCCCAAGCCCGACAGCAGCCAGGTGCAGGCCGATTACGTGGCGCCGCGCAGCGAGCTGGAACAACGCCTGGCCGCGATCTGGGCCGAGGTGCTCAAGGTCGAACAGGTCGGCCTTCACGACAACTTCTTCGAACTTGGCGGCCACTCGCTGCTGGCGACCCAGGTGATTGCCCGGGTGCGCCAGGGGCTGGGCCTGGAGCTGGCGCTGCGCAGCCTGTTCGAGTGCCCGGACCTGCAAGGCTTCGCCGCGCTCGCCGCACACGGCAGCGCCAGCCTGGCCCCGGCGCTGCTGCCGGTGGAGCGCGGCCAGCCGCTGGCGCTGTCCTATGCCCAGCAGCGCCAGTGGTTCCTCTGGCAACTGGAGCCGGACAGCGCCGCCTACCACATCCCCGCCGCCCTGCAACTCAAAGGCCGGCTGAACCTGGAAGCGCTGCGCCAGGCGTTCGAGGCCCTGGTGGCCCGTCACGAAAGCCTGCGTACCACCTTCCACCAGGAGGGCGGGCAGGCGCTGCAGCGCATTCATCCGGCGAGCACCTTCACCCTGGTCATGGAGTCGCTCCAGGACACCCGCGCCGAGGCGGTCCGCGAGCGCGTGGCCCGCGAAGTGCAGCGCCCGTTCGACCTGAGCCAGGGGCCGCTGCTGCGGGTACGCCTGCTGCGCCTGGCCGAGGACGACCACGTGCTGGTGCTGACCCTGCACCACATCGTCGCCGATGGCTGGTCGATGCCGATCATGGTCGACGAAGTGGTCGACGCCTACCTGGCCTTGAGCCAGGGCCAGCAACCCGAGCTGCCCACCCTGGCCGTGCAGTACGCCGACTACGCCGCCTGGCAGCGCCAGTGGATGGAAGCCGGCGAGCAGGCCCGCCAGCTGGACTATTGGCTGACGCAGCTGGGTGGCGAGCACTATGTGCTGCAACTGCCCACCGATCACCCGCGTCCCACCGTGCAGAGCCATGCCGGGCGCAGCCTGACCATCGAGGTTCCGGCGGCGCTGGCCCAGGCGCTCAAGGCGCAGGCGCGCGAGCAAGGGGTGACCTTGTTCATGCTGCTGCTGGCCTCGTTCCAGAGCCTGCTGCATCGCCAGACCGGCCAGGGCGATATTCGCGTCGGCGTGCCGATCGCCAACCGTACCCGGGCCGAAACCGAGGGGCTGATCGGCTTCTTTGTCAACACCCAGGTACTCAAGGCCGAGTTCGACCTGCAGACCACCTTCAGCGAGCTGCTGCAGCAGGTCAAGCACACCGCCCTGCAGGCCCAGGCCCATCAGGATCTGCCGTTCGAGCAACTGGTCGAGGCGCTGCAGCCGGAGCGCAGCCTGAGCCACAACCCGCTGTTCCAGGTGATGTTCAACCACCAGGCCTACCGTGCGGAGAATGTCCGCGAGCTGCCGGGCTTGAGCATCGCCGGCCTGGCCTGGGACAACCCCACGGCGCACCTCGACCTGGCCCTGGATACCTTCGAGAGCGAGGACGGCCTGGGCGCGACCCTGACCTACGTCAGCGACCTGTTCGAGCACGCCAGCATCGAGCGCATGGCCGCGCACTGGCTCAACCTGTTGCAGGCAGTCAGCACCCAGCCGGCGCAGCGCATCGTCGAGCTGCCGCTGCTGGATGCGGCGCAGCGCCAGACCATCCTTGAGCAATGGAGCCGGCACGAGGCCGTCTACCCCGACCAGCGCACCGTGCAGCAGCTGATCGCCGACCAGGCCGTGCGCACGCCGCAGGCCACGGCGCTGATCTGCGAAGGGCAGCAGCTGACCTACCAGGCCTTGGACCAGCGCGCCAACCAGCTGGCCCACCGCCTGCGCGAGGAGGGCATCGGTCCGGACGTGCGCGTGGGCATCGCCCTGCCGCGCAGCCTGGACATGGTGGTCGGCCTGCTGGCGGTGCTCAAGGCCGGCGGCGCCTATGTGCCGCTGGACCCCGACTACCCACACGAGCGCCTGGCCTACATGATGGAGGACAGCGGCATCGTCCTGCTGCTCGGCCACAGCGCGCAGTTGCAGGACCTGGCCGTGGCGCCGCAGGTGCGCAGCCTGTGCCTGGACAGCGAGCCCCTCGACGCCTGGCCGAGCCATGGGTTGCCTGAGCTGGGCGCCCCCGACAACCTGGCGTACATCATGTACACCTCCGGTTCCACCGGCCGGCCCAAGGGCGTGGGCATCAGCGCTGCGGCCCTGAGCCGGCACGCCCACGTCGCCAAGGGCTTCTGCGGGCTGTCGGCGGCCGACCGGGTGCTGCAGTTCTCCACCTTCAACTTCGACGCCTTCGTCGAGCAGCTGTACCCGGCGCTGATCTGCGGCGCCAGCGTGGTGGTGCGCGGCCCGACGCTGTGGGACAGCGAGACCTTCTACCGCGAAGTGCTGACCCAAGGCATCACCTTCGCCGACCTGCCGACCGCCTACTGGTACCTGCTGGCCAAGGACTTCGCGGCCAAGGGGCCACGCGACTATGGCGTGCTGCGCCAGGTACACATGGGCGGCGAGGCCATGGCCGCCGACGGCGTGCTGGCCTGGCAACAGGCCGGGCTCGGCCATGTGCGCCTGCTCAACACCTACGGGCCGACCGAGGCCACCGTCAGCGTCATGAGCCATGACTGCAGTGCCTATGTCACCGGCGAGCAGCCGCTGCCGGTGCAGATCCCGATCGGCAAGGCCCTGGCGGGACGCTCGATCCACCTGGTGGATGCCGCCGGCGACCTGGCCCTGCCAGGGGCCATCGGCGAGCTGCTGGTGGGTGGTGAATTGCTGGCCCGCGGTTATCACAACCGCCCGGGATTGACCGCCGAGCGCTTCATCCCCGATCCGTTCGCCACCACGCCGGGGGCCCGCCTGTATCGCACCGGCGATCTGGCGCGCTATCGCGAACAGGGGCTGGTCGAGTACGCCGGGCGCATCGACCACCAGGTGAAGATCCGCGGCTTCCGTATCGAGCTGGGCGAGATCGAGGCGCGCCTGCGCGAGCATCCGGCGGTGCGTGAAGTGCTGGTGGTCGATATCGACGGCCCGGGCGGCAAGCAGCTGGCCGCCTACCTGGTGCCCAATGCGATGCCCGAAGAGGAGGGCGGCCTGCGCGCCGAACTGAAGGCGCACCTGGGCGCCAGCCTGCCGGACTACATGGTGCCGATGTACCTGGTGCTGCTCGAGCGCATGCCGCTGCTGCCCAACGGCAAGCTCGACCGCAAGGCGCTGCCGGCCCCCGACACCCGCCAGGCGCAGTCGGCCTACGTGGCCCCGGTCAGCGAGCTGGAGCAACAGCTGGCGGCGCTCTGGGCCGAGGTGCTGGAGGTCGAGCGGGTGGGCCTGAATGACGACTTCTTCGAGCTGGGCGGGCATTCGCTGCTGGCGGCCCAGCTGATTTCCAAGATCAACTCGGGCCTGGGGATCGACATCCCGCTGCGCCTGCTATTCGAGAAACCGCAATTGACTGATTTTGCCCAGGCCTGTGCCTCCACCGGATTGTCGTTGAGCGAGGACGGCTTGTCCGATATCGAAAGAATGATGAATGAAATGGCGGGCGTCTGAGATGGACAAGAGCACAGCAGAACGTATCGCCAAGCGCTTTGTGGGCCTTGCCCTGGAGCAGCGTCGGCAGATCCTCGACAAGATGCGCGAGACCGGGCAGAGCTTCCGCCTGTTGCCGATCGCCGTCACCCGCCACGACAGCCCGCGCATCCCGCTGTCCTATGCCCAGCAGCGCATGCTGTTTCTCTGGCAGCTGGAGCCGCAGAGCAGCTTCTACAACGTGCCGATGGCGGTGCGCCTGAGCGGCTCGCTGAACCAGCAGGCCCTGGCCGAGGCCCTGGAAGCGCTGGTGCAGCGTCACGAAAGCCTGCGCACGCGTTTCGTCTCCGAGGAGGGCGAGTTCCACCAGCAGGTCCGTGAACAGTCAGGCGTGAGCCTGGAGGTGCGCGAGGTGCAGGCCGGGCCGGGCGAGGACCTCGAACAGTGCCTGCGCGGCGCGGTGCGCGAGGCGCTGGATGCGCCCTTCGACCTGCTCGAAGGGCCGCTGCTGCGGGTCCGGTTGCTGCGCCTGGCGCCCACCGAACACGTGCTGACGGTGTGCATGCACCATATCGTCTCCGACGGCTGGTCGGGCGAGCTGATGGTGCAGGAGTTCGTGCACCTGTACGAAGCGCTGTCCCAGGGGCGCGCCGCCGATCTGCCAGCGCTCGAGGTGCAGTACGCCGACTATGCGATCTGGCAGCGCGCCTGGCTCGAGGCCGGCGAGGGCGAGCGCCAGTTGCAGTACTGGAAGCAGCAACTGGGGGACGAGCACCCGGTGCTGGAACTGCCGTTGGATCATGAGCGCCCGGCGCACCCCAGCTACCGCGGCGCGACCCTGCGCAGCGATGTGCCGGCGGCGCTGTCGGCCAAGCTCAAGGCCCAGGCGCGCAGCCAGGGCCAGACCGTGTTCATGCTGACCCTCGCGGCCCTGGCCGTGACCCTGGCGCGCTACAGCGGCCAGGCCGACATCCGCATCGGCGCGCCCAACGCCGGGCGCAACCGCAAGGAAGTCGAAGGCCTGATCGGCTTCTTCATCAACACCCAGGTCCTGCGGGTGCAGGTGGACGAGCGCCAGAGCGGCGCGGCTCTGCTGGAGCAGGTGAAGCAGGTGGTCAGCGGCGCGCAGTCGCACCAGGAACTGCCGTTCGAGCACCTGGTGGACGCCCTGGCGCCGGAGCGCAACCTGGGGCACAACCCGCTGTTCCAGGTGAAGATCAACCAGAACATGGCCGACACCGAGGCAGGCGCCCACGCCCGGCAGACGCTGGGCGAGCTGAGCGTCAGCGGTTTCCCGGTCGAGGGCAACGATGCCCGTTTCGACCTGGCCTACGACTTCACCGAGACCCCCGACGGCCTGCAAGGCTACTTCAACTACAGTACCGACCTGTTCGAGGCCGCGACCATCGAGCGCCTGGCCGCTTCGTTCCAGGCGGTGCTGCGCACTCTCGTCGAGCACCCCGAGGCGGCGCTGTGCGAACACCCCGATGCCCAGGCCGCGCAGGTCGAGGCCAGTACCCAGGACTGGCCGCAGGCGGACTTCCTCGCCCTGTGGCGTCAGGGCCTGCAGGCCGGTGCCGGTCAGCCGGCGCTGTGCGTGGGTGATCGTACGGTCAGCTACGCGCAGCTGGAGCAGCAGGCCAACCGCTTCGCCCACTATCTGCAGGCGCAGGGCATCGCCCCGGGCATGACCGTTGCGCTGTGCCAGGAGCGCTCCATCGAGTGGGTGACCAGCCTGCTGGCCGTGCTCAAGCTGGGCGCGGTGTACCTGCCGCTGGACAGCCGCCAGCCCGCCGAACGCCTGCAGCAACTGCTGCAGGCCAGCGACGCGCGCCTGCTGGTGCACGCCCTGGGCGACGCCCAGGCGGCGGGGCTGGGCGTGTGCCCGGCGCTGGCCTTTGACGCGGCGCAGCACGGCAACTGCAGCGACCAGCCACCGGCGGTACACATCCAACCGCAGCAGGCGGCCTACATCATCTACACCTCGGGTTCCACCGGCCAGCCCAAGGGCGTGGTGATCAGCCACGGCGCGCTGGCCAACTACCTGCAGGGCGTGCTGCAACGCCTCGACCTGCAGCCCGGCGCCAGCCTGGCGATGGTCTCCACCGTGGCCGCAGACCTGGGCCACACCGTGCTGTTCGGCGCGCTGGCCTCGGGCCGGCTGCTGCACCTGCTGGGCCATGACCAGGGCTTCGACCCGGATGGCTTTGCCAGCTACATGGCCGAGCACCGGGTCGATGTGCTGAAGATCGTGCCCAGCCACCTGCAAGGCCTGCTGCAGGCCGCGCAGCCTGAGCGGGTGTTGCCCGAGCAGTTGCTGATCCTTGGCGGTGAGGCCAGCTCCTGGGCCCTGATCGAGCAGGTCCGGCGCCTGAAGCCCGGCTGCCGGATCATCAACCACTACGGCCCGACCGAGACCACCGTGGGCATCCTCACCCACGAAGTCGGCGAACGCCTGCCCGGCTGGCGCAGCGTGCCGGTGGGCCGGCCGCTGGACAACGGTCAGGCGCGGGTGCTGGATGCCTACCTCAACCCGCTGCCCGAGCGGGTGGCCGGCGAGCTGTACCTGGGTGGCCAGGGCCTGGCCCAGGGCTATGTCGGCCAGCCGGGGCTGACCGCCGAGCGGTTCGTCCCCGATCCTTTTGGCCAGAACGGCGAGCGGCTGTACCGGGCCGGTGACCGCGCGCGCCTGGACCAGGGCGTGCTGGAGTACCTGGGTCGTGGCGACGATCAGGTGAAGATTCGCGGCTACCGGGTTGAGCCGGGCGAGGTCGGCCAGGTGCTGCAAGGCCTGCCTGGGGTCGGCGAAGCCGTGGTGCTGGCGCTGCCCCTGGACAGCGACCCGTCACGCCTGCAACTGGTGGCCTGGGCCGTGCCGGCGGCGGGCGTCGAGCTGCAGGCCGAGGCGCTGCGCCAGGCCTTGCAGGCGCGCCTGCCGGAGTATCTGGTGCCGGCGCAGGTGCTGTTGCTCGAGCGCCTGCCGCTGACCGCCAACGGCAAGCTGGACAAAAAGGCGCTGCCCAAGCCCGGCGTGGCCAGGCAGCGCTACACCGCGCCCGTGGGCGAAATCGAGGAGAAACTTGCCGCGATCTGGTGCGAAGTGCTCAAGCGCGAGCAGGTGGGCAGCACCGACAACTTCTTCGAGCTGGGTGGCGACTCGATCCTCAGCCTGCAGATCATCGCCCGGGCCAAGCGTCAGGGCATCAAGCTGAGCCCCAAGCAGCTGTTCGAGAAGCAGACCATCGGCCAATTGGCGGCGGTGGCCAAGCTGATCGAGAAGAAACCGGCAGCCGAAGTGGTCGAGCTGGTGAGTGGCGAGCTACCGTTGCTGCCGATCCAGGCGCGTTTCTTCGACACCGCGATTCCTCAGCGTCACCACTGGAACCAGGCAGTGATGTTGAGCCCGCGTCAGCCGTTGACCGTGGCGTTGCTGCAGGCGGCGCTCAAGCTGCTGGTGGAGCAGCACGACGCCCTGCGCCTGCGATTCAGCGAAGAGCAGGGGCAGTGGCACGGGCAGTTCGCACCGGTCGATGCGCAGCAGTTGCTGTGGGTGCATCAGCTGGACGATGCCGCGCGCCTGGCGGAACTGGCCGACGAAGCCCAGCGCAGCCTGGACCTGAAGCATGGCCCGCTGCTGCGGGTGGTGCTGATCGACCTGCCCGAAGGCCAGCAGCGCCTGCTGGTGGTGATCCATCACCTGGTGGTCGACGGCGTGTCCTGGCGCGTCCTGCTCGAAGACCTGCAGGCGGCCTGCCAGGCCCTGGTGGCCGGCAAGACGCCGGTGCTGCCGGCCAAGAGCAGCTCGCTCAAGGCCTGGGCCGAGCACCTGCGCGAGCATGCCCGCAGCCCCGCGCTGGTGGCCGAGCTGGCTTACTGGCAGGCGCAGTTGCAGGGTGTCAGCGACATCCTGCCCGGGGCGAACCCAGAGGGCGGCCAGCAGCGCAAGCATGAGATCTCGGTGCGCACCCAGCTGAACGCCGAGCTGACCCGGCAACTGCTGCAGGAGGCGCCAGCCGCCTACCGTACTCAGGTCAACGACCTGCTGCTGACGGCACTGGCCCGGGTCATCCGCCGCTGGACCGGCGAGGCGCATGCGCTGATCCGCCTGGAAGGCCATGGCCGCGAAGACCTGTTCGATGACCTCGACATCACCCGCACGGTCGGTTGGTTCAGCAGCCTGTACCCGCTGAAGCTGACCCCGGCGAGCGACCTGGGCGCGTCGATCATGGCGGTCAAGGAACAACTGCGCGCGGTGCCGGCCAAGGGCATCGGCTACGGCGTGCTGCGCTACCTGGGTGACGAGCAGGCCCGCCAGGCCCTCGGCGCCCTGTCCCAGGGCAGCATCGTGTTCAACTACCTGGGGCAGTTCGACGGCAGCTTCGACAGCGAGCAGGGTCTGTTCGTCCCAGCGCCGGAAGGCGCGGGGCAGGGGCAGAGCCCGGAGGCGCCGCTGGGCAGCCTGCTCAGCATCGATGGCCAGGTCTACGCCGGTGAACTGGCCCTGGACTGGAGCTTCAGCAGCGCCGTGTTCGAGCGTGGGCAGATCCAGCGCCTGGCCGACGAGTACGCCGAGGAACTGCGCCAGCTGATCGCCCACTGCACCACCCCGGGCGTGGCGGGCGTGACGCCGTCGGACTTCCCGCTGGCCAGCCTCGACCAGCGCCAGCTGGCGGCGTTGCCGGTGGCGGCGGGCAATATCGAGGACATCTACCCGTTGTCGCCGATGCAGCAGGGCATGCTGTTCCACAGCCTCTACGAGCAGGCGGCGGGCAATTACATCAATCAGTTGCGGGTCGAGGTGCAGGGCCTGGACGTGCCGCGCTTCGTCGCGGCCTGGCAGGCCACCCTGGACAGCCACGAGGTGCTGCGCAGCAGCTTCGTCAGTGGTTACGACCAGTCGCTGCAGGTCGTGCTGCGCGAGGCGCGTCTGCCACTGGTGGAGCTGGACTGGCGCACGCAGGCCGACTTGCCGACGGCGTTGCAGGCCTGGGCCGAGGCCGACCTGCGTGCCGGCTTCGACCTGGCCAGCGGCCCGCTGCTGCGCTTGGCGGTGATCCGTACCGGCGAGCAGCACTACCAGCTGGTATTGACCAACCACCATATCCTGCTGGATGGCTGGAGCAGCTCACGGCTGTTCGGCGAAGTGCTGCAGCGTTACGCCGGTGTCGTGCCAACGGCCAAGACCAGCCGTTACCGCGACTATATCCAGTGGCTGCAACGTCAGGACCAGCAGGCCAGTGAAACCTTCTGGCGCGAGCGCCTGGCCGGGCTGGACGAGTCTACGCGCCTGGCCCAGGCCTTGCGCTCCGACGCCCAGGGGTATGG
Organism: Pseudomonas carassii; assembly: GCF_036324045.1. NCBI lineage: Bacteria > Pseudomonadati > Pseudomonadota > Gammaproteobacteria > Pseudomonadales > Pseudomonadaceae > Pseudomonas > Pseudomonas carassii. Next base: position 1,132 of record NZ_JAZDCT010000065.1, on the reverse strand, counting down.
GCAGGCCGAGCATGAGGTCACTCTCGATGCGCGTCGCACCCAGCGCCTGAGCGATTTCGCCCGGGAGCAGCGGGTCACCCTCAACACCCTGGTCCAGGCCGCCTGGCTGCTGCTGTTGCAGCGCTACACCGGCCAGGCCAGCGTGACCTTCGGCGCCACCGTGGCAGGTCGCCCGGCCGAGCTGCCGGGCGTCGAGGAGCAACTGGGGTTGTTCATCAACACCTTGCCAGTGGTCGCCAGTCCACGTTCCGAGCAGCGTGTGGAGGAGTGGGTGCAGCAGGTCCAGGCACTGAACCTGGCCTTGCGCGAACATGAGCACACGCCGCTGTACGAGATCCAGCGCTGGGCCGGCTGGAGCGGCGAGGCACTGTTCGACAATATTCTGGTGTTCGAGAACTATCCGGTGTCAGAAGCGTTGCAGACAGGCGCGCCCCAGGAGCTGGCGTTCGGCGAGGTGGTCAGCCAGGAGCAGACCAACTATCCGCTGACGGTGGTGGCGCAGGTGGGCGACAGGTTGTCGGCCAGCTTCAAGTTCGATCGCGCCAGTTACGCCGATTCGGTGGTCGGGCAGATGGCGGCGCACTTCGTCGAGCTGTTGGAAGGGCTGGCGCAGGCCCCGCAACGGGCCTTGGGAGAGATTGCTCTGAGCGCCGGCCCCGAGCAGGTGATTGCCAGCTATCCGAGCACGGTTTGTGCCCAGGAGCTGATCGAGGCGCAGGCGGCACGTACGCCTGAGGCGATTGCCGTGACCTTCGCCGGGCAGTCGCTGAGCTACGACCAGCTCAACCGCCGTGCCAACCGCCTGGCGCACAAGCTGCGCGAGCAGGGCGTGGGGCCGGATGTGCTGGTGGGCATCGCCGTGGAGCGCGGCTTCGAGATGATCGTTGGCCTGCTGGCGATCCTCAAGGCGGGTGGCGCTTACGTGCCGCTGGATCCGGAGTATCCGCAGGACCGCCTGAGCTACATGATGGAAGACAGCGGCATTCAGCTGCTGCTGACGCAAGGTCATCTGCTGGCCGATCTGCCCGTGCCGGCGCAGGTTCGTAGCCTGAAGCTGGAAGATGACCTGGCTGGCTACAGCGAGGATAACCCCGCGCACCTGACTCAACCGGATAACCTGGCCTATGTGATT
>NZ_JAZDCT010000064.1:0-13674 GCF_036324045.1 Pseudomonas carassii | reverse complement strand
CCCCGCGTGGGAGCGGGCTTGCCCCGCGATAGGGCCGGCAGAAACCCCACAAAATCGGGCGGGCATAACTAACTTGCTGTTTTTCTGTAATTTTTTTTAAAAAAAGCTTCCCACCTCGAAAAAAGGTTGTTAAAGTGCCGGCCATTCCCGAGCAGCAACACACGGAGCTGCGAGGGGTTGTCAGTGAGGCGGTGAATCAGTCACTTGCCAGATCCGATACAGGGGCGTCGCCAAGCGGTAAGGCAGCAGGTTTTGATCCTGCCATGCGTTGGTTCGAATCCAGCCGCCCCTGCCATTTTCAAGCTATACCATTTCCCCAAATCGCCTTTCGGCGATTTTTTCGTTTCTGCCTACCGGTTATCCAGCAACTCGGCCAGCGCCTGGGCGAGGGCGTGCTCGTGCACCGGTTTCTGCAGCACCTGGCACCCCGGCAACTCCAGCCCTTGCAACTGCGCGTAGCCGGTGAGGAACACCACGGGCAGCCGTGGGTAGCGCTCGCGGGCCGCCAGGGCCAACTGCGCGCCGTTGAACTCGGGCATGGCGAAATCGGTAAGCAGCAGGTCGATGTGCTCGTCGAGCAGCGCCATGGCCTGCTTGCCGCTATCCGCCTGGCGCACCTCGTAGCCTTGGCGGCGCAGCAGGTCGCCGATCATTTCGCGCACCAGATGGTCGTCGTCCACCAGCAGGATGCGCAGGTCCGTGCCCTGGCCGGACAGCGGACGCAGCTCGTCCGGGCCTGCGCTCAAGGTATCGGCGCGCGCCTTGACCGCCGGCAGGTAGACACTGACCAGGGTGCCGCGGCCCGGCGTCGTGTCGATGCGCACGCCGCCGCCGGATTGCTTGGCGAAGCCGAACACCTGGGCCAGCCCCAGACCCGAGCCCTTGCCGATATCCTTGGTGGTGAAAAACGGTTCGAACGCCTTGGCCAGCACCTCCTCGCTCATGCCGCAGCCGCTGTCGCGGATGCTCAGCACCACGTATTCGCCGGGCTCCGGCTCTTCCGGGCGTTGTGGGCGGGTGTTGACCCGGGTGTTGCGGGTGGCCAGGGTCAGTTGGCCCCCCTCGGGCATGGCGTCGCGGGCGTTGATCGCCAGGTTGAGGATGATCATCTCGGTCTGGGTCGGGTCGGTCAGCGCCTGCCACAGGCCGGCGTCCAGTTCCAGGCGCACGGTGATGCTGCCGCCCAGGGTGCGACGCAGCAGTTCCTCCAGCCCTGCGAGGGTGCGGTTGAGGTTCAGCGGCACCGGTTCCAGTCGTTGCTTGCGGGAGAACGCCAGCAACTGGGCGGTCAGCTTGGCCCCACGTTCGCCGGCCTCGCGGATGTGCTGCAGGCGATTGTGGGCTTTTTCCAGCAATCCTTTGTCCAGGTCGCTCTGCAGGAAACTGGCGCCGGTGAGAATCACCGTCAGCAGGTTGTTGAAATCGTGCGCCACCCCGGCGGTGAGCTGGCCGACCGCTTCCAGGCGCTGCATCTGCTGCAGCGCGGCCTCGATGCGTTCTCGCTCGGTAATCTGCTCGCGCAGGCGCTCGTTGGCCTCGGCCAGGTCCAGCACCGCCTCGCGTTCGCTGGAGATGTCGCGGGCGACCACGTGCAGCAGGTTGTCGTCCGCCACCACCACCCACGACAGCCAGCGCTGCTGGCCTTCGGCATGCAGGATGCGGCCGACGAAACGGGCGCTGGTGCGTCCCTGGGACAGCGTGGCCAGTTCGGTGAGGAAGCTTTCCTGGTCGGCCTCCGGCAGCAGATGCAGCAGCGAGATCTGCGCCAGGCGCTCGCGAGGGAAGCCCAGCGCTGTCTCCCACGCCGGGTTCAGCGCCACGGGAGTCAGGTCCTTGTTGAGTACTGCCAGCAGGTCCTGGGACAGTTCCCAGGCTCGGTCACGCTCGCGGGTGCGGCGCTCGACCCGCTCGCCGAGCATCTCGTTGAGCTGCTCCAGCGCCTGGGTGGCCTGGCGTTGCTGGTGGATGTCCTGCAGCACGCCGGAAAAACGCACGCACAGGCCGTCGACGAACTGGGTCTGGCCGGTGGACAGCAGCCAGCGCGGCTCCAGCGCACCGGCCGGGGCGATGCGGAACTCGGCGCGGTAGTGGCCGTCGCTGTCCGGGCGCATGGCCTGCTCCACGTTGTCGCGCACGCGCGGCAGGTCTTCGGGATGGATGCCAGCGTAAAACAACTCGAGGTTCATTCGCGTGTCGCTGGGCAGCCCGAACAGCATCTTGCAGCGATCGTCCCAGACCATCTGCCCGTCCTGCGGATGGTAGTCCCAGGTGCCCATGCCAGCGGCGTCGATGGCGATGCGCGCGCGCGCCTCGGCCTGGGCCAGGGCCTCCTCGGCGCGGCGCCGTCGCTGGCGCTCCTGCACCTCGGTCAGTGCCCGGCGCACCGCCTTGGGCAGCAGCGGCAGGTTCTTCTTCAGCACGTAGTCGGTGGCGCCTAGGCGGATCATCTCCACCGCGTGTTCCTCGCCGTAAATGCCCGAGAGGAAGATGAACGGAATGTGCGGGGCGATGCGCTGGGCGGTGGCCAGCACGTCGGCGCCAGAGGAGCCTGGCAGCACGCAGTCGCACAGGATCAGGTCATAGGTGGCTTCGCGCAGGGCGTGCTCGGCGCCGACATGGTCGAACACAAGCCGCGACTGCACCTGCAGCCCGCTGCGCTCCAGGCGCACCAGGATCAGCTCGGCATCCATGGCGCTGTCTTCGACCATCAACAGCTTCAACGGGGTGTGCTGCATCGTGCTCGCCTCAATTGCTGCCGCGTCGGTTCAGGCGCAACGAACCGGGTGGTGGTTCGTTGAGTACAGCCCAGAACATGCCGAGGTCGGAGATGGCGGTGACGAACTCCTTGAACTCCACCGGTTTGACCACGTAGGCGTTGACTCCCAGCTCATAGGCCCGGCGCAGGTCGGGGCCCTCCCGCGAGGAGGTCAGCATGACGATGGGAATGCTGCGCAGTTCGGCGGTATCGCGCACCACCTTGAGCACTTCCAGGCCATCGACCTTGGGCAGCTTGAGGTCCAGCAGCATCACCGCGGGGTTGCCGTCGTCGCGTCCAGCATAGGCGTTGCGTCGCAACAGGTAATCCAGCGCATCGGCGCCGTCGCGCACGACGATGACCTCGTTGGCCAGCTGGCTACGCTCCAGGGCGAGCAGCGTCAGTTCGAGGTCCCTTGGGTTGTCTTCGACCAGCAGGATGGGTTTGAGCATGTTGTCCGGCCTCAGGCAGACGTGGGGTGGAGGGGAAGGGTGAAATGGAAGCTGGCGCCCTGGTCGATGCGGCCCTCGGCCCAGACCCGGCCATCGTGGCGCTCGATGATCCGTCGCACGCTGGCCAGGCCGATGCCGGTGCCCTCGAACTCTTCCATGCGGTGTAGGCGCTGGAACACGCCGAACAGCTTGTCGACGTAGGCCATGTCGAAGCCCACGCCGTTGTCGCGCACCAGGAACTCGATCTCGTGCCGGTGACGCACGGCGGCGATCTGGATGCGCGCCGGGTCGCGGCCACGGGTGTACTTGATGGCGTTGGCGATCAGGTTGTGCAGGACCATGTTGATGAAGGCCGGGTCGGCGATCACCTTGGGCAGTTCGGCGATTTCCCAGACGATGGCGCGGCCCGCGTAGTCCGGGGCCATCTCGGCGCGAATGGCATCGATCAAGGTGTTGAGGTCGACATCGGACAGGCGCAGCGCCGAGCGGCCCATCTGCGAGAAGTTCAGCAGGTTGTCCACCAGGGTGCCGGCGAACTGCGCGGCGTCCTCGATATGACCGAGGAAGCGCTTGCCGCGCTCGGACAGCTGCGCGCCCTCGATCTCGCCGAGCAGTTCGCTATAGCCGGCGATGTGCCGCAGTGGTGCGCGCAGGTCGTGTGACACGCTGTAGGAGAACGCTTCGAGCTCCTTGTTCGAGCGCCTCAGCTCGCCGGCCAGCTGCGCCATTTCCTCGGCCTTGCGCAGGACGATGCCGAGCACCGCGCCGCGCAGTTCCTGCACGCCTTCGATGACCAGCGGATCCCAGGGCGCGCTGAAACCGCGCACTTCCTCCTGCCAGCGCTCGAAGCTGTGCCTTGGGTTGAGATTGCCCTGGGGCGCCACGGTCTTTTCCGGGCGGCCGGCCCAGTTCACCGTGTGGGCCTGCTCGGGGCGGAACCACAGCAGGTAGTGCGAATGGATCTGCGAGATCGCCACCGCCAGCACGCCGGCGGCATGCCGGGCCAGCTCCGGCAGTTCGTCGACGTCGCGCCGCACGTTGTCGGTATGGAACACCGTGTCGCCGCCACGCTGTGCCAGCCAGTGCGCCAAGGCGTTGACCTGCGCCGCCGGCGGCGTGGCGCCGATCAGGTCGCAGCGCTCGGCGCTGATGATCGCCGCGCCCGTGGCCCCGGCGAACTGCAGCATCACCTCGGGCAGGGCCAGCAGCCCGTCGCTGACGCTGTCGTGGTCGGCCATGGCGGCGAGCATGCGCACGATGCGCTGGCGCAGGTCGAGCAACTGGCGGGTGCTGTCGTGCGACTCGATGGCCTCGATCTGCAGCGACAGCACGTTGGCCAGCAGCTCGCAGGCGGTGCGGGTCTTGAAGTCCACTGGGCGCGGCTGCTCGTGATGGCAGGAGACCAGCCCCCAGAGCCGGTCGTTGACCACGATGGACAGTGACATCGAGGACAGGGTGCCCATGTTGCGCATGTACTGCAGGTGCACCGGCGAGACGCTGCGCAGCGCGGCGAAGCTCATGTCCAGGGCCTTGCCGGTGCGCGGGTTGGCGGCCGGCACCAGGGGCGAGGGCTGGTAGTTGGCGTCCTCGATCACCCTGATACGGTTGACCCGGTACAGCTCGCGGGCCTGGCGCGGGATGTCCGAGGCCGGGAAGCACAGGCCCAGGTAGCTGGGGTAGCCGGGGTCGGCGTCCTCGGCCAGGACCGTGCCGGTGCCCTCGCTGTCGAAGCGGTAGGCCTTGACCCGGCCGAAGCCGGTGATGCGCTTGATCTGCCGCACCGACTGCTGCAACAGCTCGTCGATCCGGGTGACCTGGTGCAGGGTGCTGACGAAGGCGCGCACCAGGGGGTAGTAGTCGTCCTTGCCGGTGTTGCCCGGCGGCTCGCGATGAGGTTCGAACTCGAGGATCAGCACCTGGTCGTGACGGTGGGCCAGCACCCGCAGTGCGGCCGGCCAGGGGGCGCCTTGGTGCAGGCGCGCATCGCCGATGTGAAACGGGAAGATTTCATCGTCGGGCAGGTTCGCCAACTGTTGGCGCAGGTCGAAGCCTTCGCCGACCAGTTCGGCGAAAGCCTGGCCGGTCAGGGCACGGGCCGGCACGCCCAGCCAGCGCTCGGCGTTTTCGCTGGCCTGCAGCACGTGCAGGTCGCTCTCGTCCAGCACCAGCAGGAAACCCTGGGGCTGAATGCTGCCCGGAATCTGGATCGGCTCCTGGGCACAGCGCTCGATTGCCTGGTCGAGCGAGGTCGTGTCGGTCGTCACGGGACTCTCCTGTAGGGTCCGTCCACGCATGGGCCATGCGTATGCACAGGATGTTGCTGGTGAACGGTATCAGAATGGCGGCCGCTTTGCCGGGGTCTGGTTATTTGAAAGGTTATGGGCGCCAGGGTTTCGTTGCCGGGTCGGGAAATTTCCGGGGCGCCTGTGCACTGGCCTGGCTTCCCACTCCGCCCTTTTAATTAATGCCAAAGAGGGGTAGGCCTTCCCCGGCCCGGATCTAATCGCGCTGCTACGCTCAAACTCAACCCATACGCACAAGGATCGACCGGTGACGGAGCGCTTAGTGGCCATGCTGTTGGGCCTGTGGTTGAGTGGCAACGCCATGGCAGCGGATTTTCTCGTTGAAGTGCAGGTGCGCGTGCAGCGAGGCTGCATGCTGGTCACCCAGCAGCGCGAGGCCGGCCCGCAGGCGCTGGGGCGCATCGACCTGGGCAGCGTGACACGCCTGGACGGCCCGGGCGCGCCGGCCAGTGGCGTGCTGCTCGCCCAACGCCCGCCACGCCTGGAGTGCAACCCGGACACCCCGTACCAGGTGCGTGTCGATGGCGGCCAGCACGGCGGCGTCGGCGAAGTGCGCTACCTCGCCAGCCCCGATGCCCAGGCCCGACCAATTCCCTACCGCCTGTACCGTGACGCCGCCTGGCGCCAGCCGCTGGCGGTGGACGTGGCGCAATCGGCGCGGGTGCCGGACAGCGGCTCGGTGGAGCTGCCCCTCTACGCACGGATCGACAAGCTGGCCTGGGCGCCCCGCGCCGGGCTGTACGCCGACCTGCTCAAAGTCACGGTCACCTGGTAGGGAGGCTGCATGCTCATGGACGCGTTGCACCGTGGTTCGATCCTGCTGCTGACCCTCGGCCCGCTGCTGCTGCCCAGTGGCGCGGCCCACGGCACCACCACCGGCTTCATCCAGGCACGCCTGGTGATCAGCGCCGCCTGCCAGATCAGCAGCGACCCGCAGCCGGCCGCCCTGGGCAACCCCGGCCTGATGGACTTCGGCGCACGCGGGCCGACCTGGGACCAGCCGCTGACCAGCCGGGTCGACGAGGCCGGCGGCGAGGGCAGCCTGCAGATCAGCTGCTCGCCCCAGGTGCGTGCCTTCAGCGTGCGCATCAACGGCGGGCAGAACGGCGGCGACGGCGTGCGCCGCCTGAGCAACGGCCGCGAACTCATTCCCTATCAACTGGCCATCGACCCGGGTGGCAACAGCCGCTACGGCATCGGCCAGGCCCGTACCTTCACCATCAGTGGCACCCAGCAGGTGCCCGTGCCCATCTATGGCGTGGTGGTCGCGCAACCGCGCGCGCTGCCCGCCGGGCTGTATCGCGACACCCTCAGGGTGACCCTGGACTGGTAACACGCAAGGAGATTCCTATGCCCAAGCACCTCACCCGCTGCATCTTCGCCGGCCTTGGCCTGGCCCTGGCCGCCCAGGCCCAGGCCGCCACCGTGACCGGCACCATCAGCTCGACCCTGACGCTGACCGCCGCCTGCCAGGTCAACGGCAGCGGCGGCACCTCGGGGCTCAACTTCGGCAGCCTCAACTTCGGCACCCAGGACTCGCTGTTCACCACCGCCAATGGCCAGGTGCTCGGTGGCGGCGGCGGGGCCATGAGCATTCTCTGCTCGGCAGGCACGGTGCCGACGATCAAGGTGCGAGCCGGCACCCATGACACTCAGTCCGCCGGGGGCACCCGGGCCCTGGCCGATGGCGCGGGCAATTTCGTGCCCTACGACTTCTACACCGACGCCGGGCACACTCAGCTGCTGGCGATCGACGGCACCATCACCCTGCCGACCAGCACCGGCGTGGCGCAGACCGTCAACCTGTACGGCCAGGCCCGCGGCAAGGCCGGCTTGCCGGCCGGGGTGTACACCGACACGGTGGCGGTCGAGCTGAGTTTCTGAGCCATGCCGGGCACGGCGCGGCTGCTGGCCGTCGGGCTGTGCCTGGCGCTGACCCAGGGTGCCCACGCGGTCACCACCAGCACCTTCCAGGTGACGGCGCAGATCGTCGCCGGCTGCCTGGTGGTCGGCGGCGTGACGGCCTACGGCGTGCTCGACTATGGCACCAGCTCGGCGCTGTCCACCGCCACCCTGAGCACCTCGCTTGGCGGCAGCACGGTGACCTTCCAGTGCACCCCCGGCGTGGCCCTGAGCATGAGCCTGGACGGCGGCCAGAACAGCGCCAGCGGCACGCGCAACCTCAAGCGTTCGGGGGGCACGCAGCTACTGGCCTACCAGCTGTACCGCGACGCCGCGTTCAGCCAGAGCCTGGGCATCGGCAGCAGCGTGGCGGTGAGCTACAGCGACCCGACGGCGATCAAGCTGCCGGTCTATGGCCGTACCACCCTGACCGGCACCCTGCCGGCCGGGACCTATACCGATGTCGTGCAAGTGACGGTGACCTGGTGAAAGGCCACTGCGGATAACCGAGAAGGAGAGGGGCATGGGGGCAGGCGCGAAACGGGCGCGTGGGATCATCGGGCTGCTGCTGTTGGCCAGTTGCGCATCGGCCTTCGCGGCCACTTCGGTGCTGATCTGGCCGATCGACCCGGTGCTGGAGGCCGACCAGAAGGCCGGCGCGCTGTGGCTGGAGAACCGCGGCTCGGCGCCGACCAGCCTGCAGGTGCGGGTATTCGCCTGGCGCCAGGGCGAGTACCAGGAGCAGTTCCAGGCCCAGCGCGAGATCATCGGCAGCCCGCCGGTGGCCACTATCGCGCCGGGGCAGAAGCAGCTGATTCGCCTGACCCGCACCGGCAGCTCGCCCGCAGGTCAGGAGCAGGCCTACCGCATCATCATCGACGAGATCCCTTCGCCGCTGCCGGCCGATGCCGCCAGCGAAGGGCCGAAGGCGGCGATCCGTCTGCAGATGCGCTACTCGGTGCCGCTGTTCGTCTACGGCGAGGGACTGTGGGGCAAGCCCGACCCGGACGGCAGGCGCAGCGTCGAAGGCGTGGGCAAGCCGCAGTTGAGCTGGCGCGCGGTGACGGTGCAGGGCAAGCCCTATGTCGAGCTGCGCAACACGGGGCCGGTGCATGCGCGGCTGACCGACGTGGTACTGCAGCAGGCTGGCCAGGACCGGCCGCTGGTCGAGGGACTGCTCGGCTACGTGCTGCCTGGAGCCAGCATGCGCTGGCCGGCACCGGCCGCGCCGGGCGCGGCCAGCGTGCTCAAGGGGCGGGTCAACGGTCAGGAGGTGGCACAGGCCATCAAACAGGGGCAGTGACTTGCGCTTGAATGGATCACAGGGGCCAGGGAGGACCCGGTCATGGTTGGAAGTCGTGTGTGAGCTGGGTGCGGGTGGCAACGCACCGGTTGTGGCTGGGCCTGGCGGTGCTGGGACCCGGCCTGGGCGTGGCCGACGAGCTGCCGCCGCCGCCCTCGGAACAGGCCGCCATCGCCGACGCCACGCTGTACCTCGACCTGCAGGTGAACCAGGTGGCCAAGGCTGAGCTGGTGGCGGTGCAGCAGCGCGCCGGGCGCCTGTACCTGGCCAGCGAGGTGTTGCGCGAGGCGGGCATCAGGCTGCCGGGCGAGCCCCAGGGCGAAGTGGCTCTGGACGAGATCCCCGGCCTGCACAGCGACTACGACAGCCAGAACCAGCGCCTGTTGCTGCAGGTGCCGCCGGCCTGGCTGCCCGACCAGCAGGTCGGCGAGCGCAACCTGTACCCGGCCAGCGACGCCCGCAGCAGCTTCGGCGCCTTGCTCAACTACGACGCCTACCTCAACGACACCGATGAGGGCGGCAGCTACCTGGCCGCCTGGAACGAGCTGCGCCTGTTCGACGACTGGGGCACCTTTTCCACCACCGGGCAGTGGCGCCAGTCGTTCAATGGTGCCCAGGCCCAGGGCCGCCAGGGTTTCCTGCGCTACGACACCACCTTCCGCTACACCGACGAGCAGCGCCTGCTCACCTATGAGGCGGGCGACCTGGTGACCGGTGCGCTGCCCTGGACCACCTCGGTGCGGGTGGGGGGCCTGCAACTGTCCCGCGACTTCGGCGCCCGTCCCGACCTGGTCACCTATCCGCTGCCGGCCTTTGCCGGCGAAGCCGCCGTGCCGACCTCGTTGGACCTGTTCATCAACGGCTACAAGAGCAGCAGCACCGAGCTGCAGCCGGGCCCCTACACCCTGACCAACGTGCCGTTCATCAACGGCGCCGGCGAGGCGGTGGTGGTGACCACCGACGCCCTTGGCCGCCAGGTGTCGACCACCTTGCCGTTCTATGTCACCAGCAGCCTGCTGGCCAAGGGGCTGTCGGACTTCTCGGTGGCCGCCGGCAGCCTGCGCCGCGACTATGCCGTGCGCGACTTCGCCTATGGCCCGGGCGTGGCCTCGGCGACATTGCGCCACGGGGTGTCCGACTACTTCACCCTGGAAACCCATGCCGAGAGCGCCGAGTCGATGATGCTCGGCGGCCTGGGCGGCAACCTGCGCCTGGGTACCTTCGGCGTGCTCAACGCGGCGCTGACCCAGAGCCGTTTCGAAGGCGATACGGGCCAGCAGGTGGCGCTGGGCTACCAGTACAACAGCCGGCGCATCGGCTTCAACTACCAGCGCGTGCAGCGCCACGGCGACTACGCCGACCTGTCGCTGGTCGACAGCCCCTTCACCCGCCTGAGCCAGCGCAGCGAGCAGGCCACCCTGAGCCTCAACCTGGACCGCTATGGCAGCCTTGGTGCCGGCTATTTCGACGTGCGCGCCGGCGACGGCACGCGCACGCGGCTGATTAACCTGAGCTGGAGCAAGCCACTTTGGCGCAACAGCAGCCTGTACCTGTCGGCCAACCGCGAGGTCGGTGACAGCCAGTGGGCGGTGCAGGCGCAGCTGGTGATCCCCTTCGACCTGCGCGGCACCCTGGCCTTCAGCGCCGAGCGCAGCAAGGACGGCCAGGACCTGCAGCGGGTCAACTACAGCCAGGCGGTGCCGGTGGGCGGCGGGGTGGGTTACAACTTGGGCTACGCCACTGGTGGCAACCGCGACGACTACCGCCAGGCCGACCTGACCTGGCGCCTGCAGTCGGTGCAGCTGCAGGTGGGCGCCTACGGCAGCAGCGGCGAGATGACCCGTTGGGCCGATGCCAGTGGCTCGCTGGTGCTGATGGATGCGGGCCTGTTCGCCGCCAACCGCATCGACGACGCCTTCGTGGTGGTCAGCACCAGCGGGTATGCCGACGTGCCGGTGCGCTACGAGAACCAGCAGATCGGCCGCACCGACCGCAACGGCCACCTGTTGGTGCCGTACAGCAGCGGCTACTACCGCGGCAAGTACGAGATCGACCCGATGGACCTGCCCGCCGATGTGCTGGCGCCACAGGTGGAGCAGCGGGTGGCGGTGCGCCGTGGCAGTGGCTACCTGCTGGAGTTCCCGCTCAAGCGTGTGCTGGCGGCGAGCCTGGTGCTGGTCGATGCTGACCAGCAGGAGCTCAAGCTGGGCAGCCGGGTTCGCCATCAGGAAAGTGGTGGCGAGGCGGTGGTGGGGTGGGATGGGCTGGTCTACCTGGAGAACCTGGCGCCGCACAATCGCCTGCAGGTGGACAAGGCCGATGGCGGACCGTGCCAGGTGGCGTTCGACCTGCCTGAAGGGCAGGGGCCGATCCCACTTATCGGGCCGTTGGTGTGCCGATGAACCGGTTGATCCGCGGATGCCTGGCGGGCCTGCTGTCACTGCCGGGCGCGGCCTGGGCGTTGTGCTCATCGGTAGCCACCGCGCCGGCGGCCTTCGGCTCGGTCAACTCGACGCTGGTGCGCACCACGGTGCAGAGTGCCTCGACCACCAATGCAGGCCTGCAGTGCACCGGCTCGCTGTTGTCGCTGTTGACCAGCAATGACCATTTCTATGCCACCTTCACGTCGTCCAGCAGTGGGTTGGTGGGGCCGACCGGCGATGTGATTCCCTATACGCTCTACGCCGACAACACCACCAGCTACCCGATCAGCCGTGGCGTGCAGTTCGACTTCGCCCGCAACGGCATCATCGATGCCCTGGGCCTGCTCAACGGCCCCACGCCCAAGGCCGTGCCGCTGTACCTGAAGACCGTGGTCGGCGCCAACGTCGCCGCCGGCCTGTACCAGGAAACCCTGAACATCGCCTGGAGCTGGAACTACTGCTCGGGTATCGGTATCGGCAACATTTGCCTGGGGCGTGACATCGGCAGCGGTAACCAAACCCTGCTGGTCAGCCTTACGGTGACCAACGACTGCCAGATCACCACGCCCAACATCAGCTTCGCCAGCGCGCCGGTGGTGGCCGGATTCGGCACGGTGAACCAGAGCGTGAGCGTGTCGTGCACCAAGGGCAGCAACTACACGGTGGGGCTGGATGACGGGCAGAATGTCTCGGGCGGGCGGCGGCGGATGAAGTCCAGCGCCAACAACTACCTGGCCTACGATATCTTCAAGAGCGCCGGCGTGGTGCGCTGGGGCTCGGTGGGCGCGGCGCGGCGCTCGAGCAGCGATGCCGAGGTGAACCCCGGGGCGGGGACCGGGACCGGGAGCCAGGTGTTCAACTACAACGCCAAGGTCTACACCGACCAGGCCACGCCGCCGGCGGCGACTTATACCGATAACGTGATCTTGGATGTGCAGTTCTGAGTCATGCTGCCTGTCGTGCACAATTCTCATGTAGGAGCGGCCTTGCGCCGCGAAAGGGCTGCGGAGCAGCCCCAGGATCTCAGCGTCGCGGCAGATATTGTTGGGGCTGCTTTGCAGCCCTTTCGCGGCGCGAGACCGCTCCTACACGGGATCGCGTTACTTAGCGCAGGTCGTCGACCATCTTCAACAGCGTCGCCAGCACGGCGCCGGCCAACGCTTTCGACCGCTCTCCCGACCAACCGGTACGCGGATTCGGCGCATCGTCGTGGTCCTTGAACGGCATCTCCAGGGTCAGCGACAGGCAGTCATGGGCCTGGCCCACGGCATTGCAGGCCAGAGTCATGTTGGCCTGGCCCGGCTCGTCGCGGGTGTAGCCGTACTTCGTCTGGAAGTCCCGGGTCAGGCTGCACAGGGTGCTGCGGAACTGTTCTTCCAGTTCGGCGATGCGCGGCGTGTAGCCGGGGTTGCCCTCGCAGGCTGCGGTGAACACATGGGGGATCTCCTCGTCGCCATGGGCGTCGATGAATGCGTCCACGCCATGCAGCTTCATCTGGCTCTGGGCGAAGAACACCTCGGGGCTCAGTTCGACGCTGGCGTCCTGCCAGGCGCGGTTGAGGTCCTTGCCCTTGAAGTTGGTGCGCAGGTGGCCGAGGAAGGCGCCGTCCGGGTTCATGTTGGGGATCAGGTACAGGTCGGCCTTGGCCAGCAGTTGCTGGATGACCGGGCCGTTGGCTTCGAGGGCGTCGATCACGCCTTCCATGAACCATTCAGCCATGTGCTCGCCCGGGTGCTGCTGGGCGATGATCCACAGCTTGCGCTTGCCGGTTGCGCCGTCGCCCGCGCGCAGCAGCGGAATGTCCCGCCCCTGCACGCTGCGCCCGCTGGCCAGCAGTTCGACGCCCGGGATCTGCTTGGCGCGCTCGATCAGCTGGTTGTGGCGCGCGCGCGGGTAGGGCTCGAAATAGGCGAACCAGGCCTGCGCCTGTTCAGCCTTGAAGTCGAAGCTCAGGGCCTTGCCGTCGAACTGGCTGGGCACGCGGAACCAGGTCTGCTGGTCGTAGGAGGCCACGGCGTGGTAGCCGGTCCAGGCGTTCTTGTAGGAGGACTCATGGGCGTTGTCCAGGCTGAAGCGATGGACCTGGCCCGGGGTCAGGCCGCTGGCCTTGAAGTGGAACCACTGGAAGTGGTCGCTGTGGCTGTCCTTGCGGATGTTCAGGTGGACGTGTGCAGGGTTGCTGGCGTCCAGGACCAGGATGTTGCCGGAGTCGAAATCGCAGTCGATGTGCAGCGGGGAGAGCGTCACGGTCATTGCCAGCCTCCTGTTGGCGTTGTTGTGGGAGGTACTCTACACCGCGAAAGGTGTTCAGGGTGTCACTTTGTTCGTGGCCTGTGAGTCGGTGGAGGGCTCAGGGGCGGTGCGGGATTCGCGGTCTATCGCCTCTGGCCACTTGACCTCTGCTCCCAGACGCTTGGCGAACTGATACCAGAGGAGAAGGTTGTGATCTTCATTGTGTGGGGCAGGTGAAACAGCATCGAGACCATATTGCATGTAAGTGCAGATGTAGGCCCAGATGGACTCTTCCCCATACGTG
>NZ_JAZDCT010000063.1:0-14373 GCF_036324045.1 Pseudomonas carassii | reverse complement strand
CCCCCCGGGGCCCACCCCCGCCCCCTAATTCCCCACAATTTTCTAGGAGCGCTCTAATGGCTGTTGGTCTTGGTCCCCTGCCCACCCTGCACCCGGTTCCCGGTTTCGAACTCGGTATCGCCTCGGCGGGCATCAAGCGCCCAGGGCGCAAGGATGTGGTGGTGATGCGCTGCGTCGAAGGTTCCAGCGTCGCCGGCGTGTTCACCCTCAACGCCTTCTGCGCGGCCCCGGTGATCCTTTCCAAGCAGCGTGTGCAGGGCACCGTGCGTTACCTGCTGACCAACACCGGCAACGCCAACGCCGGCACTGGCGCGCCGGGCCTGGCCGCCGCCGAGCGCACCTGCGCCAAGCTGGCGGAGCTTGCCGGCGTGCCGGCTGAATCCGTGCTGCCGTTCTCCACCGGCGTGATCGGCGAGCCGCTGCCGGTCGAGAAGATCGAAGGCGCGCTGCAGGCCGCCCTGGACAACCTGTCGGAAAACAACTGGGCCGAAGCCGCCACCGGCATCATGACCACCGACACCCTGCCCAAGGGCGCCAGCCGCCAGTTCCAGTACGATGGCAAGACCATCACCGTTACCGGCATCAGCAAGGGCGCCGGCATGATCCGCCCGAACATGGCCACCATGCTCGGCTACATCGCCACCGACGCCAAGGTCGCCCCGGCGGTGCTCAAGGACCTGATGCTCGACGGCGCCAACAAGTCGTTCAACCGCATCACCATCGACGGCGACACCTCGACCAACGACTGCTGCATGCTGATCGCCACCGGCAAGGCCGATGTGCCGGAGGTGACCGAGGCCAGCGGCGCACTGTTCGAGGCGCTGAAGAAGGCGGTGTTCGAGGTGTGCATGGAGGTGGCCCAGGCCATCGTCCGTGACGGAGAAGGCGCCACCAAGTTCGTCACCGTGCAGGTCAACGGTGGTGGCAACCATCAGGAGTGCCTGGACGTTGGCTACGCCGTGGCCCACTCGCCGCTGATCAAGACCGCGCTGTTCGCCTCCGACCCCAACTGGGGCCGTATCCTTGCCGCAGTCGGTCGTGCCGGTGTGCCGGCGTTGGACGTGAGCCTGATCGATGTGTACCTGGACAGCGTGTGCATCGCCAGCAAGGGCGGACGCAGCCCGAGCTACACCGAGGACCAGGGCGCCAAGGTGATGGCCCAGGAGGAGATCACCATCCGCATCGAACTGGGCCGTGGCCAGTGCAGCGAAACCATCTGGACCACCGACCTGTCCCACGAGTACGTGAAGATCAACGCCGAATACCGGACTTGATGCATAGGGGGCCGCTTTGCGGCCCTTTCGCGGCACGAGGCCGCTCCTACAAGGGAATGCGATCTCCTGTAGGAGCGGCCTTGTGCCGCGAAAGGGCTGCGCAGCAGCCCCAATATCCCGAATCCGCTGGAGCCCAATCATGAGCTATCACCTGATCATCGGCGACAAGCTGTATTCCTCCTGGTCGCTACGCGGCGCCCTGGCCCTCGAGCTGGCCGGCGTCCCCTACGAAGAAACCCTGGTCAAGCTCAACCAGCCTGACACCCGCCAGCGCCTGCTGGCCTTCTCGGCCACCGCCAAGGTGCCGCTGCTGCAGAGCGAGCACGGCGTGATCGCCGACTCCCTGGCCATCGCCGAATACCTCAACGAACGCCACCCCGAGGCCCACCTGTGGCCCGAGGACGTCGCCGCCCGTGCCCAGGCCCGCTCGGCCTGCGCGCAGATGCACAGCGGCTTCTTTGCCCTGCGCGGCGCCATGCCGTTCGATATGTCCCGTGACGAAGCACTGGCCGAGGTGCCGCTGGACGTGCAGGTCGATATCGACCGGATTGTCGCCCTGTGGAACGAATGCCGCGTGGTCGCCAAGGACACCGGTCCGTTCCTGTTCGGCCGGCCGACCCTGGCCGATGCCTTCTTCGCACCGGTGGCCGTGCGCCTGCGCACCTACCGCGTCGCGGTGCCGGCCGAGGCGGCCGCCTACATCGAGACCATCTACCAATGGCCGGCCTTCCAGGCCTGGCAACAAGCTGGCCTGGCGGAGCGTGAAGGGTGAAACGGATTCATGTAGTCGCAGCGGTCATTCGTGGTGCCGATGGGCGGATCCTGATCGCCCGCCGCGCCGATACCCAGCACCAGGGCGGCCTGTGGGAGTTCCCCGGCGGCAAGCTGGAGGAGGGCGAGGGCGTCGAGGCGGCGCTGGCCCGCGAGCTGCGCGAGGAACTGGGTATCGAGGTCGCGGGATCGCGGCCGTTGATCAAGGTCAGCCACGACTATCCGGACAAGCAGGTGCTGCTGGATGTGCGTGAAGTGTACGCCTTTACCGGCGAGCCCCATGGCGCCGAAGGCCAGCCCCTGGCCTGGGTGGCGCCGCGTGACCTTGGCCAGTATGAATTCCCCGAGGCCAACAAGCCGATCGTCGCCGCAGCGCGCCTGCCCGACCAGTACCTGATCACTCCGGACGGGCTGGAAGTGCCAGAGCTGCTCAAGGGCATCCAGAAGGCCGTGGCCAGTGGGATCAAGCTGATCCAGCTGCGTGCCCCGGACATGTACGACCCCAAGTACCGCGACGTCGCGGTGGATGCGGTCGGCCTGTGCGCGGGCAAGGCCCAGCTGATGCTCAAGGGGCCGCTGGAATGGCTGGGCGACTTCCCGTCGGCCGGCTGGCACCTGACCGCCGCGCAGTTGCGCAAGTACGCGGCCAAGGGGCGTCCATTCCCGAAGGAGCGCTGGCTGGCGGCGTCCTGCCACAGCGCCGAGGAATTGGCGTTGGCCGAACAGATGGGGGTGGATTTCGTCACCCTGTCGCCGGTGCAGGCGACCCAGACTCATCCGGAGGCGGTGCCATTGGGGTGGGATGAGGCGCAGCGGTTGATCGGCGGGATCAGCCATCCGGTGTTTCTGCTGGGTGGGGTCGGGCCTGGTGAGCGGGAGCGGGCCTGGGAGGTTGGGGCGCAGGGTGTTGCGGGGATCCGGGCGTTCTGGCCTGAGAACTGAGTAATTGGGGCCGCTTTGCGGCCCATCGCGACACAAGGCCGCTCCTACAGGGATCGCGCGGTTCTCTGTAGGAGCGGCCTTGTGCCGCGAATGGGCTGCGCAGCAGCCCCAGCAATCTCAGGCCTCAGGTTTAGGCGCAGGCTGCCACAATACCTCTGCAACTCCCTGTCGCCGCCCAATGATCCGGGCCGCGACGAACAGCAGGTCCGACACCCGGTTGATATAGGCCAGCCCTACCCCCTCTAGCGGCTCCAGTGCATTCAACTGCTGGCACCGCCGTTCCGCCGCCCGCGCCGCACTGCGGCAGACATGGGCCTGGGCCACCAGCATCGAGCCCCCGGGCAGGATGAAATTCTTCAGCGGCCCCAACTCTTCGTTCCAGCGGTCGATGGCCGCCTCCAGGCGCTCCACCTCGGCTGTGTTCAAAGCCTGGTAGCTGGGCATCGCCAGTTCCCCACCCAGATCGAACAAACGATGCTGACAAGGCGCCAGTACCTCGATCAGCTCGCCAAGGCCAGCCTCGGCCAGCCCGGCCAGCAGCACGCCCAACTGGCTGTTGAGGCTGTCCACCTCGCCGATCGCCTCGATCCGCGGATGGTCCTTGGGTACCCGGCGGCCGTCGCCCAGGCCGGTTTCGCCTTTGTCGCCGGTGCGGGTGTAGATCTTCGACAGGCGATAGCCCATGTCATGTCTCCGTCTGGATGGTGGTCGGCTGGGCCGGGTTCAGGGGCAGGCGCAGGGTGAAGCAGGTGCCCTGGCCGGGGGTGGACTGCACTTCCATCTGCCCCTTGTGGTTGTTGGTGATGATGAAGTACGACACCGACAGGCCCAGGCCGGTGCCCTGGCCGATTTCCTTGGTCGTGAAGAACGGCTCGAAGGTGCGCTTGCGCACGGTCTCGGGCATGCCGACGCCATTGTCCTCGACCTGGATTTCCGCCCACGGCGGGTTGAGGCGGGTGCGCAGGGTGATGCGCCCTGGTTCGCTGGGCTGCGGGCGCTGGTGGATGGCCTGGGCGGCGTTTTTCAGCAGGTTCAACAGCACCTGTTCGAGTTCGTTGGCGGTGCAGGGCACCGGGCCCAGTTGCGGGTCGAACTGGCGGACGATGGCCTGGCCCTTGAAGTCGAAGCCGATGGCCAGGTCGAAGTCGTTGCCGGCGATCTCCACGGCCTGGTCGATCAGCGCCGGTAGCTCGCAAGGGGCCAGTTGGCGATTGCTGCGGCGGCTGAAGCTGAGCATGTGGGTGACGATCTTGGCCGCCCGGGCGCCAGCCTGCTGGATGCCGTCGAGCAGTTGCGGCACCTCGCGGCTTTCCAGGTAGCGGTTGACGGCCGGCAGGTCGATGCCCAGCTCGCCGGCCTGTTCCTGGTTGCGCGGTAGGTCCGGCGACAGGCGCCGGCGGATGTTCTGCACGTTGTGCAGGATGGCGCCCAACGGATTGTTGATCTCGTGGGCCATGCCCGCGGCCAGGCCACCGACCGAGAGCATCTTCTCCGATTGCACCATCATTTCTTCCAGGGACAGGCGCTGGGTGATGTCGTCGATGCGGATCACCACGCCACGGCCAGCGCCACCCATCAGCGGGTAGAAGGTCAGGGCGTAGTGGCGCAGGTCCTCGCCCTTGGGCCAGGTGACCCGTTCGATCTTGGCCACCCGATGTTTCTCCACGCTCTCCTTGAGCTGTGGCAGAAAGGGTTTGAGCGGCTCGAAGGCGAGGAACACCGGCTGGTTCAGCGCCTCGTCCAGCGGCGTGCCGGAGAGCACCGTGGCCTCGTGGTTCCACTGGGTGACGTAGAGCTGCTCGTCGAGGGCGATCAGCGCCGAGGGCATGGAGTCGATGATGCTGTTCAGGTAGTTCTGAAAGCCTGTGAGCTTCTTCTCGATCTTGCTGCGCACCTGGACTTCCAGCTCCAGCTTGCGGTTGGTGTGGCGGGTTTCCTCGGCCAGGCCTTGGGCCTGGTCGTAGGCGTCCTGGAACTCGTCACGGGTGCGCTTGAGCTGCTGCTCGCGGGCCTCGATGCGCGACAGCATGGTGTTGAACGCCTCGGCCAGGCTGCCAATCTCGTCGTCGTTGCCGCGCTGGGCGCGCAGGGCATAGCTCTCCTCGCGGGTGACCTGGCGGGTCAGCTCTTCGAGGCGATTGATCGGCACGGTGATCAGGCGCTTGATCTGCCGGGCGATGACCAGCCACAGCAGTATGCTGAACACCAGGATGGCCAGGCTGGCGGAGAGCGTGCCGGTGTAGAACGCGGTGGGCAGCTCGCTGCTGGCCACCAGCAGCAGGTGCGCGGGTGGGGCGGCGCTGCGCGGCAGGCGGATCAGCTGGGTGCTGCGAAACTCCATCAGGCGCCAGCCGTCGATGTTGCGGTAGCGCTTGGGCAGGGTCAGCGGGTCGCCGTGCTGCAGCTGGGCCAGCATCTGCCCGTCACCGCCATAGATCGCGGCGGCGCGCAGCGGCGAATAGGTGTCGAGCTCCTTGAGCAGCGCCGTGGCGTTCTCTGCCGAGTCGCCGGCGCGCGCGGACAGCTGCGGGTTGGCGACCAGCCGACCGATGGTCTGCAGGGCCTGGGGCGCCATGCTTTCCTGGGTGATCCAGTAGGCGGCGCTGATGAAGGCGAGGTTGGCCACCAGCAGGATGGTCACCAGCAGCACCAGTAAGGCCGCTAGCAGTTTCTGCCCGACCGGGAGGTTTTCCAGGCGTTGACGCAGGGTCATGGGTGAAGAGGTGTCCTGTCCTGTGGGTAAGGGGCGTCAGTCGCTGCGCAAGCCGCGCGCCTCGAGGTTTGCCATCAGTCTCCGGCGCAACTTTTCCAGATGCGGCACGCTGGCATCATGCCGCACAGCGACGCGGCAGGCGTGGCCGAGCAGGTAGTGGACCTCGGTGCGCCGGCCGTGGCGGACATCCTGGTACATGGAAGAGTAGTTGGCCGCGGTGGCGAGGATCACCCGCTGCACTTCCTCGTGCAGGTCGCTGGCGGCCTCGGGCTGGCCGCAGCGGCGCAGCAGGCCGGCCAGTTCGTCGCACAGCTGGTCGACCTCGGCCAGATGGCCGAGCAGGCCGCCGTTCTGGCAGTCGTGCAGCACGGTAAGCGGGTTGATCGCGCAGTTGAGCGCCAGCTTGCGCCACAGGCGGGTGGGGATGTCGAGCGCCCACTGGGCCGGGATGCCGGCGTCGTGCAGGTCTGCGAACCAGGACGGGACAGTGGGGTTGGCTGGGTCGCCCAGCCAGTTGAAGCCGTGGCCGGCGAAGCGTACCTGCCAGTCGGCTTCGCGGAACGCGCCCTCGGTACTGGAGGCAAAGATGCAGCGGGCGTGGGGCACCTGGTCGGCGACTTCGTCCTGGCTGCCCAGGCCGTTCTGCAACAGTACCAGCTCGGCGCCGTTGGCCAGCCGTGGGGCCAGCCGGGCCACGGCGGGCGCGGCGTCGTAGGCCTTGCAGGCGACCAGCAGGCGATGGATCGGGCCGGGGGCGTCGGCAGTCTCCGCAGGGATCGCGTAGTGGTGGGCGCCGTCCTGTTCGACCAGGGTCAGCCCGCCGCCGTGCTCATAGGCGGCCAGGCGCTGTTGGTCACGCAGGATCAGGCGGACCGCCTTGCCGGCGCGGGCCAGGCGACAGGCCCAGAGGCTGCCGAGGCTACCGGCGCCGAGAATATGCCAGGTGCTGCTCATCTGCGTTTCGCAACCCGTTATAATGAGTCCGCATTTTAACCATCAAACCCGACGCGCTCCATCTTCAGGCCGAGCGCGCTTTTTTTTCTGGAGATCATCCATGCCTTCGTTCGACGTGGTATCGGAACTGGACAAGCACGAAGTGCAGAACGCCGTCGACAACGCCATCAAGGACCTCGACCGCCGTTACGACCTCAAGGGCAAGGGCACCTTCGAGTTCAAGGACAAGGAGCAGACCGTGCTGCTGACCGCCGAGGAGGAGTTCCAGCTCGAGGCGATGCTGGAAATCCTGCGCCTGGCGCTGGTCAAGCGCAAGATCGACGTCAAATGCCTGGAAACCAAGGATCCCTACGCGTCCGGCAAGGAGAAGAAACAGGAAGCCAAGTTCCGCGAAGGCATCGACAAGGACCTGGCCAAGAAGATCGTCGCCACCATCAAGGACGGCAAGCTCAAGGTCCAGGCCGCCATCCAGGGCGAGCAGGTGCGCGTGACCGGCAAGAAGCGTGATGACCTGCAGGAAGCCATCGCCCTGCTGCGCACCAAGGAATTCGACATGCCGCTGCAGTTCAACAACTTCCGCGACTGATCCGCGACGGCCCGGAACCTTGATGGCGCAGTGATGTCCATCGGGGTCCGGGCCGCTTGCTTTGCGATGCCCGCTTCATTGTGTACTTGCCGTTCGGCATCAGGAGATAAACATGGATTTGAACGCTGAAGTCGATCAGCTGGTCCGCCAATCACAAACCTGGCTCCCCTTGATCATGGAATACGGCAGCCGCCTGTTGCTGGCGCTGCTGACACTGGCCATCGGCTGGTGGATCATCAACAAGCTCAGCGCCCGCCTGGGCAAGCTGGTCGGCCTGCGCGCCGACGCGGCGCTGCAGGGCTTCATCAGCACCCTGGCCAACATCGTGCTGAAGGTGCTGCTGATGGTCAGCGTGGCGTCGATGATCGGCATCGAGACCACTTCGTTCGTCGCCGCCATCGGTGCCGCGGGCCTGGCCATTGGCCTGGCCCTGCAGGGCAGCCTGGCGAACTTCGCCGGTGGCGTGCTGATCCTGATGTTCCGCCCGTTCCGCATCGGTGACTGGATCGAGGCACAAGGTGTCGCGGGTACCGTGGACAGCATCCAGATCTTCCACACCGTGCTGCGCACCGGCGACAACAAGACGGTGATCATGCCCAACGGCAGCCTGTCCAACGGCATCATCACCAACACCAACCGCCAGCCGACCCGCAAGGTGGTGTTCGACGTGGGCGTGGACTACGACGCCGACCTGCAGAAGGCGCGCAATGTGCTGCTGGAGCTGGCACAGGACCCGCGCGTGCTGCAGGATCCGGCGCCGCAGGCGGTGATCTCGACCTTGGGGGACAGCTCGATCACCGTGTCGCTGCGCATCTGGGTCAAGACCGCCGACTACTGGGACGTGCTGTTCATGCTCAACGAGCATGCCCGCGACCGCCTCAAGGCCGAAGGGATCGACATTCCGTTTCCGCAGCGGGTGATCCGCGTGGTGCAGGAGGCGGCGGTTCAGTAACGCCGCGTCGCTTCCCATCGCGGGGCAAGACCGCTCGCACATGGCCTGTAACGGTCTTGTGGGAGCGGGCTTGCCCCGCGATGCTTTTCAAGACCCTTACACTTGTTCACAGCCGGGTACTGTCATTTCTGGCATATACCTTGATCCTGCCTACAAACCCGATGTCTGCCATGAAACCTTTGCTGTATATCACTCCCTTGCGCGCCTTGCTGTTCGGCCTGACCCTGGCGCTGTTCGAATTGCTGACCTACCTCGCCAGCGACGCGGTCATGCCCGCCATGCCGGTAGTCGTCGGCGATCTTCAGGCCAGCCCCGAGTACATTCCCCACGCCCTGAACTTGTACCTGCTGGGCGGGGTACTGCTGCAATGGCTGATCGGCCCGCTGGCTGATCGCTTCGGCCGTCGTCCGTTGCTGCTGGGCGGCTGCATCTTCTTCGGCCTGGCTTGCCTGGCGACCTTCTGGGTGCAGGACATCGGTCTGTTCAACCTGCTGCGCCTGTTGCAGGGCATCGGCCTGGGCTTCGTGGTCACGGTCAGCTACCCGGCGCTCAACGAAGCGTTCAGCGAAGCAGACGCGGTGCGCATGATGGCGCTGCTGGCCAATATCGCCCTGCTGTCACCGCTGCTCGGCCCACTGGTGGGCACCTTGATGCTGCAGTGGCTGGACTGGCGCTGGCTGTTCGTGGCGTTTGCCGCGGGCGCGGTGCTGTGCTGGCTGCTGCTCTATCGGCTGATGCCGGAAACCCTGGGCGTGGAGCGCCGCGACGGTTCGCGCCTGCCGTTCACGCCCATCCACCTGCTGCCGTTGCTGGCCGGCTACGGCCAGTTGCTGGGCAATCGGCGCTTCGTGGCCGGTAGCGCGGCGCTTGGGCTGGTAGGGCTGCCGTTGATCGGCTGGATCGGCCTGTCGCCGGTGCTGCTGATCCATGACGAAGGCCTGAGTACCCTGGAGTACGCGCTGTGGCAGCTGCCGGTGTTCGGTGGGCTGATCATGGGCAACCTGATCATCAACCGCATTGCCGATCGCTATCCGCTGCCGGCACTGGTGCGTGGAGCCCTGTGGCCTTATCTGGCAGGGCTGTCGCTGATGGTCGCGGCGACCTGGTACTGGCCGACGGTGCCCAGCGTGGTGGCCGGCATGTCGCTGTATGCGCTGGGCCTAGGCGTGGCCAACGCCGTGCTGTACCGCATGACGCTGTTCTCCAGCGAGCAGAGCAAGGGGCTGGTGTCGGCGATGCTGGGGATGATCACCATCGCCTTGCTGGGGCTGGGCGGTGCGGTGTTGGCAATGCTCGGCGCGGGCGCGAGCCTGATGCACTTCGCCCTGGCCGCGGGCGTGGCGGGGGCGCTGGCGTTGTGGCCATTGTGGTTCGTGGTGGGCAGGCGCTCCGGGGAAGGGGCTGTCACTCAGTAAACCCGAGTCCCGTAGGAGCGGCCTTGTGCCGCGAAAGGGGCGCAGCGCGCCCCCCGGCAATAGTTCATGTGGACGCTCGGATTGCCGGGGCCGCTATGCGGCCCTTTCGCGGCACAAGGCCGCTCCTACAGGTCAGGGTTGCTCGGCGGCCGAGTTATTCACCGGCACCGGCTTTCCCCGACCAACCTCCTGCCGCCAGTGCAGGGCGATCAGCACCAGCGTCGGCACGCCGAGCAACGCGGTGACCAGGAAGAAGTCGTGATAGCCGAACTTCTCCACCATCACCCCGGAATAGCCACCGATCAAACGCGGCAGCAGCAGCATGATCGAGCTCAGCAGCGCGTACTGGGTGGCCGAGAACTTCAGGTTGGTCAGGCTCGACAGGTAGGCGACGAAGGCCGAGGTGGCCAGCCCCGAACTGAAGTTGTCCAGCGAGATGGTCACCACCAGCATTTCCAGGTTCGGGCCCATGTCGGCCAGCATCAGGAACAGGATGTTGGTCGCCGCCGAGGCCGCGCCGCCGATGAACAGGATCGGCAGGATGCCGAAGCGCACGATCAGCAGGCCACCGGCACCGGCACCGACCAGGGTCATGATCAGGCCGAAGATCTTGCTGACGCTGGCGATCTGGTCCTTGGTGAAGCCCATGTCGATGTAGAACACGTTGGCCATCACGCCCATCACCGTGTCGGACATGCGGTAGGTGGCGATCAGCCCGAGCAGCAGCAGGGCCTGCCAGCGGTAGCGCGCGATAAAGTCGTTGACCGGCGTCAGCACTGGCGCCAGGCCGCGCCGACCCAGGGACGACAGGCACGCCCAGGTCAGCAGCACGTAGAGGATCAGGCGCAGGAATGCGCGGTCTTCGAGCAGCAGATCGAGCATGGACGAGTCGCCGAACACCACGCTGGCCCAGTCAGTGTTGAACAGCTGGGTGAAGCTGGCGGGCACCGAGACCAACAGGATGATCAGCACGAACACCGACGCCAGCTGGTGCATAAGCCCGTAGCGGGCCGCCGACAGCTGGGTGCGCAGGGGCACCGGCGGTTCGCGCATCACCAGGGTGGTGAACAACGCGGGCAGCATCAGCACGCCGAACAGCACGTAGGTGCCGGTCCAGGCCTCGTGCAGGTAGCTGAAACCGGTGGAGCCGAACCACTCGGCGAAGAACAGCGCACCGGCGGTGGCGAGCAGGGCGGCGACCCGGTAGCCGGCCATGTAGCTGGCGGCCAGGGCGGCCTGGCGCTGGTCGTCGGCGATCTCCAGGCGGTAGGCGTCGACGGCGATGTCCTGGGTGGCCGAGGCGAAGGCCACCAGCACCGCCAGGGCGATCAGCCACGACAGGTGTTTCTGCGGGTCGCAGAAGCCCATGCCGACCAGCCCGAGCACCACCAGCACCTGGGACAACAGCAGCCACGAACGACGACGGCCCATGCCGCCGAGCAATGGCAGGCGCCATTGGTCGAGCAGCGGCGACCAGACCCATTTGAAGGCGTAGGCCAGGCCGATCAAGCTGGCATAGCCGATGGTCTCGCGCGCCACACCCGCCTCGCGCAGCCAGACCGAAAGCGTCGAAAACACCAGCATGTACGGCAGGCCGGCGGCGAATCCGAGCAGCAAAAGCACCAAAGTTGACGGGCTGGCATAGGCAGCGAGCGCAGCGCGCCAGGTTTTACGGGGCATGGGCCAACATCTGCCTCAAGGTTTGCGAAAACAAAGCGCGCACTCTAACCGCTGTGCTCCATTGGACGCCAGCCATGGCGCGCCATATCCACACGATTATTGGCCACATTCACGCCTTCTGCGCGCAAGCGGGCACGTTGTTCGTCGCCCGACGGCGTGCCCAGGGCCAGGCTCAGCCGACCGCCGGCACCCAGCACCCGGTGCCAGGGCAGGCGAGTGTCCGCCGGCAATTGCCCGAGGGTGCGTCCGACCCAGCGCGCGGCGCGGCCGAGGCCGGCCAGTTCGGCCAGTTGTCCGTAGCTGACCACCTTGCCGACGGGCACCTGGCCCAGCACCGAATACAGTGCCATTCGTCGGGCCTCGGCGTCTTCCGGCGGGGAGGGCGGCGGCATGGACATCACTGGGTACCTGGCCTGCGGATGAAACCGGACAGGCGGTCCGGGCAAATGCGAGTGGAACTCATCGGCATGGTCTGGGTCTGTCCTTGCTCAGGTTGTCGGTATCTGGATAATGCCCGGCTTTTTCGTCGAATCGAACCCGTATTGCGCTTATGTCTTCTAGAACCCTGCTTTGCCTCATCGCCGCGTCCCTCTGTACTCCCGTGTTCGCCGACACCGTGTGGATGAAAAACGGTGATCGTCTGAGCGGCAAGATCAAGGTCTTCGACGGTGGCAAGCTGCTGCTGGAGACGCCTTACGGCGGCTCGATCGCCCTGGACTGGAAACAGGTGCAGACGCTGGAGAGCGACCAGGAACTGCTGGTCAAGCAGGACGCCTACTCCGGCGAGAAGGCCAAGTCGCTC
This sequence comes from Pseudomonas carassii, assembly GCF_036324045.1. NCBI lineage: Bacteria > Pseudomonadati > Pseudomonadota > Gammaproteobacteria > Pseudomonadales > Pseudomonadaceae > Pseudomonas > Pseudomonas carassii. The sequence goes on along the minus strand of NZ_JAZDCT010000063.1, from coordinate 2,284 downwards.
AAGGCCGCCGAGCCGGGCAAGGTGACCCTGGCCAACGGCGAGGCGCCGAAGACTGTCGAGCTGGCCAGCATCGAGCAGATCATGAAGCCTCGGCCGGTGGTCGAGGACTTCCTGTGGAAGGGCAATGTCGATGTGGCGATGGACTACAAGCGCGCCGAGAACAATACCGACGACTACGATGTCAGCTTCAAGACCACCGCCCGCCATGGCCGTTGGCGGCACAACGCCGAGGGCGAGTACAACCGCGAGACCAAGGACGACGTCACCACCACCAACAACTGGAGCGCCGAGTACGCCCTGGACCGCTTCATCACCGAGAAGTGGTTCTGGCAGGGGCGCCTGGAGTACAAGCGCGACCATATCGAAGACCTGGCGCGCCAGCGCACCGTCGGTACCGGCCCGGGCTACCAGTTCTGGGATGACGAACTGGGCGCGTTCTCGCTGGGTTCGCTGATCAACCGCACCGATTTCGAGTACCGCGACGGTGGCAAGGACAACTTCTATTCCGCCGCCGTGAAGTGGGACTACAACCGCTACCTGATCGGCAAGAAGGTGGAGTTCTTCACCAATGGCGAGGTTGGCAAGCCGCTGGGTGGGGTGGCCGAGTACGCGCTGGATGCCGAGATGGGCCTGCGCTACAAGGTGACTGAGTGGGCTTCGCTCAACCTCAAGGCAGAGAAGGACCTGATCAAGGGCACCCGCGACAGCGACCTGGACAAGACCCGCTATACCGCCGGGTTTGGTGTTACCTGGTAAGTCGGCAGCGTGCTCTTTGTGTAGGAGCGGCCTTGTGCCGCGATAGGGCCGCAAAGCGGCCCCGGCGATGTCTGCCTCGTCGCTGAGATCCTGGGGCTACTACGCAGCCCTTTCGCGGCACAAGGCCGCTCCTACAGGGATATGCGTAGATCTACACGGCAGCAGACCGAGTGGCAGCGGCGGGTGATAATGCTTATCTTGTCACCCATCCAGTCCGCCGCCAGGAGCCTTTCCAGTGAGTACCAACGCCCTCCGCCCCGCCCGGGAACTGCTGCTCAAGGAATACCGTGGCGTTCTCTCGACCCACTCCAAGTCCATGCCCGGCTATCCCTTCGGCTCGGTGGTGCCTTACTGCCTGGACGCCGAGGGCCATCCGCTGATCCTCATCAGCCGTATCGCCCAGCACACCCACAACCTGCAGAAAGACCCCAAGTGCTCCTTGCTGGTGGGCGAGCGTGACGCCGAGGACGTCCAGGCGGTCGGGCGCCTGACGGTGATGGCGGAGGCGCGCAAGCTGACCGACGAAGCGGCCATCGAGTCTGCCGCGGCCCGCTACTACCGGTATTTCCCCGAATCGGCCAACTACCACAAGGCCCACGACTTCGATTTCTGGGTGCTCGAGCCGGTACGCCACCGCTACATCGGTGGCTTCGGCGCGATCCACTGGCTCGATCAGGTGACCCTGGCCAACCCCTTCGCGGGCAAGGCCGAGGCCAGCATGATCGAGCACATGAACAGCGACCATGCCAACGCCATCGCTCATTACGTCGAACTGACCGACCTGCCGCGCACGGCGCCGGCTGAAATGGTCGGCATCGACAGCGAAGGCATGCACCTGCGTATCGGTCAGGGGGTTTACTGGCTGGCCTTCCCGAACATTTGCAACACGCCGACACAAGTCCGCGAAGCCCTGGTTTTGCTGGCCCGCGCTGACCAGTGGCCGGTTGCGGAAAGCATCGAGGGTTGAAAACAGGCGTCGAGGCATCCATCTGATGGTCTTACAGGAAGATTCTCTTCCGTCGAGGAACCCTTGATGCGTGCTTTTCTATTGCTGTTGCTGCTTTTCCCCGTGCTGGAGCTGTTCGTCTTCGTCAAGGTCAGCGCGGCCATCGGTTTCTTCCCGGCGTTGCTGCTGATCATCGCCGGCTCCGCCCTGGGTGTGCTGGTCATACGCGTGGCCGGCCTGGCCACCGCCCTGCGTGCGAGGGAGAGCCTGCAGCGCGGCGAACTGCCGGCTGAGGACATGTTCCAGGGCCTGATGCTCACCGTCGGTGGTGGTCTGCTGCTGTTGCCAGGCTTCATCAGCGATGTGCTGGGCCTGCTCTGCCTGTTGCCGTTCACCCGCCGCCTGGTTGCCGGAAAGCTGCGTCGCCGCGCCGAGGAACAGGCCCTGCGCCAGCGCGCGTTCCAGGATGATCCGTTCCAAGCCCAGCCCCGCGACAGTGGCCACCGTCCGAATGTGATCGAGGGCGAGTACGAGCGTCGCGACAAATAACACCGATTTTTCGTGGGAGCGGGCTTTGCCCCC
>NZ_JAZDCT010000062.1:0-14451 GCF_036324045.1 Pseudomonas carassii | reverse complement strand
GAGCGGGCTTGCCCCGCGAAAGGGCCGCAAAGCGGCCCCGGCGATCTCAAGCCTGCAGTTGTTCCCGAACCCACTCCACCAACGCCCGCACCTTCGGCACTTCCGCCGCATGCTCGGCATACGCCAGGTAATGCGCGCCATTGCTCTTCATCGCATGATCCCAGGCCAGCACCAGGCTGCCTTCGGCCAGCTCCCGGGCCACCAGGTACCGCGGCACCAGCGCCACCCCGCACCCCGCCTGCGCCGCGCTCAAGGCAATATAGAAGGTGTCGAAGCGCGGCCCGTGGTAGCTGTTGTCGGTGTGCAGCCCTTGCTCCAGGAACCACGCGTGCCAGGCCTCCGGTCGCGAGGTGCTCTGCAGCAATACCAGCTCCGCCACCGCGCCCGCGTCAGGCAGCGTGCGGCCTTGCAACAGCTCCGGCGCGCACACCGGCACCACTTCTTCGCCGAACAGCTCGACACAGGTCGCCCCGGGCCAGGTGCCCTGGCCATAGAAGAACACCACGTCGGCCGACCCCTGCAGCAGGGAGAACGGCTCCATCTCGTTGCGGATATCCAGGTGGATGTTCGGGTGGCGCTTGCCAAAGCCTTTTAGGTGCGGAATCAGCCAGCGCACGCCGAAACTCGGTTGAGTGGCTACCTTCAATACTTCGGTCTGCGAGCCATAGCTCAGGACATAGCGGCTGGACATGTCCACCTGGGTGAGAATCTTGTTCACCTCGGCCAGGTACAGGCTGCCGGCGGGGGTCAGTTGCAGGCGTCGGCGGATGCGCAGGAACAGGTGGTGACGCAGCATCTCCTCGAGCTGCGCCACCTGCTTGCTTACCGCGCTCTGGGTCAGGTGCAGTTCCTCGGCGGCGCGGGTGAAGCTCAGGTGACGGGCTGCGGCCTCGAAGCACTGCAGGGCGGTCATGGACGGAACCAGGCGTTTGGACATAAGCGGTCTCGGCGGCTGAAATCATTACCTGGTGGAATGATATGCGGAATAAAGGTCGTTTGTTGCACCTGTGTAATCGGATTAATACTGACCCACATCCTTTTCCACCCCTTCACCCGATGAAAGGAGAAGCACAATGGTTGCTGCATTGCTCGAGCGTCTTGGCGTTGCCGCCGCGGCTCACACCCAGGGTGACTACCCTGTTCACACCCCGATCGACGGCAGCCGCATCGCTTCGGTGAAGCTGCTCGGCAAGGCTGACACCATTGCCCGCATCGACCAGGCGCAACAGGCCTTCGAAACCTGGCGCAGCGTGCCGGCCCCGCGTCGTGGCGAGCTGGTGCGCCTGTTCGGCGAGGTGCTGCGCGAACACAAGGCTGACCTCGGCGAGCTGGTCTCCATCGAAGCCGGCAAGATCACCCAGGAAGGCCTGGGCGAAGTGCAGGAAATGATCGATATCTGCGACTTCGCCGTCGGCCTGTCGCGCCAGCTGTACGGCCTGACCATCGCCTCCGAGCGCCCGGGCCACCATATGCGTGAAACCTGGCACCCGCTGGGCGTGGTCGGGGTGATCAGCGCCTTCAACTTCCCGGTGGCGGTATGGGCATGGAACACCGCGCTGGCGCTGGTGGCCGGCAATGCCGTGGTGTGGAAGCCGTCCGAGAAGACTCCGCTGACCGCCCTGGCTTGCCAGGCACTGTTCGACAAGGCCGTGAAAGCCTTCGGCGATGCGCCGGCAGGCCTGGCGCAACTGGTGATCGGTGGCCGCGAAGCCGGCGAAGCCCTGGTCGACGACCCACGCGTGCCACTGGTCAGCGCCACCGGCAGCACCCGCATGGGCCGTGAAGTCGGCCCGCGTGTCGCGGCGCGATTCGGGCGCAGCATTCTCGAGCTGGGCGGCAACAACGCCATGATCCTGGCCCCGAGCGCCGACCTCGACCTGGCCGTGCGCGGCATCCTGTTCTCCGCCGTCGGCACCGCCGGCCAGCGCTGCACCACCCTGCGCCGTCTTATCGTTCACCGTTCGATCAAGGACGAAGTGGTTGCCCGCGTCAAAGCCGCCTACGGCAAGGTGCGCATCGGTGACCCGCGCAAGGACAACCTGGTCGGCCCGCTGATCGACAAGCAGTCGTTCGATGCCATGCAGGGCGCGCTGGCCAAGGCCCGCGACGAGGGCGGCCAGGTGTTCGGTGGCGAGCGCCAGCTGGCCGAGCAGTATCCGAACGCCTACTACGTGTCGCCGGCCATTGCCGAGATGCCGGCCCAGAGCGACGTGGTGCGCCACGAGACCTTCGCGCCGATCCTCTACGTGCTGGCCTACGACGACTTCGAAGAGGCCCTGCGCCTGAACAACGAGGTGCCGCAAGGCCTGTCGTCGTGCATCTTCACCACCGACATCCGCGAGGCTGAGCGCTTCCAGAGCGCCTCGGGCAGCGATTGCGGCATCGCCAACGTCAACATCGGCACCAGCGGCGCGGAGATCGGCGGGGCGTTCGGGGGCGAGAAGGAGACCGGCGGTGGGCGTGAGTCCGGGTCGGATGCGTGGAAGGGTTACATGCGCCGGCAGACCAATACCGTGAACTACTCGCGTGAGTTGCCGCTGGCGCAGGGCATCGTGTTCGACTGATGATCGCAGGCGGGGGGCTTTGCCCCCGTTTCGCGGCACAAGGCCGCTCCTACAAAGGCAACGCGCTTCCCTGTAGGAGCGGCCTTGTGCCGCGAAAGGGCCGCGCAGCGGCCCCATGGGCAAGAAGAACAACAGCTGGAGCCGGGCCATGTCCGAACTGCGTCAAGAATGTCTGTGGGAACACGTCACCCAGCCGACCGTCGCCGCCCAGGCCCTGGCTGGCGAGCACAAGGCCGATGTCTGCGTGATCGGTGGCGGCATCACCGGCCTGTCGGCGGCGATCCACCTGTTGGAGCAGGGCAAGTCGGTGATCCTGCTGGAAGCCTGGAAGATCGGTCACGGCGGCTCCGGGCGCAACGTCGGCCTGGTCAATGCCGGCACCTGGATCCGCCCCGACGACGTCGAGGCCACTCTCGGCCACAAGCAGGGCGGCCGCCTGAACAAGGTGCTCGGCGAGGCCCCGGGTGAAGTGTTCGCCATGATCGAGCGCCTGGGCATCGACTGCCAGGCCCGGCACCAGGGCACCTTGCACATGGCGCACAACGCCACCGGCATCGCCGATCTCGAGGCCCGCCACCAGCAATGGACCCGGCGCGGCGCCGACGTCGAGCTGCTGACCGGCGCGCAATGCCAGGAATACTGCGGCACCGACAAGATTTCCGCCGCGCTGCTCGACCGCCGCGCCGGCACCATCAACCCCATGGGCTATACACAAGGCCTGGCCGCCGCCGTGAACCGGCTGGGCGGCAAGCTGTTCCAGCAGTCCTCGGTCGAGGGCCTGGAGCGTGACGGCGACGCCTGGCGAGTGAAGACCGCGCGCGGCGCGGTGCGTGCCGACAAGGTGGTGATCTCTACCGGCGCCTACACCGAAGGCGACTGGAGCAACCTGCAGAAGCACTTCTTCCGGGGCTATTACTACCAGGTCGCCTCCAAGCCCCTGCACGGCGCCACCGCCGACAAGGTCCTGCCCCATGGCCAGGGCTCGTGGGACACCCGTACCGTGCTCAGCAGCATCCGCCGCGACGACCAGGGCCGCCTGCTGCTCGGCAGCCTCGGCCGGGTCGACAACAAGCCGGCCTGGTTCGTGCGCAGCTGGGCCGACCGTATCCAGAGCCACTACTACCCGGCGCTGGGCAAGGTCGAGTGGGAGATGCACTGGACCGGCTGCATCGACTTCACCCCGGATCACCTGATGCGCCTGTTCGAGCCGGCGCCGGGGCTGGTGGCGGTGACTGGCTACAACGGGCGCGGCAACACCACCGGCACGGTGATCGGTCGGGCGTTTGCCGAGTTCCTGCTCAAGGATGACCCGGACAGCCTGCCGATTCCGTTCTCGCCGATGAGGCCGGTGAGCGCGCCGTCGCTGCGCACGGCGTTCTACGAGTCGGGGTTCTCGCTGTATCACGCAGGGCAGTGTCTGCGGGTGGTGTTATAGGCTTTGGCGCGCCTGTAGGAGCGGCCTTGTGTCGCGATAGGGCTGCGCAGCAGCCCCAGGGTTTTCAGCGTTGAAGCAAAGATTGCCGGGGCCGCTTTGCGGCCCTATCGCGACACAAGGCCGCTCCTACAGGGGCAGGCGGTGCTTGGCTATTTGTGAAGCCAGCTCAGGAACCCACCTTTCTTCACCACCGCCGGTTTCTGCAGCAGCAGTGACTCGCGCTTCTGCCGGCGGAATCGCTGCAGCTTGGTCAGCGCCGACTTCACATCACCACTCTCGGCCAGGCAACCGCGTACCTGTTCCTTGTCGATGCGATAGAGCATGCAGCCGCTCAGGGCGCGGAACTCGACCGGCGATGCCTCGTCGTCCACCAGCCCCTCCAGCCCCAGCACCTCCCCAGGCCCCATGCGCCCGCCTTCGATCAACCGCTCGCCGTCGCGCACCGAGGCCAGCACCACGCCACGGCTGATCAGCAGCACATGCTCCGAGCGCTCGCCGATGCCGAGGATGACCTGGTCGGCCAGGTACTCCACCGTGGTCATGCGCTGGCTCAGGGCATCGCGCTCTTCGTTGCTCAGTGAGCGGAATACCCGCACTTCCTCCAGCAGTTCGCGCTGGCGACTGCGCACGGGGGCGCCAAGCTCGGTGTTCCAGGTCACGCCGCTGGCCTCCAGATGACGGTGGGCCAGGTCGAACAGCTGGTTGCGCACTTCGGTCTTGCGCGACATCTCGGCGATGAAGCCGCTGGCCTCATACTCCACCGACTCCAGGCTCGAAGCCTTCACCGTGACCTTGGGCGCCGGCTTGTCGAGCAGGATGCTGGTGCCCTGCAGGGTCTTTTCCAGCGCATCGAACACCCGCTGCGGACGCACCTTGGCCGGCACCACCACGCTGATCGACACCCCATGCACCTCGGCCGGGCGGCTGAAATTGAGGATCTTGGCCTTGGCCGCCACCGAGTTGGGGATCACCGCCAGGCTGCTGTTGCCGGTGATCAGGCGGGTGGCCCGCCAATCGATGTCGACCACCTTGCCCTCGGTGCCGTCGATCGAGATCGCGTCGCCGATCTGGTAGGGCCGCGTGGTGTTCAGCACGATGCCGGAGAACACGTCGGCCAGGGTGCTCTGCAAGGCCAGGCCGATGACGATGGCCATCACCCCGGAGGTGGCCAGCAGGCCCTTGACCGGCAGTTGCATCACATAGGCCGCCGCTGCCACCGCCGCGACCAGGAAGATCAGCGCCCCGACCACATCCTGCAGCAGGCGCCCGCCGTGGCTGCCGCGTGCCACCAGCAACAAGCCGAACACCACCGTCACCGTGCGTGCGCCGAACAGCCACCAGCCGATCGCCAGCACCGTGGCCATGAGGTTACGTGAGACATCGTCAGCCCAAGGCGGGGGTTGCAGCGGGCTCATGCCTGCGGCCATCAGGACCCAGCTGAACAGCAGGAAGATCACCAGCCGCGAGGCGATGCGCCAGGCGCGGCGTTCCAGGGGGATCAGGTGCCAGAGCAGCAGGTCGAGGAAGATCAGGGCGGTGCCGAGCAACAAGGGGGACGACTGGATGAAGGCCAGCATGATGGTCTCGGTGCGGGGAGGGCTGTGGCTAGTAATAGAGCAGGTTGAATGGGCGCGCAATGGGCATGCAGGATGCGTGGAACGGTCTGCGTCGAGGGCACGCCATTCTTGCTGTGAGCCGATGAGTTGGAAACAATGGCGCACGGCCGAAACCGCGCGTTCTTCGAGTGCGCCAGGTCGGCATTGGGATTGCCCGCACAAGCGGCAATCACCAGGTGCTTTTCGATTTTTTCCAGGAGGTTGCAGTGGCTACAGGGACGTTATCGGCAGAAGCGATTTTCGAGAAGTACCACCGGTTCGACGACGGTTATCTGCTGGCTTTCGAGTATCAGGAAGCCGTTGATGGAACCCTCAGTTTTGCGATGACCTTCAACGGCCGTGACAACTGGGCCGACGGCAATGTCTGGCGACATGTCAGGGTCGTGATCGATGATGTTCGGGAGTTGTCCCTGAGTATCTTCAGCAGTCGAATTCGACGGATCTACCTCAGCGTCAAACTGCTGAAATTCGATGGCCTCTGGTGCGTCGATGTGAACGGTATGTATGGCGGTGCCGAAGACCCTCGCTCACTCGACGAGGTTCGTCGTGACGGCGAGTTCTATGTATTGGGCGGTCATGTCCGGGCAGAGGAGCTTCCTGAGCATGAGCAACGACCAAGTGGGTCGATTTCGTGACCCTGTGTGAAACCCTCAGGTTCATCAATGTCCTGATGCTCGAGGGTGTGATGGTGTCCGCATTCGCCCTGGCTATCTATGCCTGGTTCTTCGCCAGGCAGCGCGGTCTGGACATCAATACCTTCGAAGGGGCGGGCGAGGTCCACAGGCTGGCCATGACCTTCGAGCACAAACTGCTCTCGGTATTGCTCATCCTGGGGCTTTATGTGTTCCCCCTGTTGCTTGCCCTGTCGTTCGGCTCCTTGATCTGGGGGCTGTTCCAGGGGTGCGAGTACAGGCTCAGTGGTCGGAACGCTCACATTGTCTGGAAACTGGTGCGTTAAGCGGCTCTGCGGACAGTGAAATTTATCGTTCTTAAAATAGAACGCTAAGACCAATTTTCACTGTCTACCGACTCAAAGGTGATGAATCTAATCTTTGCCCATCAACGCGAAACACCGACGGCAACGAAAACCACACACCTTTGGGAGCAACGACCATGAGCAAATTCACCTACAACCGCCTGAACAAAGACGACGCCGCCGTACTGCTGGTCGACCACCAGGCCGGCCTGCTGTCCCTGGTCCGCGACATCGAGCCGGACCGCTTCAAGAACAACGTGCTGGCCCTGGCCGACCTTGCCAAGTACTTCAACCTGCCGACCATCCTCACCACCAGCTTCGAGCAAGGCCCCAACGGCCCGCTGGTGCCGGAGCTCAAAGAACTGTTCCCGGATGCCCCGTACATTGCTCGCCCCGGCCAGATCAACGCCTGGGACAACGAAGACTTCGTCAAGGCGGTGAAGGCCACCGGCAAGAAGCAACTGATCATCGCCGGCGTGGTGACCGAAGTGTGCGTGGCGTTCCCGGCGCTGGCGGCCCTGGAAGAGGAGTTCGAGGTGTTCGTGGTGACCGACGCCTCCGGCACCTTCAACGAAATGACCCGCGACGCGGCCCACAACCGCATGAGCCAGGCCGGCGCCCAGCTGATGACCTGGTTCGGCGTGGCCTGTGAGTTGCACCGCGACTGGCGCAACGACGTCGAAGGGCTGGCGGCGCTGTTCTCCAACCATATCCCGGACTACCGCAACCTGATCACCAGCTACAACGCCCTGACCGCCGGCAAGTAAGCCGCCGCCAGCCTGGCACCCGCGAGGTGCCAGGCAAGGCAGCACACCCATCCAATCCAGCGCTCGTCTGCTGTTGCACAGTGGATGCAGGCCAGCTCATCTCCAGGGAATGTCAGCGATGAACACCGCAACCGAAGGCAACCGCAGCGTCGTCACGCTGGTGATCCAGCACAAGGTCCGTGCCCAGGCGCTGGCGCACTACGAAACCTGGCTCAAGCGCGCCGTGACCACCGCTCGGCAACAGCCCGGTCATCTGGACGTCAATGTCATCCGCCCGGACGACGGCGGCCGCCACTTCACCACCGTGGTGCGCTTCGCCGATGCCGGCCTGCTGCAGGCCTGGGTCAACTCTGCCGAGCGCCAGGCGCTGATCAGTGAAGTGCTGCCACTGCTGGAAGACGGCGACCAGACCCAGGTGCACGATGACCCGGAGTTCTGGTTCACCCCGCCCAGCGTCGGCGCCGCGCAACCGCCGCGCTGGAAGCAGGCCCTGCTGACCTACCTGGTGATCTGCCCGATGACCCTGGTCATTCCCCAGCTGCTGGCGCCGCTGTTTGCCCGCTATCCGCTGCTGGGTGGCCAGATCACCGGCAACTTGATCACCAACCTGTTCGTCATCCTGCCCGTGGTGTTCTACATCATGCCCTGGGTGACACGCCGCTGTGCCGGCTGGTTGCGCCGCTGAGCGCCCGCCGTGATCCATTGCTAGCCTTCAACCGCCTGCCGATCACCCACCCGGACGGAGAGCACCATGAGCCAGGACCCTACCGACCAGAGCCGCCGCAAGTTCCTCGCCACCAGCACCGTGCTCGGTGCCGCCGGCGCGCTGTGGAGCGCATTGCCGTTCACCGATTCCGCCCATGCCGCCCTTTCAGGAGATCCCATGTCCGCCGACCTCATCTTGTTCAATGGCAAGTTGCACACCGTTGACCGCGAGAAGCCCACCGCCAGCGCCGTCGCCATCAAGGATGGCAAGTTCCTCGCCGTGGGCAGCGACGCCGAAGCCATGGCCCACAAAGGGACGGCCACGCAGATCATCGATCTCAAGCAGCGCACGGTGATTCCCGGCCTCAACGACTCGCACCTGCACCTGATCCGCGGTGGCCTGAACTACAACCTCGAACTGCGCTGGGAAGGCGTGCCGTCGCTGGCCGACGCCCTGCGCATGCTCAAGGACCAGGCCGAGCGCACGCCGACCCCGCAGTGGGTGCGCGTGGTCGGGGGCTGGAACGAGTTCCAGTTCGCCGAGAAACGCATGCCCACGCTGGAAGAGATCAACCAGGCCGCGCCGGACACCCCGGTGTTCCTGCTGCACCTCTACGACCGCGCCCTGCTCAACCGTGCCGCGCTCAAGGCGGTGGGCTACAGCAAGGACACGCCCAATCCGCCGGGCGGCGAGATCCAGCGCGACAAGTTCGGCAATCCCACCGGCATGCTCATCGCCCGACCCAACGCCACCATTCTCTACGCCACCCTGGCCAAGGGGCCGAAGCTGCCGTTGGAGTACCAGGTCAACTCCACCCGCCAGTTCATGCGCGAGCTCAACCGCCTGGGCCTGACCAGCGCCATCGATGCCGGTGGCGGCTACCAGAACTACCCGGATGACTACCAGGTGATCCAGGAGCTGGCTAACAACGACCAGCTGACCGTGCGCATCGCCTACAACCTGTTCACCCAGAAGCCCAAGGAAGAACTGGCCGACTTCAAGAACTGGACGCAGAAGGTGAAGCCAGGCGACGGCAACGACTTCTTCCGCCACAACGGCGCCGGCGAGATGCTGGTGTTCTCCGCCGCCGACTTCGAGGACTTCCTCGAACCGCGTCCGGACCTGCCGCAGACCATGGAGCAGGAGCTGGAGCCGGTGGTGCGTCACCTGGTCGAGCAGCGCTGGCCGTTCCGCTTGCACGCCACCTACGACGAGTCGATCTCGCGCATGCTCGACGTGTTCGAGAAGGTCAACCGCGACATCCCGTTCAATGGCCTGCCATGGTTCTTCGACCATGCCGAAACCATCACCCCGCAGAACATCGAGCGGGTCCGGGCACTGGGCGGTGGCATCGCCATCCAGGACCGCATGGCCTTCCAGGGTGAGTACTTCGTCGACCGCTATGGCGCCAAGGCCGCCGAACACACCCCGCCGATCAAGCGCATGCTCGACATGGGCGTGCCGGTGGGGGCGGGGACCGATGCTACCCGGGTGTCCAGCTACAACCCGTGGACTTCGCTGTACTGGATGGTCAGCGGCAAGACCGTCGGCGGGCTGGAACTGTATCCGCAAGGCCTGAGCCGCGAGACCGCGCTGCAGCTGTTCACCCATGGCAGCGCCTGGTTCTCCAGCGAGCAGGGCAAGAAGGGGCAGATCAAGGTCGGTCAGCTGGCCGACCTGGCGGCGCTGTCGCTGGATTTCTTCAGTGTTGATGAAGAGGCGATCAAGGGCATCGAGTCGGTGCTGACCATCGTCGACGGCAAGGTGGTGTACGGCGCCGCCGAGTTCGACAAGCTGGGCCCTGCGCAGGTGCCGGTGTTGCCGGAGTGGTCGCCGGTGGCCAAGGTGCCGGGGCACTGGCGCGCCGGTGCGCCGATGGCGGCGGCGCTGCACCAGTGCGTCGGGCCGTGCGGGGTGCATGCCCACAGTCATGAGAAGGCGCGGCATTCCAGTGTGCCGGTGAGCGATTACCAGGGCTTCTGGGGTGCGTTGGGTTGTTCCTGCTTCGCGTTCTGATGGCCTGATCGCGGGGCAAGCCCGCTCCCACCGAGACTACAGGGTTTCGTGGGAGCGGGCTTGCCCCGCGATGGCGTACTACGCCATGTCGCTGATGGCGAACTCCTCCGCCAGATGATCGATCAGCGACCGCACCGACGGCAGCAACCCGCGCCGCGACGGGAAGATCGCATGCACGATGCCGCAACGCGGATGCCAGCCTGGCAGCATCTCCACCAACCGCCCCGCCGCCAGGTCCTCGCGCACCGCCACCCTGGGCAGGTGCGCGATCCCCACGCCCGCCACCACGAAATGCCGCAGCGCGAACAGGTCGTCGGTGACCATCCGTGGTTTGTGCGGGATCACCAGGCTGCGGCTCATGTCCTCACCCTGGAACAGCTCCCACTGGTATTCACGCTGGGCGCCGCCCCAATGGACGCTGGGTAGCTCGCTGAGCTGCTGCGGATCAAAGCCTTGCGCAAGCTGTTCGAGAAACGACGGGTGGCCGACCAGGCATTGGGTGCTGTTGCTCAGCACCTTCATCACCATGTCGGTGTTCTCCAGCGGCGGGAAACGCACCCGCAGTGCCACGTCAAAGCCCTCATGCAGCAGGTCGACGCGGCGGTTGGTGCTCTCGATGAACAGCTCCACCTGCGGATACTTGAGCATGTAGCGGGTCAGCATCGGCCCGACCCAGGAGTTGAGCAGGGTGGTCGGGCAGCTGATGCGCACCAGCCCGCGTGGCTCACTGCGGTTGCGCTCGATGATTTCGGCGGCGCCCTCGGCCTCCACGCGCATGGCCAGGCAGCGGTTGTAGTAGGCCTGGCCGATCTCGGTCAGCGAGCAGTGCCGGCTGGTGCGGTGCAGCAGGCGCACGCCGAGGCGCTCCTCCAGGTCGGCGATGCGCCGGCTGAGCTTGGACTTGGGCATGTCCAGCGCCCGCCCGGCCGGGGCGAAGCCACCGTGCTCGACCACCTGGGTGAAGTAGTAGAGGGAGTTGAGGTCTTCCAAGAGCGGTCTCCGCGACGGGGCAGGGGGTGGTTCGCAGTCTACCGGGTGGTGGGGCTGAGGTGCAGGGCGACAGCTTTGTGGCGCCTATCAGATCGAGCGCCGCCCGCGCGGCGCTCGATCTGATAGGCGCTGCAAGGCCCTCGGCAAGCACTTGGCGGCCCTCATGCGATCTGCTTCTCAGGACGACTCGATTCCCTCCAGCATCGCTTCCGTCAAACCTTCGGCCATCTCGATGCCATGCAGGCTGGCCCACAACAGGCTCCTGCCGGTTTCATCCATATGCTCCAGGGCCTTGTAGCCGACGTTGTAGGCACTGCGCAGGTACTCGGCGACATGCACCAGGGCGTCGTGGGCGTTGATATTGGGGTTGACCGCGAACAGCGGTGGGTGGCCGGCGTCGCATTTGCCGAAGGGGTGGTGGCGGGTGTTGGGGAGGGGTGGGTCGGGGACGATTTTTTTCATGGTCAAACTCCGATAGAAATTGACCGGCACCGTCCGTTTCCACGCGAAGGGTGGCGGCTGTACACGGGGTGGAAAACCAGGTTATCGGAGAACCCCGGCAGGCCTTACGGCCTCCCGCGTACAGCTGCCGTTACGACAGATAATCCGATAACCAACCAGCCGGGTTTCCACGCCCGATCGCTGAACCGACAGCGACCCGGTCAGCCTAGAGGGCATGATTTCCCCGGACAATCAGAAGGGTATCGACAGACTTTGTAGGGTATTTCTTGGGCTGTAGGCTGCTCAGTAGGAAAGGTTTTCAGATCACGTAGGACATGGCTGAGCTCAGCAGATTCGAGCGTTTTTTGAACACGTTCCTTCGAGCTTGTCGGAAGCTTCTCGGTTGATCTGCACTGCCGCTGTTGTATGGTTTCAGGCGAGCGCGAAACCAGTTGCTATCCAGTGGCGAGAACTGGCGTAGGAACCCCGTTGGTGGCTGGATCATCAGCGTAGGGTGAGACCTCGATCTGCTGTTTGAACTGGGGGCCGCTTTGCGGCCCTTTCGCGACACAAGGCCGCTCCCACAGCGATCGCGCCAGATTGAGGGACCTGAGCCAGACAGTTGCTCCTACAGGAGATCGCGATCTCTGTGGGAGCGGCCTTGTGTCGCGAAAGGGCTGCGTAGCAGCCCCAAGATTTCAAGACAAAGTGACAACTATGCACAACCCACCCCACCCCGGCGAAGCCCTGCGCGAAGACGTCCTGCCCGCCATCGGCATGAGCGTCTCTTCCCTGGCCCGCCACCTGGGCTATTCACGTGGTCAGTTATCCACAGTGCTCAACGGCCATGCAGCCATTTCAGCCGACCTGGCCTATCGTCTCGAACTGGCCGGTCTTGGCAGTGCCCGGCAGTATCTGGCCGAGCAGGCGGCCTACGACCTGTGGCAGGCCGCGTACCGCGAGCATCCACCCATCGAGCGGCTGGCGTTCGCCTGAGCGTCAATCCTCATCCGACGCAAACAACCGCTCCAGCTCCACCCGCGCTTCCTTGGCCGTCTGCATCACCTTGGCCCGGTCGTCGCGCACATGCCCCTGGGCCTCCAGCACCTGCTCGTCATGCTCGGTGAAGCGGGCGATGCGATCCGCCGCCTGCGCTTCCGTCAGCCCCAGCCCGACCAGCGCGCGCCGGCTCATCTCCAGGCTGGAATGGTAGGTCTCGCGAATCGGCTCGGCGCCCACGTCCACCAGCTTGTGCACATGCTGGCGGTTGCGCGCCCGGGCGATGACCTTCAGGTGCGGGTACAGGCGCTTGACCCGCTCGGCCGTGCGGGTGGCGGCCTCGGGGTCGTCGATGGTGATGATCACGTACTCGGCTTCGGCGACCTTGGCCGCATGCAGCACCTCGGTGCGCGACGGATCGCCGTAGAACACCG
This sequence comes from Pseudomonas carassii, assembly GCF_036324045.1. Classification (NCBI taxonomy): domain Bacteria; kingdom Pseudomonadati; phylum Pseudomonadota; class Gammaproteobacteria; order Pseudomonadales; family Pseudomonadaceae; genus Pseudomonas; species Pseudomonas carassii. The sequence continues at coordinate 1,507 of NZ_JAZDCT010000062.1, read as the reverse complement.
GCACTTGCTCGAACATGCGGGTCATCTCGATGGTGTCCACCGAGGTTTCCAGGGCGACGAAGGGGATCTTCTGCGCCCGCAGGATGCGCGCCACGATCTGGCCCATGCGGCCCATGCCGACGATCACCACCCGTGGCGTGCCGGCGTCGATCTGCGTGTACTGCTCCGGCACTTCCCGGGCGGGTTGCGGGCGCTTGAGGGCGCGGGCGCAGCCGATCATCAGCAGCGGGGTGAGGGCCATCGAGAGGGTGATGGTCATCAGCAGCAGGTCGTAGGTCAGGGTGTCGAACAGGCCCTGGTCCTTGCCCAGCTTGAACACCACGAAGGCAAATTCGCCACCGGCCGCCAGCACCATGCCCAGGCGCAGGGCGCTGGCGCTGTTGAGGCCCCCGGCGATGCGGCCGACGCCGATCAGCAGCAGCAGTTTCACCGCGATCAACAGCACGGTCATGCCCAGCAGCACCAGCGGCATCTCCAGCAGCAGGCGCAGGTTGGCGCCCATGCCGACGCTGATGAAGAACAGCCCCAGCAGCAGGCCCTTGAACGGTTCGATCTGCGCTTCCAGCTCGTGGCGGTATTCGGAGTCGGCCAGCAACAGGCCGGCGAGGAAGGCGCCCAGGGCCATGGAAATACCGGCCTCCTCCATCAGCCAGGCAGTGCCGATCACCACCAGCAACGCGGTGGCGGTGGACACCTCCGGCAGGCCGGTGCGGGCAACGGTGCGAAACAGCGGGCGCAGCAGGTAGCGACCGCCGACGATGACGATGGCGATGCTGGCGAACACCTTCAGGCCATGCTCGAAGCTGTCGCCTTGGCTGGTGTCCGGTCCGCTGGCGGCCAGCAGCGGAACCAGGGCGATCAGCGGGATCGCGGCGATGTCCTGGAACAGCAGGATGGCGAAGGCCAGGCGGCCGTGGGGCGCGTTGAGCTGCTTGCTCTCGGCCAGGCTCTGCAGGCCCAGGGCGGTGGACGACAGCGCCAGGCCCAGGCCGAGCACGATGGCCGCCGGCAGGCTTTGGCTGAAACCGAACAGGGCGATGGCACCGAGCGCCGCGCCGGTCAGGACCACCTGCGCGGTACCCACGCCGAACACCGACTTGCGCATCAGCCACAGGCGTCGTGGTGAAAGCTCCAGGCCGATGATGAACAGCAGCAACACCACGCCCAGCTCGGAGATGTGCGCGACGCTCTCGGTGTCGCGGATCAGCCCCAGGGCCTGCGGGCCGATGGCCACGCCGGCTAGCAAGTAGCCGAGCACGGCGCCCAGTTGCAGGCGCTTGGCCAGGGGCACGGCGACCACGGCGGCGAGGAGGAAGATGACGGCGGTTTGTAGAAGGCTGCCTTCGTGTGGCATTGCTCGGACTCCTTGAACTGCGTGCGGCAGCGTTTGATGCAACAGCTTATGCCATCGATGAAAGAGGCGGGCATTTTCGGGTGGGGAGCGAAACAGGACAATCCTGGGGTTACAGGAAGCAGCGTTCTGAAAGTAGGACCTTTGTTGAATCAA
>NZ_JAZDCT010000061.1:0-15110 GCF_036324045.1 Pseudomonas carassii | reverse complement strand
TTTCCGTATCGAACTGGGCGAGATCGAGACACGCCTGGGCGAGTGCCCGGGTGTGCGTGACGCCGCCGTGATCGTGCGGGAGGACGCGTCGGGTGATAAGCGCCTGGTGGCCTATTTCACGGGCCATCAGGCGATCGCCGAACTGCACCGCCAGCTGCAAGGCCGGCTGCCGGACTACATGTTGCCATCCGCCTATGTACAACTGGACGCGCTGCCGCTGACCGCCAACGGCAAGCTCGACCGCCGCGCCTTGCCACAACCGGGCAGTGAAGCGCTGGTCAGCCGTGCCTTCGAGGCGCCACAGGGCGAGATAGAAAGCGCGCTGGCGGCGATCTGGGCTGAGCTGCTCAAGATCGAACGGGTCGGCCGCCATGACCACTTCTTTGAACTGGGCGGCCATTCGCTGTTGGCCATGCGACTGGTGTCCCAGGTGCGCCTGCGCCTGGGGGTGGAGCTGCACTTGGCGGATCTGTTCGCCAATCCCGAGCTGGCGGCGTTGGGGCAGGTGCTGGCCAATGCGGGTCACTCTGAGCTGCCGGCGATTGTCGCGGTTGACCGCGAGCAGCCCCTGCCGTTGTCGTTCGCCCAGCAGCGCCTGTGGTTCCTGGCCCAGCTGGAGGGTGGCAACCAGGCCTATAACGTGCCGCTGGCCCTGGGCCTGCGCGGGGCACTGGATGTGGATGCGCTGGAGCGCGCCCTGCTGTGCATCGTTGCCCGTCATGAAGGCCTGCGCAGCCGCTTCGTGCCCGCAGGCGACAGCGCCGAGGTGCACGTCGCCGCCACGCCGCAACCGGGTTGGCTGCGACGCCTGAGCCTGGCGCCCGATGACCTGGCCACGCACCTGCAGGCCGAGGCCGCCGAGCCGTTCGACCTGGTCGCGGGACCACTGTTGCGCGCCAGCCTGCTGCGCCTGGAGGATCAGCACCATGTGCTGCTGCTGACCCTGCACCATATCGTCGCCGACGGCTGGTCCCTCGGGGTGCTGACCCGCGAGCTGAGCGCGCTGTACCCGGCCATGTGCCAGGGCCAGGAGGATCCGTTGCCGGCCCTGACCATCCAGTACGGCGACTATGCCGTGTGGCAGCGGCGCTGGCTGGCCGGCGAGCAGTTGCAACGCCAGGCCGACTACTGGCGCAAGGCTCTGGATGGCGCGCCGACCCTGCTGAGCCTGCCGAGCGATCGGCCACGGCCGCCACGCCAGGACTTCAGCGGCGCCAGCCTGGCGCTGCTGCTGGATGCGCGCCTCGGTGCCGGCCTGCGGGCCCTGGCCCAGCGGCATCAGGCGACCCTGTACATGGTGTTGCTCAGTGCCTGGGCCGCGACCTTGTCGCGGCTGTCCGGCCAGAGTGAAGTCGTGGTGGGCTGCCCGGTGGCCGGGCGCGGCCATGCCGAGCTGGAGCCGCTGGTGGGATTGTTCGTCAACACCCTGGCGCTGCGCATCGACACGTCGGGCGCGCCGAGCAGCGAACGCCTGCTGACCCAGGTAAAGGCACGCCTGCTCGACGCCCAGGCGCATCAGGACTTGCCGTTCGAGCAGGTGGTGGAGATTGTCCGCCCGGCGCGCAGCCTTGGCCATACGCCGTTGTTCCAGACCACGATCAACTGGCTGGCCACCGAGGGGGCCGTGCCGAGTTTGGCGGGGTTGCGCCTGGAGGGCGTGGCCCAGGCCAACCAGGTGGCCAAGTTCGACCTGTCGCTGAGCATGGGCGAGCAGGGCGAGGCGCTGGTCGGCAGTATCGAGTACGCCACGGCGCTGTTCGATGAAAGCAGCGTGCGCCGTTTCGCCGGCTACTTCGAGAGCCTGTTGCAGGCCATGGTCGCCAACGACCAGGCGCCGCTGGCCGAGGTCGAGCTGGTAGGCGATGTCGAGCGCCGTCGCCTGCTGCATACCTTCAACAGCAATGCCCGGGCATTCCCGATCCGCCAGACCCTGCCGACCCTGATTGAGGCCCAGGTAGCCCGTGCCCCAGAGGCGCTGGCCGCCGTGGCCGGCGATGCACGGCTGAGCTATGGCGAGTTGAACCAGCGCGCCAACGCCCTGGCCCATCACCTGATCGAACTCGGCGTAGGCCCCGACGACCGGGTCGCGGTGGTCGCCCGGCGCGGGCTGGATACCCTGGTGGCGCTGCTGGCGGTGCTCAAGGCCGGTGGCGCCTATGTGCCGGTTGACCCGGCGCATCCGGATGAGCGCCTGCGCTACCTGCTCGATGACAGCGCCCCCGTGGTGGTCCTGGCCCAGCAGGCGCTGCTGGCACGCCTGGACGGGCTGGCCGTGCCCGTACTGGCCCTGGATCGGCCGGACTGGCCGGCGCGCACGGGTAACCCCGAGCGGCCCGGCCTGTTGGCCAGCCACCTGGCCTACGTGATCTACACCTCAGGCTCCACCGGCCAGCCCAAGGGCGTGATGGTCGAGCACCGTAGCCTGGCCAATCTGGTGCACTGGCACTGCAAGGCCTTCGAGCTGGGCGCCGGCGAACACACCGCCAGCATTGCCGGCTTCGGCTTCGACGCCATGGCCTGGGAGATCTGGCCGGCCCTGTGCGCCGGCGCGGTGCTGCACCTGCCGCCGGCCGAGCTGGGCAACGAGCAGCTCGACGGGCTGCTGGCCTGGTGGCTGGAGCAACCGCTGAAAGTGGCTTTCCTGCCAACGCCGGTCGCCGAATACGCCTTCACCCAAGGACTGCGCCATCCGACCCTGCGCACCTTGCTGATCGGCGGCGACCGCCTGCGCCAGTTCACCGGCGACCCGGGCTGCGTGGTGGTCAACAACTACGGTCCCACCGAGGCGACGGTGGTCGCCAGCTCCGGCCTGGTGCTGCCGGGTGGGACGCTGGACATCGGCCGGCCGATTGCCAATGCCCGGGTCTACCTGCTGGACGAGGCGCGGCAACTGGTGCCGTGCGGCGTGGCCGGCGAGCTCTACGTGGGCGGTGCCGGGGTGGCGCGTGGCTACCTGAACCGAGCGCAACTGACGGCCGAGCGCTTCCTCGACGATCCGTTCAGCAAAGAGCCCGGTGCCCGCATGTACCGCACCGGCGACCTGGCTCGCTGGAACGCCGACGGTACCCTGGATTACCTGGGCCGCAACGACGACCAGGTGAAGGTGCGTGGCCTGCGCATCGAGCTGGGCGAGGTCGAGGCGCAGCTGCTGGCCTTGCCCGGCGTCGCCGAAGCGCTGGTGCTGGCCCGCGAGGACCAGCCCGGCCAGCCGCGCCTGGTGGCCTACTACATCTCCGCCACCGAGGCGCAACCGGTCGGCTCCCTGCGCGCCGCCCTGCAGCAGCGTCTGCCGGCCTACATGGTACCTGCGGCCCTGGTGCGCCTGGATGCCTGGCCGCTGACCGCCAACGGCAAGGTCGACCGTCGGGCGCTGCCGTTGCCCGAGCGCGAGGCGTCGGCCAGCCAGGCCCACGAGGCCGCCGAGGGCGCGCTGGAAATGGCCCTGGCCGAGCTGTGGTGCGAGCTGCTGCAGCTGGAACGGGTAGGGCGGCAGGACCGCTTCTTCGAACTGGGCGGCCATTCGCTGCTGGCCATGCGCATGGTCGGCCAGGTGCGTGCGCGCCTGGGCCGCGAGCTGTCGTTGGGCGAGCTGTTCGGCGATGACCGCCTGCTGGCGGTGGCGGCAACCCTGGCCGAGCGTGGCGGCGAGGTGCTGCCGGCCATCGAGCCGATGCCCCGTGGCCAGTCCCTGCCGCTGTCGTTCGCCCAGCAGCGCCTGTGGTTCCTGGCGCAAATGGACGATGCCAGTGCCGCCTACCATATTCCCCTGGGCCTGGCCTTGCGCGGCCCGCTGGACCGTGCGGCGTTGGAGCGGGCGCTGGCACGCATTGTCGAGCGTCATGAAAGCCTGCGCAGCCACTTCACCCAGGAAGGCGCCGAGGCGCGGGTGCGGGTGGCCCCAGGGCGCGGTGGCTTCACCCTGGCCTGGCACGACCTGCGTGGCGCCGCGCAGCAGTTGCCCGAACTGATGCAGGCCGAGGCGCTGCTGCCCTTCGACCTGGCGCACCAGTTGCCGGTGCGTGGCCGCCTGTTGTGCCTGGCGGCGGAGCATCATGTGCTGCTGCTGACCTTGCACCATATCGTCGCCGACGGCTGGTCGATGGGCGTGTTCACCCAGGAGCTGGCGGCGCTGTACCAGGCCTTCAGCGAAGGGCGCGACGACCCGCTGCCAGCGCTGGCGATCCAGTACGGCGACTACGCCCTGTGGCAGCGCCGCTGGCTGGCCGGCGACGCACTGCAGCGCCAGGGCGACTACTGGCGTCAGGCCCTGGCCGGTGCGCCAGTGCTGCTGACCCTGCCCACCGACCGGCCGCGACCAGCCCGTCAGGACTATCACGGTGACCGCGTCGACATTCGCCTGGACCGGCGCCTGAGCGAAGACCTCAGGGCGCTGTGCCTGCGCCACGGGGTTACCCCGTTCATGCTGTTCGGTGCGGCCTGGGCGGTACTGCTGGCGCGTCTGTCCGGCCAGGCCGAAGTGGTTATCGGCACCCCGGTGGCCAACCGTCGGCAGGCCGAGGTCGAAGGGTTGATCGGGTTGTTCGTCAACTCCCTGGCCCTGCGCATCGATACCACCGGACTGCCCGATGTCGGCGTGCTGCTGACCCGGGTCAAGGCCTGCGTCAGCCAGGCCCAGGACCATCAGGACCTGCCGTTCGAACAGGTGGTGGAACTGCTGCACCCGCCGCGCAGCCTGGCCCATACCCCGCTGTACCAGGTGTCGCTGGCCTGGAACGGCGTGCCGGGCGAGGCCTTGCATCTCAATGGCCTGCAACTGGAGGGGCTGGGCGGCGCGCAGATCTTCGCCAAGTTCGACCTGACCCTGAGCCTGGGCGAGACCGCCGACGGCTACGGCGGCGCCCTGGAGTTCGCCACGGCGCTGTTCGACCGGGCGACCATCGAACGCCATGTCGGCTACCTGGAGCAACTGCTGTGGGCGATGGCCGGCAGCGACCAGGCGGTGCCGGCGAAGGTCGAGCTGCTGGGCGCCGCCGAGCGCCGCCAGGAGTTGGTGACCTGCAATGCGAGTGAGCTGGTCGGCGGTCTGCAGCAACCGCTGCAGGCGTTGTTCGAGGCGCAGGTGACGCGTACGCCGCAGGCCATTGCAGTACAGGCCGAAGATGGCCAGTTCAGCTATTGGCAATTGAACGAGGCGGCCAACCGCCTGGCCCATCAACTGATCGCCCAGGGCGTGGTCGCCGACAGCCGGGTCGCGGTGTGCCTGGCCCGTGGGCCGCAGCTGCTGGTGGGGCTGCTGGCGGTGCTCAAGGCCGGCGGTGCCTACGTGCCGCTGGATCCGGGCTACCCCGACGAGCGCTTGGCCTACATGCTTGCCGACAGCGCGCCGCTGGCGTTGCTGGTGGATGCCGGCAGCCGAGGGCGCTTCGTCGACAGCGCGGTGCCGCGCCTGGACCTCGACCAGCCGACCTGGGCCGGGCAGTCGCCGGACAATCCGCAGGTCCCGGGTCTTGGGGCCCGCCACCTGGCCTATGTGATCTACACCTCTGGCTCCACCGGCAAGCCGAAAGGGGTGATGGTCGAGCACCGCAGCCTGTGCAACCTGGTGCACTGGAGTTCGCGGCTGATCGCCCCGACCGTCGAGGGCGCGCTGCTGCACAAGACCCCGGTGAGCTTCGACGCCTCGGTGTGGGAACTGTTCTGGCCGCTGTGCGCCGGCCTGCGCCTGGTGCTGGCACGCCCGGACGGCCAGCGCGATCCGGCGTACCTGGCGGCGCTGATCCAGCGCCAGCGGGTCAGCGTTGTGCAGTTCGTGCCGGCGCTGCTGCAGCAGTTCCTCGCCCTGGAGGCCAGCGTTGGCTGCGACAGCCTCACCGATATCGTCTGCGGCGGCGGCGAGCTGACCACGGCGTTGCTGCAACAGGTGCGCGAGCGTCTGCCTCAGGTACGGCTGCACAACGTCTATGGCCCGACCGAGGCCTCCGTCGACTGCAGCGCCTGGACCCTGGAACCCGGGCAAGCGCTACCTGAAAGCGCGCCACCGATCGGCCGGCCGATTGCCAATACCCGGCTCTACGTGCTTGACCGCAACGGCCTGCCGGTGCCTCGTGGCGTGGTGGGCGAGCTGCACATCGGCGGCGTCGGCGTGGCTCGTGGATACCTGGGCCTTGCGGAACTGGACGCCGAGCGTTTCGGTGACAGCCCATTCGTGGTCGGTGAGCGCCTGTACCGCAGCGGCGACCTGGTGCGCCGCCGCGCCGACGGCGAGCTGGAATTCCTCGGCCGCGACGACTTCCAGGTCAAGCTGCATGGCCTGCGCATCGAACTGGGCGAGATCGAGGCCTGCCTGGCCAACCATCCCGCCATACGTGAAGCGGCGGTGCTGCTGCGTGGCGAGCGGTTGGTCGCCTGGTTCACCGCCCATGGCGAGGCGCCCGGGATCGAGGCGTTGCGCCGGCATGCCCTGGCGCAGTTGCCGGACTACATGGTGCCGTCGGCCTATGTGGCAATGCCGGCCATGCCACTGACCGCCAACGGCAAGCTTGACCGCCAGGCGTTGCCCGAGCCCGGCGCCGAGTCCGTGCTCAGCCGTGCCTACGAGGCGCCGCAAGGGGAGGCCGAAACCCATCTGGCGGCGTTGTGGGCCGAGTTGCTGAATGTGCCGAGGGTAGGGCGCCAGGATCACTTCTTCGAACTGGGCGGCCACTCGCTGCTGGCGGTGACCTTGATCGCTCGCTTGCGTGCCGAAGGCCTGGAGGCGGATATCCGCGTGCTGTTCGCCGAGCCGACCCTGGCCGCCCTGGCCGCGACCCTGGGCCAGCATGGCGGGACCCGGGTGCCGGTCAACCGTATTGGCGCCGACTGCCGACGCATCACACCGGACCTGCTGCCGCTGGCGGCGCTGGAGCAGGCGGCCATCGACCAAATCGTCGCCCAGGTCCCGGGCGGCGCCGCCAACGTGCAGGACATCTACCCGCTGGGGCCGTTGCAGGCGGGGATTCTCTACCACCACCTGGCCAGCGAGGGTGACGATCCGTACCTGTTGCAGGCGCGTTTCGCCGTGGCCGACCGCGCGCGGCTGGAGGCCCTGCAGCGGGCCTTGGACCAGGTCATCGCCCGTCACGATATCCTGCGTTCCTCTCTGTACTGGGACGGCCTCGCCGAGCCCGTACAGGTGGTGTGGCGCCAGGCATCGCTGCCGGTACAGGAGGTGGCGCCGGAGGCACCGCAGGTCCTGCGCCTGGACCTGACCCGCGCACCCATGCTGCGCCTGCTGCACAGCCAGGACCCGGCCAGCGGGCGCATCACCGCGACCTTGCTGTTCCATCACCTGGTCATGGACCACGTGGCCCAGGATGTGCTGCGCGCCGAACTGCAGGCCTGCCTGCTCGGCGAGCAGCGCCAGTTGCCCGCGCCGGTGCCGTACCGCAACTACATCGCCCAGGTGCTGCAGGGCGCGGACGAGGCCGAGCACGAGGCATTCTTCCGCGAACAGCTGGGCGACATCGACGAGCCGACCTTGCCCTATGGCCCGCATCCGCTGGCCCATCAGGGCGCCGAGGCCGAAGCCCGGATACTGCTGGATGACGGGCTGGCGCGACACCTGCGCGAGCAGGCGCGATTGCTGGGCGTCGGTGCCGCCAGCCTGATGCACCTGGCCTGGGGGATGGTGCTGGGGCAGTTGTCGGGGCGCGACAGCGTGGTGTTCGGCACCGTGCTGCTCGGTCGCCTGCAGGGTGGCGAAGGCGTGGAGCGCGCCCTGGGCGTGTTCATCAACACCTTGCCGCTGCGCCTGGAGGTGGGCCGCCTGCCGGTGCGCGAGGCGTTGCTCGACACTCACCGCCGGCTTACCGGGTTGCTGGTGCACGAGCATGCGCAACTGGCCCTGGCCCAGCGTTGCAGCGCGCTGCCGCCCGGCGCACCGCTGTTCAGCGCCTTGCTCAACTACCGCCACAGCACCACGGCCATGGTCCACGACAGCGCGGCCGGGCGTGCCTGGGAGGGCATCGAGCTGCTGCATGCCGAGGAGCGTAGCAACTACCCGCTGGCCCTGAGCATCGACGACCTGGGCGAAGCCTTCGGCCTGACCGCGCAGTGTGCGCCGGGCCTGGATGCGCGGCGTCTGTGCGGCTATCTGCAGCAGGCCCTGGAAAACCTGGTCGAGACCCTGGCGCAGGATCCCGAGCGAGGCCTGGAACAGCTGGATATCGTGCCGGCCGAGGAACGCCAGCGGCTCCTGGTGGGCTACAACACCACGCAGCGCGACTACCCGCGCCAACTGCCCGTGCAGCGTCTGTTCGAACAGCAGGTGGCGCGGCATCCGCTGGCGCTGGCGGCGCGCCACGATGAACGCCAGCTCACCTACGGCGAGCTCAACGAGCAGGCCAACCGCCTGGCCCATTGGCTGATCGGCGAGGGCGTGGCGGCAGGCGACTCGGTGGCGATCCTGTTGCCGCGTTCGTTGCCTTTGCTGGTGGCGCAGCTGGCCGTGCTCAAGTGTGCGGCCATCTACGTGCCGCTGGACATCAACGCTCCGGCCGAACGCCAGGCGTTCATGGTCCAGGACTGCCAGGCCGTGGCGCTGCTGACCCTCGGCAGCCTGGCGGCGGAGTTCGAGGCGCGGCGCATCGACCTGGACTGCCTGGCCCTCGACGACCAGCTGGCGCACAACCCGAACCTCACGCAGGACGCCGACGCGGTGGCCTATGTGATGTACACCTCCGGCTCCACCGGTACGCCGAAGGGGGTGCGGGTAACCCACCGCGGCATCACCCGGCTGGTGCTGAACAACGGCTATGCCGACTTCGACGCCAGCGATCGTTTCGCCTTCGTCTCCAACCCGGCGTTCGATGCCGCCACCCTGGATGTCTGGGGCGGCCTGCTCAACGGTGGCCAGGTGCTGGTGATCGATCACCAGACCCTGGTCGAGCCGAAGCAGTTCGCCAGCGCGTTGCGCCAGGGCGACGCCAGCGTGATGTTCGTCACCACGGCACTGTTCAACCAGTATGTGCAGCTGATCCCTGAGGCCCTGGCCGGGCTGCGCGTCCTGCTGTGCGGCGGCGAGCGCGGCGAACCCGCCAGCTTCCGGGCGTTGCTGGCGCGGGCGCCGAACCTGCGCCTGGTACACTGCTACGGGCCCACCGAGACCACCACCTTCGCCACCGCCTGCACCGTGCGGGCCTTGGCCGACAGCGCCGAGCATGTGCCGATCGGCGGCCCGATCGGCAACACCACGGCCTATGTCCTCGATGCGCACGGGCGCCTGTTGCCCGAAGGCGTGACCGGCGAGCTGTACATTGGCGGCGACGGCGTCGCCCTGGGCTACCTGAATCGCCCGCAACTGACGGCTGAGCGCTTCCTCGACGATCCGTTCGCCAGCGTGCCCGGCGCCAGACTGTACCGCACCGGCGACCTGGCCCGCTGGCGCGAGGATGGCCAGCTGGAGTGCCTGGGACGCACCGACGACCAGGTGAAAATCCGTGGTTTCCGCATCGAACTGGGCGAGATCGAGCAGCACCTGGCCCTGTGCCCGGGCGTGGACGAAGTCGTGGTCATGGCCCTGCGCCTGGAGCAGGGACCGCTGCGCCTGGTGGCCTGGTACACCCGCACCGACACGGCCCTCGATGGCGTGGCGTTGCGCGGTTTCCTGCGCGAACGGCTGCCGGAGTACATGCTGCCGGCGGCGTTCGTCGCGCTCGAGGCGTTGCCGTTGACCAACAATGGCAAGGTCGACCGCCGGGCGCTGCCGCTGCCGGGCGTGCAGGACCTGGCCGTGGCGGTGTTCGAGGCCGCTGCAACACCGGTGGAGCAGGCGTTGGCCGCGCTGTGGGCGCAGGTGCTGGAGGTCGAGCGGGTAGGGCGGCATGACAGCTTCTTCGAACTGGGCGGGCATTCGCTGTCGGCGATCCGCCTGGTGGGCGAGATGCGCCAGGCCGGCCTGAACACGACCCTGGCGGAGCTGTTCCAGCACCCGACCATAGCCACCCTGGCACCCCGCCTGGGCGAAGGCACGGACGACGATGAAGGCCTGGTCACGGTGCGCGCCGCCGGCAGCCAGCCTGCACTGTTCCTGATCCACGAGTTCAGTGGCCTTGACCTGTACTTCCCGGTCCTGGGGCGGCATATCGCCGGTGACTTCCCCATCTACGGCCTGGCCGGCGTCGCCTTTGGGGAGGCGCAACTGAACACTATGGAGTGTCTGGCGGCACGTCTGGTACGGCTGATCCGCGCCGTGCAGCCGCACGGGCCGTACCGGCTGGCGGGTTGGTCGTTCGGCGGCGTGCTGGCCTACGAGGTGGCCGCGCAGTTGCTGGGCGCGGACGAGCCGGTGGCCTTCGTCGGCCTGATCGACACCTACGTGCCGCGCCTGAGCGACCAGGGCAAGGCACGTTGGCAAGGGCCGCACCTGCTGCAAGGGCAGCTGTTGCTGCACTGCCGGGTGCACTGGCAGGCCCAGGGCGAGGCGGGGGCCGCGCAACTGGCCGAGATCGAAGCATTGCAGCCTGGGGCGCTGGCGTTCGACGCGCTGCTCGCCCATTGCCGTGAGCGGCAACTGCTGGTGCCCAGCCTGGTCCGGGCCAGCGATGGGCAATTGCGCCACTTCTTCGAGCGTCACCTGGCCCATGGGCATGCCCTGGCCCACTACCGTCTGGCACCGTTGCCGGTGCCGCTGCACCTGTTTGTGGCCGAGCAGCGCAGTGCTGGCATCGTCACCGACAGCCCGACCCTGGGCTGGGTCGAGGCGTTGCCGGGGCAGGCGCTGCATTGCCTGAGCGTGCCGGGCGATCACCAGAGCATGGTGCAGGACCCGCAGGCGGTGGTGCTGGGCCAGGCCATCGCCCAGGCGCTGCAGGCCGCGCCCGGCCTGGTGCCGCCGGCGCACCAGCCGCTGTTGGCGATCCAGAGTGGTTCGCCGTCCCATGTCCCGGTGTTCTGCGTGCCAGGGGCCGGCGACAGCGTGACCAGCTTCATCGGCCTGGCCGAGGCGCTGGGGCCGGACTGGCCGGTGCACGGCCTGCAGGCCCGTGGGCTGGCTGCGGGCGAGGTGCCGCACAGCGCGGTGGAGGCCGCCGCCGACTGTCATGTCCGGGCCATCGAGGCGTTGTACCCCGAAGGCCCGCTGAATCTGGTCGGGCATTCGTTCGGTGGCTGGGTGGCCCATGCCATGGCGGCACGCTTGCAGGCCAAGGGGCGCGAAGTGCGCTCACTGACCTTGATCGACAGCGAGGCGCCGGGCGCGGGGGGCAGTTGCGGCAAGCCGTACACCTTCACCGAGGCCTTGCAGCGGCTGATCGAATCGTTGCAACTGTCCACCGGCAAGTCGTTGGGCATCGAACCAGTGGCCTTCGCCGAGGCCGAGGACCGGGAGCAACTGCGTCAGTTGCACGCAGCCATGGTACGGGTCGGCCTGATGCCGTCGCGCTCCACGCCGCAGGCGCTGGAGGGCGTGGTGCGGACCTTCGCCACGGCCCTGCGCACGGTGTATTGCCCCAAGGGTGGTTTCAACGGCCTGGCACGGCTGGTACTGGTGGCCGACCCGAGCCTGGACGCCGCCGGCAACCGGCGCGAGCAGCAGGCCATGGAGGAGGGCTGGCGCGAATGGCTGCCGCAGTTGGAGGTATGGCAGGGGCCGGGCAACCACTTCAGCATCCTCAAGGTGCCGGATGTGTTCAGCCTGGCGGCGTGGTGGCATGACGGGCAGGCCTTGTATCACGGCAGGGTGAAGCAGTAACACCGTCGTGGGCGCGGGTTTGCGCCGTGGTGGCGTCGCCTGGGTTGGCGCCATCGCGGGGCAAGCCCGCTCCCACGGGACCTCAGCGGATTCTGGAAGAACGGTTTTATGGAAAAGACGAAGTTTCGCAAGATCACCCTTGGGGTTGCCGCGGCCCTGGTCGCCGGCATCGTGTTGTACGCGGTGCAGGCCCCGGCCAAGCCGCCGCAGTACATCACCGCCACGGTCGAGCGTGGCGACATCGAGAACGCGGTGCTGGCCACCGGCACCCTGGAGGGCATCCGCCAGGTGGATGTCGGCGCCCAGGTTTCCGGGCAGCTCAAGTCGCTGAAGGTCAAGCTCGGCGACAAGGTCAGCGAGGGCCAGTGGCTGGCCGAGATCGACCCGCTGGTGCTGCGCAACACCTTGCGTCAGGCCGAGGTCGACGAGGAGAAGCTGCAGGCCGAGCGGCGCTCGGTGCAGGCCAAGCTCAAGCAGGCCAAGCGGGTTTATGAGCGCTATGAGGTGCTGCAGGATGACGAGTCGATCTCGCGCCAGGACTTCGAAAGCGCCGAGTCCGAGTTCGAGGTGCAGCAGGCCAACCTGCGTTCGCTGGACGCGCAGATCAAGAGTGCCCGGGTGCAGATCGACACCGCCAGGGTCAACCTCGGCTACACCCGCATCAGTGCGCCGATCAATGGCCATGTGGTGGGCATCGTCACCCAGGAAGGCCAGACGGTGATCTCCAACCAGCTGGCGCCGGTGATCCTCAAACTGGCCGACCTCGACACCATGACCATCAAGGCCCAGGTGTCCGAGGCCGATGTGATCCATATCAGTCCCGGTCAGCAGGTGTACTTCACCATCCTCGGCGATGACCAGCGTTACTACGCCAAGTTACGCGGTACCGAGCCCGCACCGCAGAACTACCTGGAGAGCAGCGACAAGAGCAGTGGCGCGGCCAAGCAGGCCAGTGCGGTGTTCTACAATGCGCTGTTCGAGGTGCCCAATCCCGAGCACCGCCTGCGCATCTCGATGACCGCCCAGGTGCGTATTGTCCTCGACACCGCCCAGGGCGTGCTCACCGTGCCGGTGGCGGCGCTGGGGCCGCGCGACGCCGACGGCAGCTTCCCGGTACGGGTAATCGACGGCAAGGGCTTCGCCCAGGTGCGCAAGATCCAGGCGGGGATCAACAACAACGTCAAGGTGCAGGTCAAGGACGGCCTGGCCGAAGGCGACCGGGTGGTGATCGGCGAGCCGGTGTCGGGCGAGGCGGGGGCGTGAGCATGAACATGACCGTCGAGCTGTCACCGCAGCTGGCGCGGCCCGCGGACCAGCAGCAGCCGCTGCTGCGTCTGCAAGGGGTCAGCCGTAGCTTCATGGCCGGCGACCGCGAGTTCCTGGCGCTCAAAGGCATTGACCTGCAGATCCATGCCGGCGAGCTGGTGGCGATCATCGGCGCCTCGGGCTCGGGCAAGTCGACCCTGATGAATATCCTCGGCTGCCTGGACCATGCCAGCGCCGGCAGCTACCAGGTCAGCGGCCAGGAAACCCGCGACCTGGACGACGACGCCCTGGCCGCGCTGCGCCGCGATCATTTCGGTTTCATCTTCCAGCGCTATCACCTGTTGCCGCACCTGGATGCCCTGCGCAACGTGGAGGTCCCGGCGGTGTATGCCGGCGTGCCCCAAGCCGGGCGCCATGCTCGCGCCCGCGAACTGCTCGACCGGCTGGGCCTGGGCAGCCACATGGCGCACCGCCCGAGCCAGCTGTCCGGTGGCCAGCAGCAGCGGGTGAGCATCTGCCGGGCGCTGATGAACGGCGGCGAGGTGATCCTCGCCGACGAGCCCACCGGCGCCCTCGACTCCACCAGCGGCAAGGAGGTGATGAACATCCTGCTGGAGCTGCACGGCGCCGGGCACACGGTGATCCTGGTGACCCACGACCCCAAGGTGGCCGCCCACGCCGAGCGGATCATCGAGGTCAGCGATGGGCAGATCGTCAGCGACCGCCGCACCCGGCCCGAGGCGCCCACGCCGGCCACCGAGGCCACGCCGGCCCGCGAACAGGCGCCGCGGCGGCTGGTGGCCAGCCTGGGGTTGTTCCGCGAGGCCTTCAAGATGGCCTGGATCGCCCTGGTCTCGCACCGTATGCGCACCTTGCTGACCATGCTCGGGATCATCATCGGCATCACTTCGGTGGTGTCGATCTCGGCCATCGGCGAAGGCGCCAAGGGCTACGTGCTCAAGGACATCCAGGCGATCGGTAGCAACACCATCGACATCTATTCGGGCACCAGTTTCGGCGACAGCCGGGCCAAGGCCATCGAGACCCTGATGCCGGCGGATGTGACGGCGCTCAACGAACTCTACTACGTCGACAGCGCCACCCCGGTGATTGGCAAGAGCTCGCTGGTGCGCTACCGCAACATCGACGTTGATGTGCAGCTCAACGGTGTCAGCGAGCAGTACTTCCAGGTGCGCAACATTCCCCTGGCCGCGGGGATCGTGTTCAGCGCCGACGACGCCCGGCGCCAGGCGCAGGTGGTGGTGATCGACCACAACACGCGCAAGCGGCTGTTCGGCGACGGGGTAAACCCGCTGGGGCAGGTGATCCTGGTCGGCAAGCTGCCCTGCACGGTGATCGGCGTGACCGCCGAGAACAAGAACCTGTTCGTCGCCGGCAACACGCTGAACGTGTGGATGCCCTACGAAACCGCTGCCGGGCGCGTGCTTGGCCAGCGTCACCTGGACAGCATCAGTGTGCGGATCAAGGATGGCATGCCGAGCAAGCGGGTCGAGGAGGAGGTCAACAAGCTGATGCTGCAGCGGCACGGGACCAAGGACTTCTTCACCAACAACCTCGACAGCATCATGCAGACCGTGCAGAAGACCAGCCGTTCGCTGACCCTGTTGTTGTCGCTGATCGCGGTGATTTCGCTGGTGGTGGGGGGGATCGGGGTGATGAACATCATGCTGGTGTCGGTCACCGAGCGGACCCGGGAGATCGGTATTCGCATGGCGGTGGGGGCGCGGCAGTCGGATATCCGTCAGCAGTTTCTGGTGGAGGCGGTGATGGTCTGTCTGATCGGTGGGGTGATCGGGATTGGGTTGTCCTATGGGGTCGGGTATTTGTTTGCTTTGTTCGTCAAGCAGTGGGAGATGGTGTTTTCGCTGGGGTCGGTGGTTACGGCCTTTGTGTGTTCTACGTTGATTGGGGTTGTGTTTGGGTTTGTGCCGGCTCGGAATGCGGCGCGGTTGGATCCTATTGAGGCGCTGGCGCGGGATTAGGATATGTTGGTTGTTGGTTGTTGGTTGTTGGTTGTTGGTTTTAGTTGGTTTTGATAGTTGTATGCGCATTCATTTGCGATGTCGACGCTTATTCACCTTTCCGCCCTTACGGCGGGTTACTTTGGTCTTGGCCAAAGTAACCAAAGCCGTTG
>NZ_JAZDCT010000060.1:0-17237 GCF_036324045.1 Pseudomonas carassii | reverse complement strand
CTTTCGCGGCACAAGGCCGCTCCTACACGGGTTGCGTGGTTCCGCCAATCTGCTCCCCGGCACTGCGCAGATACGCCGCGTACAACCCGGCATACACCCCGCCGGCCTCTAACAGCGCGGCATGCCGCCCCAGCTCGACCACCTGCCCATGGCGCACCACGGCGATCCGGTCGGCGTCGCGGATGGTCGCCAGGCGGTGGGCGATGATGATCGCCGTGCGCCCCTGGCACAGCCGGCGCAGCGCCTGCTGGATACGCCGCTCGGTATGCACGTCGACCGCCGAGGTCGCTTCGTCGAGCACCAGCACCGCAGGGTCGGCCAGGTAGGCGCGCACCAGGCACACCAGCTGGCGCTGGCCGTGGCTCAGGTGGCTGCCCAGCGGGCCGACCTCGGTGTGGTAGCCCAGCGGCAGGCGCTCCAGCACCTCGTCGGCGCCCAGCTCGCGGGCGGCGGCGATCAGCTGGGCATCATCGGCGCCGGGCCGGGCCAGGCGCAGGTTGTCGAGGAGACTGCCGCTGAACAGCACGTTGTCCTGCAACACCACGCCGACATTGCGCCGCAGGTCGTGCTGGGCGAGCTCGCGCAGATCGATGCCGTCGAGCTTCACCGCGCCGCGCTGCACGTCGTAGAAGCGTGTGAGCAACTGCACCAGGGTGCTCTTGCCATGCCCTGAGGGACCAACGATGGCCAGCACTTCGCCCGCCGGGATCTGCAGGTCGAGCCCGTCGATCACCGGGCGGGCGTTTACGTTGTAGGCGAAGCCGACCTGCTCGAAGTCCACCTGGCCTCGGGCCCGGCCCAGCGCACATGGCTGTGCAGGGTCGAGCACCTGGGCGCGAGTGTCGAGCAACAGGAAGATGCGCTGCGCCGAGGCGCTGCCGGTGGCGTAGCGCTCGAACAGGTCCGACAGCTCCTGCAACGGGCCAAGGAACAGGAACACGTAGAACAGGCTTTCGGCCACCTGGCCGACGCTCACCCGGCCTTCGGCCAGGCCGAAGGCGCCCACCAGCAACAGCACGGCCATGCCCGCCGTGCCCAGCAGCGCGGTGAACGGCGCGAACCAGCCGGTGCGCAGGCTGCCGTGGATCAGCGCCTGGTTGAAGGCCTCCAGCAGGTGCCGGTAGCGCCGCTGGTTGCTGGCCTCGCGCCCGCACTGCTGGATCAGGCGCACGCCGCTGACGCTCTCGACCAGGTGCGCGGTGAAGCGGCTGCGCTGCTCGGCGACCTTGGCCCAGTTGCGCTGCGACACCCGTTTGAAGCGCCAGGTGGCCAGCGCCAGCAGCGGCACGGTGGCCGCCAGGCTGTAGAAGAAGCTCGGCTCGATGCGCCACAGCATCACCCCGGCCAGGCCGCAGCGCAGCAGGGCGCCCAGCAGCTCCGGCGGGCCTTGCACCAGCAACGGCTCCAGCGCGTCGACGTCGCGGTCGGCGCGGGCGATGATGCGCCCGGCGCGGGTCTGGTCGAAGTAGCTCACCGACAGCGCCTGGACATGGGCGAACACCTGCACGCGCAGGGCGTTGAGCACACCGATGGCGGCGCCGCCGGCAATGAACTGGGAGACGCCCGCCAGCAGGAAGCGGCCCAGCCAGCTGGCCGCCAGGCCCAGGCCGAGCCACAGCACCAGGCGCTCGTCCAGCAACCAGTGGCCGGCGTCCTGGATCAGCCCGCGGTCGAGCAGTTCGCGGACGAACCACGGCCGCAGGAACACGGTGAACACCAGCAGCAGCTCCAGGCCGATCACGCTCAGGATCGCCCTGCGGATCGGCCGCAGCAGTGGCAGCAGACGGCCCAGCATGCCGCGGTCGAGGGCCTGGCGGGCCAGGCGCTGTTCGATGTCGATATCGCTTTCAGCCATGCTCGATCCCCAGCAGGTCACGGTAATGCGCGTTGTTTGCCGTCAGCTCGGCATGGCTACCGCTGGCGCTGATGCGCCCGCCGTCGAGCAGCAGCACGCGATCGGCCAGCAGCAGGGTGGACAGGCGGCTGGTGATCAGCAGCAGGGTTGGCGCACGGCCGGACTGGCTGCGTTGACGGCGCAGGTTGTCGAGCACGCGGTGCTCGCTTTGGGCGTCCAGGGCGCTGGTGGCGTCGTCCAGGCACAGGATGTCGGGCGCGCCGAGCAGGGCGCGGGCCAGGCACAGGCGCTGGCGCTGGCCGCCGGACAGGGTCACGCCACGGTCGCCCAGCGGTGTGTCCAGGCCGTGGGGCAGGCGCTCCAGCACATCCTCGGCGGCGGCCTGGCGCAGGGCCTCGCGCAGCTCGCTGTCGGTGGCGTCGGGCGCGGCCAGGCGCAGGTTGGCGGCGAGCGAGTCGGAAAACAGGAAGCTTTCCTGGGGCAGCACCTGCACCCGGTGGCGCAAGGCCGCCAGGTCGAGATCGCGTACATCGTGCCAGCCATGGGTGTCGCTGCCGACCCGCACGCTGCCGCCATCCACTTCGGCCAGGCGCGGCAGCAGGCTGGCCAGCAGGCTCTTGCCGCTGCCGGTGGCGCCGACCAGCGCCACCACCTCGCCGGGGCGCAGCTGCAGCGAGCAGTCATGCAGCAGGTCGCGGCCGGCCTGCGGCGCGGCCACGCGCACCTGCTCCAGCTTCAGGCCCAGCGGCCCTTCTGGCAGCGCGCCCTGGCCGCTGCGAATGGCGGGGCGCTCGTCGAGCAGTTGCCAGATGCGTTCGGCGCTGGCGCGGGCGTCGGCGAAGGTCTGCATGACCCGGCCGATGCCTTCGATGCGGAACACCAGGGTGGTGCCCACCAGCAGCGAGGTCACCAGCTCGCCGATGCCCAGGCGCCCGGCGGCCACCTGGTGGGCGCCGTACACCAGGATCCACACATGACCGAGGGCGACTACCGCCTGCGGCAGGGGAATGCGCGAGCTGGCATAGGCCAGCGCCGTGCGGGCATGGCCGCTGAACAGCGTCACCTGCTCGGCGAAGCGGGCGATGCGCCGGCCCTCGAGGCCGAACGCCTTGATCACCCGCACGCCGCCGATGCCTTCGGCCAGGTCCTGGCTGACCTGGTCGTAGGCCGTGGCCACGGCCCGGTCGAGGCCGACCAGGCGTTCGGTCTGACGCACGAACAGCCACAGCCCGACACCGGTCAACAGCAGCGGCACCAGGCCCAGCAGCGGGTCGTACCAGGCCAGCAGACCGACCGCCGCCAGCAGCACCAGCGGGGTCTCGACGATCTGCCGCCAGAAGGTGATCAGCGCATCGCGCACCTTGTCGGCGTCGCGGGTGGTGCGGGTCACCAGCTCGCCCATGCCATGGCGCCAGTGGTAGCCCAGGTGCAGGGCCTGGACCTGTTCGAGAATGCGTTCGCGCAGGCGCGTCAGCAGGGCCTGGCTGAGCACCAGCGACAGCACCGCGGCGGCGTACTGCAGCAGGCCGCGGGCCAGGGCGATGGCCAGCAGGGTCCACAGCCAGTGCCAGCCCAGGCTGGCGTCGAGGCTGCCATCGGCCAGGCGGGTGACGGCGCGGCCGGCGCCGACATCGTTGACCGCGTGGCCGATCAGCCATTGCTGCCAGGCCAGGCCCAGGTTGCCGGCGATGTACAGGGTGGCGACCAGGGTGAAGCGCCAGGGCATCTCGCGGTAGATCGCCAGGGCGCGCAGGAGGGGGTGTCGGGAGGTCATGCAGGGCTCGGGTTGTCTGTCGGCTATCAGCTTCCCCCTGTGGGAGCGGGCTTGCCCGCGAACACCGGCGAAGCCGGTGCCATGCACCGCGTCGCCATCTTCGCGGGCAAGCCCGCTCCCACAGAGCGCTTGGCTCTGGATTGATGCTTGGCGTGTCAGCGACGTGTAGCGCCTTGCGCTTCCTTGGCATTGAGCACCGCCGTGTACTCCCCCGGATCCACCCCGTTGAGGTAGTAGTTGCCGACGTTGTGCAGGCGCCAGCGGATCGGGTCGTGGGTGGTGTGCACCCGGGCGTCGCGCCAGAAGCGGTCCAGGTTCCACTTGCTGAGCGAGGCGCTGGCGCCCAGTAGCGAGAACAGGTCGCTGGCGATCTTCAGCGCCGCGCCGTCGGCATGCGCCCGGGCGGTGGCCACCGAGAGGATCAGTTCGTCCTCCAGCGCCTTGTCCGCCGGGTCGCGTTCATGGGCGTCGAACACCCGCGCCGCCTCGCGCAGCACCGACTCGGCGCCGCGCAGGGCCACGGCGTACTCGCCGATCTGGCGGATGATGTGCGGCTCGTCGCTGGCCCGTTCGACACCACTCTCGACCCAGGCCCGGGCATGCTCGCGCAGGTAGTCCAGCGCCGCCTGCAGGGCGCCGGCGGCGATGCCGCTGTCGATGGCGGCGTGAAGGATCTGCGGGAAGGTCAGGCCGGTGCGCTTCATCGGCCCACTACGGAAGGTGACGAAGCGCTCGTCGAGGACGATCTCGTCGAACTTCACCGTGCCGCTCACCGAATGCTGCTGGCCGAAGGCGTCCCAGTCATCGACCAGGGTCAGGCCGGGGGTGTCGCGGTGCAGCAGCACGCCGGCGCTACCGTCCTCGCTGGCGGCGGTCAGCGAGATCCACTCGGCCAGGTAGGCGCCGGTCGAATAGAACTTGCTGCCGTTGAGCACCAGCTTGCCGTCGGCGCGGCGTTCGACGCGGGTCTTGAGGGCGAACTTGTTCTTGCCGCCGACCTCGGCCAGGGCATTGCCCAGGCGCTTGCCGGCCAGCACATCAGCCAGCACACGGTCGCGGACCTCGTCGGGGTAGCCGCCGAGCACGCCGCGCAGCATCACGTTGTGGATCTGCAGCAGCTGGCCGACGCCACCGTCGGCGGTGGAGACCAGGCGCACGGTCTCGACGATGGTCGCGACCGAGGCGCCGAGGCCGCCGAACTGCGTCGGCACGCCGATGGCGGTGAGGCCGCTGCTCGACAGCAGCTCGGCCTGGCGGCGGGGCAGTTGCCGGTTGTTGCCTGGGTTGGCGGCGAGGGCGGCGATCTCGTCGGCGACCTGGCGGGCGATGTCGATGGCCTCGGCTTCATGGGTGATGCGCCGGGCTGGCGGGTGTTCGATGGTGGTCATGGGTTACCTCGGTGGCAGTGTATGGCCCATCGCGGGCCTGCCCCGCGATACCTGCAAACACCAGAGCAACTTCTTTGCCACAGCCATGAAACCCACGCATCACTGGGCCTTCAGCGCACCCTTGCTGCTCCAGCAACACCCCTGGTCGCGGTTTCTGCTGATCAGGCAACACCTGCGCCGCAATCCTGCATCCTGATCAGCAATCGCCACCCTGGTCATCAGCGCAAAGCCTCGTATTCCGGGCATTCCAGCCCTTGGCACGGGCGCTGCAATGTTCCTTGCACGACGTCCAAGGAGCCACCCATGACCCTCCCTCAAGCCACTCCCAAACCCGAAACCCTGGAGCGCCTCTGGTTCACCCGCTGCCCGGTGCCCACCGCCTCGGGCATCGCCTACAATCTCGGCTGGCTGCAAGACGAATTCGCCGCCGACGGCCTGCCCATCGATACCCTGCAGGAGGCCCGCCAGCTCGGCCATCACCACTACGATCACCAGCTTCCCGGCCTGTTCCGCGAGGGCGGCAACCTGCCGGCCCTGGCCGCCCGCGCCGCCGGTGCGCCAACGCGGCTGATCGGCCTGACCTGGATTGAGGAGTGGCAGACCATTCTGGTCCGCCCCGACAGCAACATCCGCCGCCCTGAAGACCTGCGCGGCAAGCGCCTGGCACTGCCGGCCTGGGGTGACAACCGCCCCGGCAGCATCGCTCGGGCCATGAGCCTGCACGGCTACAAAGGCGCGCTGGCCTCGGCCGGCCTGGGTTTTGATGACGTGCACCTGGTGGAGGTGGCGCTGCTCGACCCGTTCGATGCCGGCACCCCGCAACTGGGCCTGCAACGGCTGTGGTCGGGCCTGGACCCGCTGGTACGCGGCGAGGTGGACGCGGTGTACGTCAAGGGCGCCGCCGCCGCCGATGCCGCCCGGCGCCTGGGCCTGGTGGTGGGCATCGACCTCGATGCCCTGCCTGACCCGCGCCACCGCATCAACAACGGCACGCCACGGCCGATCACCGTGCACCAGAGTCTGCTCGACGAGCACTTCGACCTGGTGACGCGCTTCCTCGCCCAGACCCTGCGCGCCGCCGACTGGGCAGCCGGCAACCGCGATGCGCTCAACGCCATCCTCGAGGACGAGACCCGCGCCGGCAGCCAGGGCGTGGCCGAGGCCTATCGCGGCGACTTCCACACCACCCTGGCACCGGACCTGTCGCCCCAGCGCCTGGCCTTCCTCGACATCCAGAAGACCTTCCTCAACCTGCATGGCTTCCTGGAACGCGACTTCGACCTCGCCGACTGGGTCGACCACCGCCCCCTGCAAGCCGCCCACGACCTGCTGGCTCAGCGCCGCGCCTGATACCGGAGACCGAGCATGACCGTACTGATCAACGAACGCCCCCTCACCGCCGAGCTGCAAGCCTTCACCGACCAGGTGCTGGCCGAGGCCGAAGCGGCCTTCAGCGTGTTCCGCGAAACCCGCACCATCACCGCCAACGGTACCGTCGGCTTCATCGAGCGGGTGCCCGGCGAGGAGCTGCTGGTGTCGGTGAACTACGGCGGCCCGTGGAACCACCGCAAGCCGCTGGAGGCGACGGTCAGCGACTTCGCCGGCAATGTCATCCTCGGCAAGGGCAAGGGAGGGTTGGGCCGCTACACCAAACTGTTCCAGACCCACGCCGACATCACCACCGTGTCCCACGTGCACAGCCCGTACCTAGGCGCCTGGGCCCAGACCCACCGCAGCCTGCCGTTCCACTACGTGCCGGTGCAGCGCTACCAGCTGGCCCGCGAGCTGCCGGTGTACATCGATCGCCGCCAGGCTGAGGTGGACTTCATCCTCGAGCAGATCGCCGCCAACCCGTTCAACCTGGCCATTCTCGAAGCCAACGGCGGCACCACCGTGTGGGGCAAGCAGGGCCTGCGCGCCACCGCCGAATTCATCCTGCTGCTGGAGGAGGGCGCGCAGATCCAGCTGCTCGCCGACGCCCTTGGCGGCTCGCGTCCCTATGGCCCGGGCGTGCTCACCCAGCAGTGGAAGATGAGCGGCCTGTACGAGCGCGCCAGCGAGCTTGGCCTGGTGCCCGGTATCGACCGCCGCAACTGATCTCCCACCTTTCGCGCAAGGAGCACGCCCATGAAGGTCAAGAACCTCCGGGGGCGTGCGTCCCGTCCTGCCGTGGACACGCTGCGGCAATGCATCAGGTGAAGGCTGCGCAGACCAGCCGCCACCTCCGTACGTTTGCAACTGCCAGCTTGGCCACCTGCGCCTGCGGTTGGGCGTTGACGCGAGCACTGTAGGAGCGGCCTCGGCAAGGCCGCTCCTACAGGGGGTAGTGCTCAGCCTTTTAGCCAGAGATTCTCGAAGCGCCATGCACTGAACAGCGAGCGCTCTGGCTGCGCGCCGCCGAGTTCAGGCCTGGCCCGGACGGGTGAGCGGGGCGCGTTGGTCACGGAAATGCGGCAGGATGTGTTCGCCGATGCGGTAGGCCTCTTCCAGGTGCGGATAGCCGGCGAGGAAGAACAGGTCGATGCCGATGGCATGGTACTCGCGGATCCGCGCCACCACGTTGGCGTGGCTGCCGACCAGGGCGCAGCCCGGCGGGATGCCGATGTAGCCGAATCCGGTCCACACGTTGGGGTGGATGAAGAAGTCGTCGAAGGCCCGCGCTTCATCCTGGTCGGCGTATTCGTGCTCGTAGCTCAGCTTGCGCGCGGTGCGCAGCCCGGCATGGGCGGCGCGGGCCTTGACCGTGCCCTTGGCCACGCCCTCGTCGAAGAAGCGCTTGGCCTCGGCCCGCGCGGCCTCCTCGGTATCGCGGGTGATGACATCGATCGACAGGCCGAAACGGATATCGCTGCGTCCGTGCTTCAAGGCGCGAGCGCGGATGTCGGCGATCAGCGCGGCGATTTCGTCGGGGTGCTCGGCGCGCATCAGGTAGAAGTCGGCGTGCCGGGCGGCGAACTCCCGCGCCGCCTCGGACGAACCTGCGGTGCAGATCAGCGGCAGCTCGGCCTTCTTCAATGGCCCGCGCAGGCCACCGCCTTCGGCGCTGTAGTAGCGGCCCTGGTAGTGGAAGTCGGGGTTGTGCCAGTAACCGCGCACCACGTCCATGAACTCGGTGGCGCGGGCGTAGCGCTCATCGTGTCCTTCGAAGTCGCCGACCTGGCGCTGGATCGCGTCCGAGCCGCCGTTGATGATGTTCCACACCAGCCGGTTGCCGGTGGCGCGCTGGTAGGTGGCGGCCTGCTGCACCGCCACCCAGGGCGTGTAGTGGTAGGGCTGGAAGGCGGTGACGAACTTCAGCGTGCGGGTTTCACGGGCCAGCAGCGAACACACTGTCCACGGCTCCTCGCCGGTCGGCGCGTTGACCATCAGCGCGCCGCCGAAGCCGTTGATCTCGGCGGCGCGGGCCACCTGGCCGAGGTAGTCGATGTAGCTAAAGTGCTCGCCCACGGCGAAGCCCGAGACGGCCCCGGTGCTGGGGCCGCCGGCATGCCAGTCGCCGCGGTTGCGCGGGTCCCCCGGGAGGAACTGGGTCTCGCCGTGCAGTGGCAGGCGGGTGAAGAATTCGAGGCTCATGGTCGCGCTCCTGGCTTACTGGACACTGGGGTTGCAGATCGGGGTGACGGGCTGGCCGCTGATGACCTGGCGGGCGAACGGGATCGAGTCCCGGAGCGAGGCATTGACTGTCTCGCTGTGGCCCAGGCCCTTGTACAGGTGGCCCTGGACCACGGAACCGGCCTTGCAGGCATCCTGCATCAGGGCCACCTGGGTGCTGGCGGCGGGGGTCTTGTCCTCGGCGCCGGTGCCGATGAAGATCGGTTGCGCCAGCTTGAGGGTCGGGTACGACACCTGGGCCAGCCAGGCCTTGAGCTGGTCGCCCTGGTAGTCCTTCTTGGCATTGGCCGGGGTCAGCCCGCTGCCGACCACATCGCTGACCAGGGCGGACAGGCAACTGCTGCGCGCCTGCTCGAACAGCGGCAGGGCCTTGTCGGTGTAGAAGTCGCGCGGGTCGATGCTCGGGTCGTACTGCTGCGCCGCCAGCAGGGTGTAGAAACCGTAGGCCAGCGCCGGGTCGACCTTGTTCTCATCCTGTTCGCCGACGTTCTTCGCGCCGATGGTGTAGATCACCCCGGTGCCGATGCTGCCCTTCACCCCCAGGTTCGGCGCGTAAGTGGCGGCATAGGCGCCGGCGGCGAAGGCCCCGGCGCCGCCTTGCGACTGGCCGACGATCAGCACCTTGTTGGCCAGCCCCGGCACGCCGGCGACCACGGCCTTGGCCGCGTCGAGGATGCCGTAGGCGGCCATGCGGTTGTTCAGCAGCGGGTGGCCGCCGGGCACGCCCAGGCCCTGGTAGTCGGTGGCGACGATGGCATAACCCTCGTCGAGCCAGCGGTTGAGGTACTGCACGTCACGGTACGAGCGGCCGGCCCAGGACGGCGCGCAGATATCGGCGATGCCCACGGTGCCATGACCCCAGCTCGCCACCGGCCAGCCGCCAGCGGGCGCCTTGCCCTTGGGGATGAACAGCGCGCCGGAGACCACGATCGGCGTCTTGCCGTCGATGCCGTCCAGCGAGGTGTAGAGGATGCGTTGCGCGCTGGCGGCGTTGGGCAGGCTCAGGGCCCTGTCCAGCGGCTCGCTGCGCAGCAGCTTGCCGGGGGTGGCCGGGATGGCCTTGCTCCAGGTGTAGAAGGCCGAGACCCGGCCGTCGCCCTGTTGCGGGTCGGGCCTGGGGGCGAAGGTGTCGGCGGCCACGGCGGTGATGGACAAGGCCAGGGCCGACAGGCCCAGGGCGAATGAGACGGGCAGTTTCATGGGCGTATCTCTTGATCAGTGTTGGCTGAGCTGGGCGTCGAGGGACGGCCAGTAGTGGGTGAGCTGCAGGTCGCTCAGGGCCTGGCGGGTGAAGCCGGTGGCCAGGTCCGGGCCGATGTCGTAGGGCGTGCGGATCAGGCGGTTGTCCAGGGCGTAGCGGGCCAGTGCCTGGTAATGGGCCTTGAGCTGGGCATCGCTCTTCGGCGCCCAGCGCGCCTGCCAGGCCACCGGGTCGTCCTGGTCGTCGCGGCGCAGCACGCTCTCGGCGACGCCCGCGCGGGACGACAACTTGTAGTAGGCGTCGCGGTTCTGCTCCTGGGAGATCCACCAGGCGGCCTTGACCCAGGCGGTGGCCACCAGCTGAGTAAGGTCGGCGTGCTGCTCGACGAAACGGTCGGTGGCCCACAGGTCCGAGACCAGCCGCCAGTCGTCGGCGCCTTGCTTGGTCGACCAGAGGATGCGCGCCACGCCCTTGTCTTCCAGGGCATAGGCTTCGTTGAGCAGCACCGCCGCATCCACCTTGCCCGCCGACACCGCCGCCGCGCCGACCTGCGGGTTGAGGTTGGCGATCTTGAAGTCGCTCAGTTGCAGCCCTTGGCTGACGAGGAAGTTGCTGAAGGCGAATTCCCACGGCCGGCCACGGTGCAGGGCCAGGCGCTTGCCCTTGAGGTCCTGGATGCTGCGGGCGCTGGAGTTGGCCGGCACCACCAGGTACACGTTGTTGCCGCTGCCACCGGGCACCACCAGCTTGCCCGGCACGTTGCCGGCGCCGGCGATCACCGAGGGCAGGTCGCCGCGCACGGCGAAGTCCAGGCTGTCGTTGCTGAAACCTTCGTTGATCTGCGGACCGGCGCCGGCATGGGGCAGGGCGACCCAGTCCAGGCTGATGCCGCGCTGAGCCAGTTGCTGGGCGAGCCAGCCATCCTCGATCACCCGCCCGGGGATGCCGCCGAACACCGGCACGCCCCCCTGGGTGAAGGCGACGATGGCGATACGCACGGATTTGGGCGGCTCGCCGGCCCAGGTGGTGAGGCTCAACAGCAGGCCGAGCAGGGCGAGGCCATGGCGCCAGAGGTTTTTCATGATGTTGCACTCCCGACAGTGTGCGGGCCGCGTGCTTGAGCGGCCCAGGCGTTTGCCAGAGCAGGAGCGAAATGCATGCCAGGGCGCTGCGGGCAGGGCTGTAGCCCTTGTGCGGCAAGGGTTACGCGCTACAGCCAAGGCAGTGTTGCGCGGTTCGAGGTGCTGATCGGCAGGCAGGCCGTTGCTGACCGGTTGCTGCTCCAGCAGCAGTGCAACGGTTGGTTTCTTATATATTCTCTAATCGAATATATAAATATTTATTAATAATTTTTCGGTCTAAATTGTTTCATGCACTATGAGGGCGCGCACACACTGCCAGGAATGCCCCCATGTCGCTGATTACCCATCCCAATGCCCGCGAGCTGACCAAATCCGTGCGCGCCACCGTGCTGGTGTTCAAGGACCCGCGCTCCCAGGAGCTGCTCAGCCGCATCGAGCGCCTGGCCCCCAGCGAAGCCAACACCCTGATCATCGGCGAGACCGGTACCGGCAAGGAGCTGGTGGCCCGCCATATCCACAAACTCAGCCGCCGCCATCGCGAGCCTTTCGTCGCGGTGAACTGCGGCGCCTTCGCCGAGACCCTGGTGGAGAGCGAGCTGTTCGGCCACGAGAAGGGCGCCTTCACCGGCGCCACCTCGAACAAGGCCGGCTGGTTCGAGGCCGCCAATGGCGGGACGCTGTTTCTCGACGAGATCGGCGACCTGCCGCTGAATATGCAGGTGAAGCTGCTGCGCGTGCTGCAGGAACGTGAGGTGGTCAGGCTCGGCTCGCGCACCCCGGTACCGATCAACGTGCGCCTGGTGGCGGCGACCAACGTCAACCTGGCCGACGCCGTGGTGGCCGGGCACTTTCGCGAAGACCTGTTCTACCGCCTGCACGTGGCGACCATCCGCCTGCCGCCGCTGCGCGAACGGCCGGGGGATATCCTGCCGCTGGCCGAGTTCTTCATCGAGGAGCATTGCCGGCGCCTGGGCTACGAGCGCGCCAGCCTGAGCAGCGAGGCCGAGCGCAAGCTGCTGGCGCACAGCTGGCCGGGCAACATCCGCGAACTGGAGAACGCGATTCACCATGCGCTGCTGGTGTGCCGCCAGCAGCAGGTGGCGCCGGGGGACCTGCACCTGGTGGACATGCGCCCACAGGCGCTGGGGCAGTTCGAGCATGGTATCAGCGCTACTGTACCGGCAGCTGCCATTGCGCCAGTCAGTTTGGAGAGCGCGTTACTGGCGCTGTTCGAGCAGAATGTGCCCAACCTGTATGAGCATATTGAGGAAACGGTCTTTCGGGCGGCTTATCGCTATTGCCATGGTAATCAACTGCAGACTGGACGATTGTTGAATATAAGCCGAAATATTGTCAGGGCACGCCTGGAGAAGATTGGCGAGCTGAAGACGGGGGCTGGCCAGTCAGCCTGAAGCAAACGCGTTGAGCGCAGGTGTTCAGAATAAATTGAATATTCAGGTCGTGTATTGGATTGAATGAAGGCCTTTGGCTATCATTGTTTGGCGCGGAGTCTGTTATTGCTTCGTCGAGCGTCTTTGTACGCTGCAGTAGATTCAGGGGTAATTTCAATCCGCTGCATCCACTATGACTGATTCAATTGCGTCCGTGCTCACGGGAGGTCTTCATGTCAGGCCCTGCTGATAATTACCATTTCCTGTTGCCTGCGGCCCAACGCCCCAGTGAAGCTTCGATCAATGAAGCTTGGTATCCAGGGGTGCAAGCCTATTGGAAAAACTGTACAACCAAGCGCAGTGTCGATCCGATTTTCGGCATCAAGGCTGTCGTCATTCATGCTACCGCCGGCAGCAGTTCGGCGGGTGCCGTATCCGTGATGAAGAAAACCAAGGATGCGGCGTCCTTTCACTGGTTGGTACCCGATGAAAACGAAGAGCAGCACGGTAGTCTGGTCTGGGCTTGCGCACCAGAAGCGCGGGCGGCCTGGCACGTCAGGAATGTCGCTTTTCATCAGGATGTCAATGGTGGCGAGACGCATGTCAACCATTGGTCTGTCGGAATCGAAGTCGTGAATTTACAGGAGAATGATCCGTTTTCGTCTTGGCAGATTCAGGCCACGGCGGATATTGTCCGGTATTGCTGGGCGAAGTATCCGAACCTGCAGCATGTGGTTTCGCATGCAAAGCTCGACCCTAAACGTAGAAGTGACCCAGGCAGCCATTTCGATTGGGAACACTTCAAACAACTGGTACTCAGCGGGCCCCACGCGCCGTTGCCGCCGTTGGTATTGAAGGCTACGCCGCTGTCTGAACTGCCTCTTGTGGATGGGGCCTCGTGTTGCGACAGCAACTGATTGTTCGTGCCCTCCAGTGGTGATTGGTCTGGTGGCCAATCACCGCTATCGCTCAAGGGGGAGAGACGGTTACCGGAGTGGTCTTCAATTCCACCGACCTTGGTGAGTACAGGCCTGCCTCAAGCACTTTCAAACGTTGTGTCTGGGCATCGAGCAAGGCCGCTTCCTTTTTCTGGATGCCGTCCAGCCTGGAGGCGAGCGTGTCGTGCTCGCGCTCCAGCAGGCGGGCGCCGACATAGAGCACGGCAAGTGAGAGAAGAACGGGGACAACCAGCGATCCGTTGGTGATCATCCAGATCCAGCGCATGCGTGGATCCATGAGAGGAGAGGGCGTAGTGGCGACGGGTTGCGGTACGGTACTGTAAGCGGAAAATGCGCTGCGCAGCGTTGGGGAAGAGAAAATATCGGTATTCGTTGGACTCAAGTCCCGATATCCAATCGCCTCGGCGAAGGCAACAGGTACATAAACTGAGAGAAAGATGTCGAAAAGTTCGAAGTTTCCATCGAACAAAGCAACAAGGTGTTTGAGTCCTGCAATTTCTACAGAGAAGTCAAGCGAGCCGTAATGAAGATTGAACAATCTGAAGCTGATGAGGCTAATGTGTTTTCGCTGCTCCTCCTCGAGGGGTGAAATATCTTGTGTTCGCGACTCTTGCCACACATGACTGAAGTGAAAGGCCAAGCGATTTCTCAAGTGTTCACCAAACCAACTGGTCAGGCGCTCCTCTAACGTTTCAGTCGTAGGCTCGGTCTCCTCATTGTATCTTCTATCTTTCACAAGTGCTTTCCAGAAACTCTCTGGATATCGACGATCCTCGTTGTCCCTGCCCGACTTAAGTGTCATACGCACATCGAAGCGATCTTCACGCATGGATGTTCCCTCCACTGTCCGATACTCAGCGCATGTTCTGTGATGTGCCTTGGGCAATATTGACGGCAGTTTTCTTCAGTTCCTTGGCTTGGGCGGTGTAAGTCAGGATCGCGTTCCAGAACCCAGAGCCGCCACTCGCCAGCAGGCCCAAGCAAATCAGGCCGAAGTCGTGTTTAAAAAAGGGTAGTTCCGTGGGTAAGGCATCGCGGGACAGGTAGGCTGTGATGACGCCGCCGATAACAGCCAGAATCTGCAGGTAGGAGCGACGTCTGGATTCCTGTCGCGGATCCGCCTTTGGTTGATCGAGCCCAGGTATAAACCCTTTGATTATCTCGACAAGCCGCTCAGTGGCTACGCTGAGCGCCAGTACGATACTCAGCAGCGCTGCCAATGCCTCCACGGTACACCTCCATGTATTGTGGGAAACGTCTCGCGAAAGAGGCCACTGGCCACTATCGTCATCGTTTTCACTATAGATGGGGTCGGTGAATGGGCAAGGTGGCGACCATCAGTGCGATCAGGTGGTTTCTACCTCATCCACATAGGATTCGAAGAACCAGTCGGGAATCTCTTCGTTGCGGTATTCCAGCTGCACGCCATCGGTGATTTCCGCCAGCCACACCGCACTCTGAAAACTGCCGGGATGCGATTAGATGATGCTCGAGATGGAACGCGTGCAATTCGGCCTGGGTGGCCGGAATGCCGAACGGGGCGAGGTCGATGAAACCGGTGTCTTTCGCTTCGTGCTCGAGTTCGTCGGCATTGACGAAAAGGCGTGTAAGCGCCGCAGGCAGACTGGCCTTGATGGTGCTCTTGCCCGAGCCGTTGGGCCCCGCAAAAACACGTAGTCTAGGCACGCCCGCCGGCTGTCTCGTCATCGCCCCTGCGCACGCTGATCACCTCGCCGACCCGCACTTTGCGTCGGGGGCTGGCCTTGCCCAGCACGGTTCGGGCGCCATCGGCCCCGACGCGTACCAGTTCGCCTTCATCGACACACAGGACGCCGCGCTGGCTGGCCTGCAGGGCACGCAGGTAGGCCGAATGCGTGGCCTCGCTGGCGTGCAGGGGGATCTGTTGCTCAAGGGCATCGAGGTCTCGTTCGGAGACGTTCTTCGCTTTTGCTGCCATCGCTGGACACCTCCGCGCAACGCGAAACCGCTTGCGCACATGGGAGGCCTCATAGCGCCGACACCGTAAAAAGGCATCAAGGAGGGTCATCGGGCTGTCCTGGGGTGGAGTCGCCCTGCAGTCTGGCATAACGCTGCGCTCACTGTTTCCCAGCTCCGCGTAGTCCGTTTCCCAAACCTGAAACGGGGCCGTCGAGCGGCCCCGCCGATCCGGCGGCGCACCTCAGAAGCCGAAGTCGCTCAGCCCCGGGTGATCGTCCGGGCGGCGCCCCAGCGGCCAGCGGAACTTGCGCTCGGCCTCGCTGATGGGCTGTTCGTTGATGCTGGCGTGGCGGTTGCGCATCAGCCCGTCCTCGGCGAACTCCCAGTTCTCGTTGCCGTAGGCGCGGTACCACTGGCCGCTGTCGTCGCGGTACTCGTAGGCGTAGCGCACGGCGATGCGGTTGTCGGTGAAGGCCCAGAGTTCCTTGATCAGGCGGTACTCCAGCTCGCGGTTCCACTTGCGGGTGAGGAAGGCTTGGGCCTCTTCGCGGCTGCTGCAGAACTCGGCGCGGTTACGCCAGTGGGTGTCGAGGGTATAGGCCAGGGCCACCTTGGCGGCGTCGCGGCTGTTCCAGCCGTCTTCGGCCAGGCGCACCTTCTCGATGGCGGTTTCACGGGTAAAGGGGGGCAGGGGTGGGCGGGACATCGTGGTCGATCCTTGCGGGAAGTGGGTTTGCAGGACCGAGATTAGACCCGTCGCAGGGCAGGGAGAATCGGTGCGCCGGGCACTTCATAATTGCCCTCGGAGGAACAATCCGTGCGGGAGTGCCAGGCCTGGCTGTCTATAGTTACCGCACAAGCCAGCCCCACTGGAGCCCACTCATGACCCTGATCAGCCGCGAACCCTGGTGGCTCGTTCCGCCCAAGCCCGGGCAGACCGAGCAGGACCTGCATTGGGGCTACCTGGAAATCTACGCCGACGGCCGCACCGTGTTCGTCGACCAGCGCCCCAGTGAGCGGGAGCTGGCCGAACGCAAGAGCTGCCGCAACTTCCCCGACGCCGAAAAGCCCTGAGTCAATCTTCGAGCTGGGCCAGGCGCGCTTCCAGCGCCGCCACCCGGGCTTCCAGCGCCTCGATGCGCTCGTCCGCCGCGCTGGCGACGCGGCCGCCACCGTCCTGCTGGCGGGCGGCGAGAATCGCCTCGATCTCGGCCGGGTCGCCCAGGGCGTGGGTGTAGCGATCTTCGCGCTGGCCGGCCTGGCGCGGCAGGTGCAGGGCCAGTTCGCGCGAGACCAGGCGCTCGAGCTGGTGCTGGACCTGATCGACGTCCTCGAAGGCGTACAGGCGGTTGCTGCGGGTCAGCAGCTCGCTGAGGGTCTGCGGGCCGCGCAGGAACATCAGCCCCATCAGCACCAGCTGCGCCGGCACCAGCTCCAGGGCCTTGTCTACCCGCTGCTCCCAGCGGTCGGCGCGGCTGCCCATCTGCAGGCGTGCCATTTCCTGGTTCTCCAGGGCGCGCAGGGCCTGGCCGACCTGGCCGGGGGAGAGGTTCATGACGGGTTCGCGGCTGGTCTTCTGGTTGCAGGCCAGGACCAGGGCATTGAGGGTCAGGGGGTAGGTTTCCGGGCTGGTGGCCTGCTTCTCGATCAGCGAGCCGAGCACGCGGATCTCGATGCTGCTGAAACGGCCTTCGCCGGTGGTTTGGTGTTCTGACATGGCCCTGTCTCATTGCGAGGAAAAGGCCACTAGCCTAGGTAAAGCGTCGGGCTTAAGCAATCACTGCCGCCGTCGCGAGCCGGGCCTGCACGCATCACCCAGGGTATGAGTGATAGCGGAGCCGACCCGCTGCGGCGACAGCGATCAGGCAGTGCTGCCCAATGCCTGGTCGCTAGCCTTGCCGCGCCCGCCCAGCCACACCAGCAGCAAGCCGGTCGCGGCCAGCAGGCCACCGGCCATTGGCACCGCCGCATAGCCCAGGTCCAGGCTGATCACCGCGCCACCCAGGGCGGCGCCGACGGCATTGCCCAGGTTGAAGG
>NZ_JAZDCT010000059.1:0-19873 GCF_036324045.1 Pseudomonas carassii | reverse complement strand
TGACGGGCATCCATGCCCGTCACCTCCCTCCGCAAGAACTCCGCTCGGCCTCCTGAAGTCGCAATTGGCGGCGCCTGAACTATCGCGCACTTAGAAGCAAGATCAAGATCAAGATTTATGGAAGAGGTGCAGACTACTGGCAATGTTTCTTCAGTTACAGCCACTCACTGAAAAGCCAACTCCCACAGGAAAGGTGTATTACCACCTCAACTGTAAAAGTTGGCTAATCAACGATTCAAACAATCACAGTTCCGCCGCCAACCTCGACCCTTGGTTAATCGCCCGCTTGGCATCAAGTTCTGCCGCCACGTCAGCGCCCCCAATCAAGTGCACTGACTGCCCGGCCGCGAGAAGGCCATCATGCAACTCGCGCAGCGGATCCTGACCGGCGCAGACGACGATGTTGTCCACCGCCAGCAACTGCGGCTCGCCCTCGCCAATCCGTAAATGCAGGCCAGCATCGTCCACGCTCAGGTACTCGACGCTGTTGAGCATCTGCACCTGCTTGTTCTTCAGCCCCGTGCGATGAATCCAGCCAGTAGTCTTGCCCAGCCCATCGCCAACCTTGGTCTTCTTGCGTTGCAGCAGGTACACCTGGCGCGCCGGCGCATGAGGCTCGGCCTTCACCCCGGCCACACCACCACGGGCCACCAAACGCGTATCGATGCCCCATTCCTTCCAGAACGCCTCACGGTCCTGACTGGTGGCCACGCCCTTGTGCACCAGGTACTCGGACACATCGAAGCCAATGCCACCAGCACCGATCACCGCCACCCGCTCGCCCACCGGCTTGCGCTCCAGCAGCACGTCCAGGTAGCTCAGCACCTTGGCGTTGTCGATGCCGGGAATGTCCGGCGTGCGCGGGGCGATGCCGGTGGCCAGGATGACTTCGTCGAACTCGCCGGCTACCAGCGCGGCCACATCAACACGAGTGTTCAAGCGCAGGTCGACACCCGTGGACTTCACCTTGTTGCGGAAGTAACGCAAGGTCTCATAGAACTCCTCCTTGCCCGGCACGCGCTTGGCCACGTTGAACTGCCCGCCGATCTCGCTGGCGGCATCGAACAACGTCACTTCATGACCGCGCTCGGCAGCCACGGTGGCGGCTGCCAGGCCCGCAGGACCAGCGCCGACCACCGCGATACGCTTCACCGCCCGGACCGGCAGATAGTTGAGCTCGGTCTCGTGGCAGGCCCGCGGGTTGACCAGGCAGCTGGTCAGCTTGCCGCCGAAGGTGTGGTCCAGGCAGGCCTGGTTGCAGCCGATGCAGGTGTTGATCTCGTCGCCACGACCTTCAGCGGCCTTGTTGACGAAGTCCGGATCGGCCAGGAACGGCCGGGCCATCGAGACCATGTCGGCATCGCCCTCCGCCAGCACCGCCTCGGCCACCTCCGGGGTGTTGATGCGGTTGGTGGTGATCAGCGGGATCTTCACCGCGCCACGCAGCTTGGCGGTGACCTTGCTGAACGCCGCGCGCGGCACCTTGGTGGCGATGGTCGGGATGCGCGCCTCATGCCAGCCGATACCGGTGTTGATCAGCGTGGCGCCGGCCTGCTCGATGGCCTTGGCCAGCAGCTCGATCTCGTCCCAGGTGCTGCCGCCTTCGACCAGGTCGAGCATCGACAGGCGGAAGATGATGATGAAGTTCGGCCCCACCGCCTCGCGCACCCGGCCCACGATCTCCACCGCCAGGCGCATGCGGTTCTCGTAGCTGCCGCCCCAGCGATCGGTGCGATGGTTTGTGTGGGCGGCGAGGAACTGGTTGATGAAGTAGCCTTCCGAACCCATGATCTCGACGCCGTCGTAGCCGGCGCGCTGGGCCAGGCTTGCGCAGGTGACGAAGTCGCGGATCTGCTTCTCGATACCCTCCTCGTCCAACTCCCTGGGCTTGAACGGGTTGATCGGCGCCTGGATGGCGCTGGGCGCCACCTGTTTCGGGCTGTATGCATAGCGCCCGGCATGCAGGATCTGCAGGCAGATCTTGCCGCCGGCGGCATGCACCGCTTCGGTGACGATCCGGTGCTTGTCAGCCTCTTCCTCGGTGCTGAGCTTGGCCGCGCCGGAATACACACCACCCTCGTCGTTGGGCGCGATGCCACCGGTAACCATCAGCCCGACACCGCCACGGGCGCGTTCGGCAAAGTACGCGGCCATGCGCTCGAAGCCGCCCGGGCGCTCCTCGAGGCCGGTGTGCATCGAGCCCATCAGGGTGCGGTTGCGCAGGGTGGTGAAGCCCAGGTCGAGAGGGGCCAGCAGGTGCGGGTAACGGTCGGTAGCCATGGATGGACTCCACAGGTGGCGTGATCACGGAATGCGGGCGCCTCTACCAGGTCTCTACAGCAGCGTGGCGGGGCCCGTCGTTTGTCTGTGGTCGACATTAAACAGGCGTTTGAACACGCTCAATGATCGAAACTGACAACTTATTGATCCTGCTGCACAGCCGGACTACCCTAAGGCACTCCTTCTGCACAGCGCTGGACCGCTCCATGCGAAAACTGCTAGCCGGCGCCCTGACGCTGGTCACCCTTGCCGCCCTCAGCGGCTACGGCTTCTGGACCCTGCAGCGCCCGGAGGGTCATTACCTGTCCGACCTGCGCATCGAACTGGCCCTCAACCAGGGCGTGCCAGGCGAGCACGGCAACCTGCTGGGGGTCGAGCCGCTGCTGTATCCGGGGGACTACCAGAACCTCACGCGCCTGCACCGCAAGCTCTCGGCATACCTGGAACAGGCCCGTGCCCAGGGCCTGGTCAACCCGCGCACCGTGGTTGTGTTGCCGGAGCATATCGGCACCTGGCTGTGGGCCCGGGGCGAGAAGCGCGAGCTGTACCAGGTCACCCAGCGCAACGAGGCCTGGCAGTGGCTGGAGCTGAGCAACCCGCTGCGCTATGGCCTGGCGATGCTCGCCGCCAGCGGCGACGATCGCCGCTCGGACGCCCACCTGCGTATGAAGGCCGCGCAGATGGCCGCCGACTACCAGCAGGTGTTCGGCAACCTGGCCCGGGAATTCGGCGTCACCCTGGTCGCCGGCTCCATCATCCTGCCCGCGCCCTATGTGGAGAACGGCGTGCTGCGCACCGGCAACGGTCCGCTGTACAACAGCAGCCTGGTGTTCGCCAGCGACGGTTCGGTGCTCGGGCAGCCCCAGCACCAGCAGTACCCCGATAGCGAAAGCCGGCGCTACATCCACGACGGCCAGCAGCATCCGCTGCAGGTACTGCAGACCCCCGCCGGACGCTTGGGCGTGCTGATCGGCAGCGACAGCTGGTACCCCGCCAACTACCGGCAACTGGCCGCGCAATCGGTGCAACTGGTCGCCAACCCGGTGTTCCTCAGCGGCAAGCAGAGCTGGCAGACGCCCTGGCGCGGCAATCGCCACCAGGCCCAGGCCGCCGACCTTCCCCTGCGCCGCGGCGCGGTCAGCGAACAGCGCGCCTGGCAGCAACTGCCCCTTGCCGCCAACACCGGCACGCCGAGCATGAGCGTGTTCATGCGCGGCCAGTTCTGGGAGCTGGGCAGCGACGGACAGGGCTTCGCCAGCCAGGGCGGCACGCTGTGGGTCGGCAACGACAGCCACGGCGCGCGCCTGCTCAACCTGTGGCTGTGACGACATGCCCCGCCCCCGCGTTCGCCTGGGTGAACTGTCGGTAGGTTTCGTCCAGCCCCTGGCCGAGGCGCTGACGGCACTCGGCCATGATCCGCACCCCCTGCTGCTGCGCTATGGCCTCGACGCCAGGCGCCTGGCCGAGCCAGGTGCGCGGCTGTCGATCCCGCGCTACATGCACCTGGGACACGCGGCAATCGCCTTGTCCGCCGAGCCGGCGCTGGGCCTGCACATGGGTCGCCTGAGCCGCCTGGCCCAAGCCGGCCTGGCCGGCGTCGCCGCCGCCCAGGCCCCGACCCTCGGCGACGCCGCCCGTACCCTGCTGCGTTTCGAGCCGCTTTATGCCGCCAACTACCGCGGGCAGTCGAG
Organism: Pseudomonas carassii; assembly: GCF_036324045.1. Classification (NCBI taxonomy): domain Bacteria; kingdom Pseudomonadati; phylum Pseudomonadota; class Gammaproteobacteria; order Pseudomonadales; family Pseudomonadaceae; genus Pseudomonas; species Pseudomonas carassii. The sequence continues at coordinate 15,902 of NZ_JAZDCT010000059.1, read as the reverse complement.
CTTTCACGAAGACGCCCAGGGCGCCTGGCTGCGGTTCTACTCCATCAGCCCCTACAACGACTACAACCGCTTCGTGGTCGACTCGCTGCTCGGTGGCTGGCTGGCGCAACTCGGCGCACTTGCCGGCAGGCCGGTGCAGGCCGAACGCCTGGAAATCGAGTTCGACGCCCCCGCCTACGCCGCGCAGTACCAAAGCCTGTGCGCAGGCCCGGTGCATTTCGGCGCCACGGCCAACCAGCTGCGCCTGAGCCAGGCCACCCTGGCCCTGCCCAACCCGCAACACTGCCCCAGCACCTGGCAGCACCTCATTCAACTGTGCGAGGCGGAACTGGCCCAGCGCACGCGCGTGCGCAGCCTGGGCGAACGCATCACCCACCTGCTGGGGCCGCTGTTGAACGGTGGGCGCGAGCCGGATCTGGAAGAAGTGGCGCGGCACCTGCAACTGCCGACCTGGACCTTGCGCCGCAAACTGGCCGAGGAAGGCACGCGCTTTCGCAACCTGCTCAACGACACGCGACGCGACCTGGCCGAGACCTATATCCGCGACACCGAGCTGGCCTTCGGCGAGATCGCCTATCTGTTGGGGTTCGCCTCGGCCGAGGCCTTCCAGCGCGCATTCAAGCGCTGGACGGGGCTGACGCCGGGGGAATTTCGCCGCCATCAGCGGCAGGTGGGTTAGAGCTCGGTGGCGTCGTCGGCCGGTTCTGGCAGGTCCAGCTCATAGGCCTGGAATTCGAGCAGTTCTTCCTGGTAATCGTCCATCTTCTCGCCCCTTTGATTCATCGTTCTTTGGTCATTGCGCCAACCTAAGGCAGCGGAATGACCAAATGATTACAGCCCTATGAACGATAAACGTAGCAGGCGCCCGGGAAGTTATCGCCGCGTCAGAGTGGCGCCGGCGCCTGCTCTGCGGCCGGCGCGTCCTGCTGCACCTGGATCGGTGCCGGCTCGACGGGCGGGGCGATGGGCTGCGAGCCCTTGCTGTCGTCCACAATCGGGGCCGCTGGGGCTTCGCTGGCCGGCACAGGAGCCGCTGGAGCGGCAACAGGCGCGGGCGCAGCGGCAGGGGCGATGGCAACCGGAGTCGGTACCGGTGCCTCTGCCACGCTCTCGGCGACCGGCGCGGCAGGCTGCGGCGCAGGTGCCAGGGCAGCGGGCGCAGGCTCTGGCAAGCCCAGGTCGGCGGCCGGTTTTTCCACCTTCGGCTCCGCGGCAGGTTCGGTCTTCTCCGGCTTCTTCGGCTTCGGCAGGTAGCTTTCCACCAGGGCGAAGTAGCGGTCGTAGAACTGCGCGGCGGTGACCGTCTCGCTGGCGACCTTGACCATGGAGTCGTCGGTGGAGCCGATCGGCATCGACACCGAACCCAGCACACCCACGCCAAGGCTGGCGGAGGTGTTGGATTTCTTCAGGGTGTAGCGGTCCTGCAGGGCGTTGGCGAACATGGTCGAGCGCTGCTTGTCGCTCATGTCCGGCACGCAGGTGATATTGAAACTGATCTGCAGGTGGTTCTCGGCGTTCTGCTGAAAGCTCTTGTTGCCAGCGACCTGGTTGGCGTCGCTGCTGGTGATGATGTAGCCCTGGCTGAGCAGCGCGCGCCGCGCCGCCTCGCAGGAGCCCGCCTCGCTGGTGGCGAAACTGCGGGAGAAGGTGCCCGAGTCATCGAAGTTCTCGTGCTCGTAGACGGCGGCCTTTTTCGAGGAACAGCCGGACACACCCGCCAGCACGAGGGCCAGCCCGAGCGCGCCATAGACGGTTGATCTAGACATTGCCAATTCCGGGAAGAAACGAATGGGGCGTATTGTGCAACACATCGATCAGTGGCTGAAACCATTGATCGGTGAAGACTCTGTCAGCTTGGTGTAAATCCTTGCCCACGACTGCGCAAGGTGCTGAAACGAAAAAAGCGACCCGAAGGTCGCTTTCTCGTTGCTTCAAGGTGTTCTAGGGACCTCGAGGCGAAGATGGCGCAGCGGACGGGACTCGAACCCGCGACCCCCGGCGTGACAGGCCGGTATTCTAACCGACTGAACTACCGCTGCGTATCGTTCGGGTTTGCACCCGATTGAAACTGGGATCTGAGCTTTCAAGCGCTGTAGCGCGAAAGCCAGGCACAAAAAAAGCGACTTTGATATCGCCCTTTCTGTTTTGCCTTGAGCGTTCATGGGGCTCTTGGCAGAAGATGGCGCAGCGGACGGGACTCGAACCCGCGACCCCCGGCGTGACAGGCCGGTATTCTAACCGACTGAACTACCGCTGCGTATCGTTCAGGCTTGCGCCTGATTGAAACTGGGATCTGGCCTTGCGGCCTCAGACCGGTGCAAGCACCCACCTGGATAAAAATGGCGCGGCGGACGGGACTCGAACCCGCGACCCCCGGCGTGACAGGCCGGTATTCTAACCGACTGAACTACCGCCGCGCATAGCTGGACTTGCGTCCTGTTCCTCTCTGCCAGTGTGCTTCTTTCGAAAACACTGAACCAGGAACGTCTCAGGAAGTGGTGGGTGATGACGGGATCGAACCGCCGACCCTCTGCTTGTAAGGCAGATGCTCTCCCGGCTGAGCTAATCACCCCCGCGATGTTGCTTGTTGCGTTTGCTTCGCTGAGGCCGCGAAATTTACGCAGGTACCGATGCTAAGTCAATACCCCCATTGAAGTTTTTTTCAAAAAGGGCAAAAAAGCCGGTTGTTCTTGCCGTCCTCATCGCGGGGCAAGCCCGCTCCTGCAACCAGATGCTCACAGCGTGGGAGCGGGCTTGCCCCGCGACAGGGCCGGCACAACCGACAAAAAAGGGGCTCTCGGCCCCTTTCTCTTGCATCTCAACAGGTTACAGCTCAGGTGTAGATCATCTTGCGGGTCATCCCACCATCGACCACGAACTCCTGGCCGGTGACGAACCCCGCCTGGCGCGACAGCAGCCACGCCACCAGCGCCGCCACATCCTCGACCGTCCCTACCCTGCCCGCCGGATGCTGGGCATGATCAGCCTCGGTCAAGGGCTCGGCGCGTCGCTGCGAAGGATCACGGGCATCGATCCAGCCCGGGCTCACCGCATTGACGCGAATCTCCGGCCCCAGGCTCATGGCCAGGGCGTGGGTCAGGGCGACCAGGCCGCCCTTGCTGGCGGCATAGGCCTCGGTGTCCGGCTCGGACTGCCGGGCGCGGGTGGAAGTCAGGTTGACGATCGCCCCACCATGGGCGCGCAGATAAGGTGCACAATGCTTGGCCAGCAGCATCGGGCCATTGAGGTTGACCGCCAGCACCCGGTTCCACTGAGCCAGGGACAGGCTTTCCAGGGTCTGGTTATGCGGGTTGGCGATCGCCGCGTTGCACACCAGCGCATCCAGCCGGCCGAATTGCCCGAGCACCTCGGACACCCCGGCACTGACCTGGGCCTCGTCGGCCACGTCCATGGTGATGAACCAGGCATTGTCGCCCAGGGCCTTGGCGACCTTGGTGCCGCGCGGGCGGTCCAGGTCGCTCAGCACCACCTGCCAGCCCTCGCAGATCAACCAGGCGGCGATGCCCAGGCCGATGCCGCGGGCGGCACCGGTCACCAGGGCTACCCGGCCATTATGGCCGGGTTCGCCACCCTTCCAGTCGATCACAGCGCCGCCAGGCCGCGGGCCAGATCGGCTTGCAGGTCGGCCACGTCTTCCAGGCCGACCGCCACGCGCACCAGGCTGTCACGGATACCCGCCGCCTCGCGCTCCTGCGGGGTCAGGCGCCCGTGGGAGGTGGTCGCCGGGTGGGCGATGGTGGTCTTGCTGTCGCCGAGGTTGGTGGTGATGGAGATCACCCGGGTGGCGTCGATGAAGCGCCAGGCGCCTTCCTTGCCGCCCTTGACCTCGAAGCTGACCACCGCGCCGAAGCCGCTCATCTGGCGCTTGGCCAGTTCATGCTGCGGATGGCTTGGCAGGCCGGCGTAGTGGACCTTCTCGATGCCGTCCTGCTGCTCGAGCCACTCGGCCAGCGCCTGGGCGCTCTCGCAGTGGGCGCGCATGCGCAGCTTGAGGGTCTCCAGCCCCTTGGTGAAGACCCAGGCGTTGAACGGGCTCAGGGTCGGCCCGGCGGTGCGCAGGAAACCCACCACTTCCTTCATCTGCTCGCTGCGCCCGGCCACCACGCCGCCCATGCAACGACCCTGGCCGTCGATGAACTTGGTCGCCGAGTGGAACACGATGTCGGCGCCGAGCTTGAGCGGCTGCTGCAAGGCCGGGGTGCTGAAGCAGTTGTCCACCACCAGCATGGCGCCACGGGCATGGGCGATCTCGGCCAGGGCGGTGATGTCCACCAGCTCGGCCAGCGGGTTGGACGGCGACTCAACGACCAGCAGCTTGGTGTTGGCCTTGATGGCCTTTTCCCAGCCGTTCAGGTCGACCAGCGGCACGTAGTCCACCTGCACGCCGAAACGCTTGAAGTACTTCTCGAACAGGCTGATGGTCGAGCCGAACACGCTCTGCGACACCAGCACATGGTCACCGGCGCTGCACAGCGACATGACCACGGCGAGGATCGCCGCCATGCCGGTGGAGGTGGCCACGGCCTGCTCGGCGCCTTCCATGGCCGCCAGGCGCTCCTCGAAGGCACGCACGGTCGGGTTGGTGTAGCGCGAATAGACGTTGCCCGGCGTTTCGCCGGCAAAGCGCGCGGCGGCATCGGCGGCCGTGCGGAAGACATAGCTGGAGGTCAGGAACAGCGCTTCGCTGTGCTCGGCCTCCGGTGTACGGTTCTGACCGGCGCGCACCGCCAGGGTGTCGAAACCGACACCCTCGAGGTCACTGTCCAGTCGACCGGCATCCCATTGATCGGTCATGCCGTCGCTCCCAAATCAGTTGTTGTACAGGTCGATGATCGCGCTGACCGCTTGGTTCTTCACCTTGGCCAGGTCGTTACGGGCCTGCTCGATGCGCTCGAGGTAGGCTTCGTCGATATCGCCGGTGACATACTCACCGTTGAACACCGCGCAATCGAAATGCTCGATCTTGATCTTGCCGCCACCGACCGATTCGATCAGGTCCGGGAGGTCCTGGTAGATCAGCCAGTCGGCGCCGATCAACTCGGCCACCTGCTCGGTGGTACGGTTATGGGCGATCAGTTCGTGAGCGCTCGGCATGTCGATGCCGTAGACGTTGGGGTAGCGCACCGCAGGGGCCGCAGAGCAGAAGTAGACGTTCTTGGCGCCGGCTTCGCGGGCCATCTGGATGATCTGCTTGCAGGTGGTGCCGCGCACGATCGAGTCGTCCACCAGCATCACGTTCTTGCCGCGGAATTCCAGCTCGATGGCGTTGAGCTTCTGGCGTACCGACTTCTTGCGCGCGGCCTGGCCGGGCATGATGAAGGTCCGGCCGATGTAGCGGTTCTTGACGAAGCCTTCGCGGAACTTGACGCCCAGGTGGTTGGCCAGTTCCAGCGCCGCAGTGCGGCTGGTGTCTGGGATCGGGATGACCACGTCGATGTCGTGGTCCGGGCGCTCGCGCTGGATCTTCTCGGCCAGCTTCTCGCCCATGCGCAGACGCGCCTTGTACACCGAGACGCCGTCCATGATCGAATCAGGACGGGCCAGGTAGACATGCTCGAAGATGCACGGCTGCAGTTTCGGGTTCTCGGCGCACTGCTTGGTGAACATCTGGCCGCCTTCAGTGATGTACACCGCCTCGCCCGGCGCCAGGTCGCGGATCAGGGTGAAGCCGAGCACGTCCAGGGCCACGCTTTCCGAGGCGATCATGTACTCGACGCCTTCGTCGGTGTGACGCTGGCCGAACACCACCGGACGGATGCCGTTGGGGTCGCGGAAGCCGACGATGCCGTAGCCGGTGATCATCGCCACCACCGCGTAGCCACCGACGCAGCGGCTGTGCACGTGGGAAACCGCGGCAAACACGTCTTCCTCGGTCGGCTGCAGCTTGCCGCGCACGGCCAGTTCGTGGGCGAACACGTTCAGCAGCACTTCGGAGTCGGAGTTGGTGTTGACGTGACGCAGGTCGGACTCGTAGATCTCCTTGGCCAACTGCTCGACGTTGGTCAGGTTGCCGTTGTGCGCCAGGGTGATGCCGTACGGCGAGTTGACGTAGAACGGCTGGGCCTCGGCCGAGGTGGAGCTGCCGGCGGTCGGGTAACGCACGTGACCGATGCCGATGCTGCCGACCAGGCGCTGCATGTGGCGCTGCTGGAAGACGTCGCGCACCAGGCCGTTATCCTTGCGCAGGAACAACCGGCCATCGTGGCTGGTCACGATGCCGGCAGCGTCCTGGCCGCGGTGCTGGAGCACGGTTAGCGCGTCATACAGCGCCTGATTGACGTTCGACTTACCGACGATACCGACGATGCCACACATGCGACGCAACCCCTACTTTGATGAAACTTGAGTGAAGAGCGCTCAGGGCTTGGTCGGCCCGAGCAACTGCTCCTTGAACGGAAGGTCAACGGGTGCGCTGACCCCACTGGACATCCACTGGCCGGTGAACCCGAGTATGAGGTTCTTCGACCAGTCGGCTACCAATAGAAATTGTGGTATCAGGCGCGATTCCTGCCACCACGGATCCTGTTGCACCGGTCCCAGGCTCAGCAGCCCGACCGCCACCACCACCAGCAGGCCCCCGCGCGCGGCGCCGAAGGCCATGCCGAGGAAGCGATCGGTACCGGACAGCCCGGTCACGCGAATCAGCTCGCCGATGAGGAAATTGAGCATCGCCCCGACCAGCAGCGTGGCGACGAAAAGAATCGCGCAGCCGGCGATGACTCGCGCGGACGGCGTCTGGATATAGCTTTCAAGGTACTGCGAAAGCGACCCGCCGAACATCCAGGCCACCGCGCCGGCGACAATCCAGATGAGCAGGGACAAGGCTTCCTTGACGAAGCCGCGCTTGAGACTGATCAGTGATGAAATGGCGACGATCGCGATGATCGCCCAATCAACCCAGGTAAATGCCACGGTGTTGCCTGCCGACGTTTGAGGCGGCGCATTTTACCAGAGCAAGGGGGCTTGGGGTAAGCGGAATGTCAGGTGTTTGAAGGGCTGCGGGCTGACTCTGGGGACAGCTTTACGCCCTGAAACAGACCGCCTGGCCTACGCGGAGTCTGTAGGAGCGGCCTTGTGCCGCGAAAGGGCTGCGCAGCAGCCCCAAGGTGTGAGCGAGGGCCGCGTTGCGGCCCTTTCGCGGCACAAGGCCGCTCCTACAGAGGGGGCGCGAGATGGGCGTCAGCCACGCTCCGGCTGGAAGCGCACCACGATGCCTTTGAGGTTCTGCTGGCGATTGATCACATCACGCAGGCGCTCGGCCTCGGCGCGCTCGATCAGCGGCCCGACGAACACCCGGTTCATGCCGTCCGCCGAACGGATATAGGCGTTATAGCCCTGGCTGCGCAAGGTTTTCTGCAGGTTCTCGGCACCGGCCCGGTTGGACAGGCTGGCCAGTTGGATCGACCAGCTCACCGGCAAGCCGTTGGCATCGATCTTCGACGGCACGGCCGGCTTGGCGGCAGGAGCGGCGGGCGTCGCGCTCGGCGCAGGCGCCGGACGCGCCTCCACCTTGGCCACCGGCGGCGTCGGCACCGGCGTCTGCGGCTTGGGCTGCACGGGCGGCGCCACGGTCGCCACCGGCGCGATGGGCTGGCTCGGTGTCGTCACCGGCGCCGTGGACTCGTTGACCACCACTGGCGGCTGCTCGTTCTGCTCCGGCAACGGCTGCGGCTCCGGCACCTGGACCGGCTCCACCTGCACCTGGGGCAGGTTGGGCATGGCCGGCGCCTCCGGTGCCTCGACACGCACCTGGCGCATCTCGTCCTCGCGAGTGAACAACATCGGCAGGAAGATCACCGCCAGCGCCACCAGCACCAGCGCACCGACCATGCGCTGCTTCATCCCTTTATCCAGCACTGCCATCTACTCCATCCTCGGGGACCTGCCGCTCGAGCCAGGCCAGGGCCTCGCCGACGCAGAAAAACGAACCGAACAGCAGGATCTGGTCATCCGCCGTCGCCTGGGCGCACTGCCCTTCGAGGGCAGCCGCGACACTGGCGTAAGACTTCACCGTCGCACCGAGGTTCGTCAAGGCATCCGCCAGCTCCGCGGCCGGGCGACTACGCGGCGTGTCCAGCGGCGCCACCGCCCAGTCGGCGACCTGATCACGCAGTGGCGCGAGCACACCGGCCAGATCCTTGTCTGCCAACAGGCCGAACACCGCCAGGCGCCGCCCCTTCACCGGGCGTGCCGCCAGCCGGCGGGCCAGGTACTCGGCAGCGTGCGGATTATGGCCGACATCCAGCAACAGCTCCACGCGCTTGCCTTGCAGCAACAGCTCACGCCGGTCGAGACGACCGGTGATACGGGTGTCCAGCAAGGCCTGGCGAACCTTGCCGCTATCCCACGGCAGGCCCGTCAGCAGGAAGGCCTGCAAGGCCAGGGCGGCATTCTCCATGGGCAGGTCGAGCAACGGCAGGTCGCGCAGTTCAACGGGCGAACCGTCGAGCTGGCGACCACGCCAATGCCATTGGTCGACGCTACTATCCAGGTCGAAATCACGCCCGCGCAGGAAGAACGGGCAACCCAGCTCGCGCACCTTGTCCAGCAAAGGCTGCGGCGGATCCAGGTCACCGCACAGCGCAGGCTTGCCTTGACGGAAGATCCCCGCTTTCTCGTAGGCCACCGACTCGCGGCTATCGCCCAGGTAGTCGACATGGTCGACGCCGATACTGGTGACCAGCGATACGTCGGCATCCACCAGGTTGACCGCGTCCAGCCGACCACCCAGGCCGACCTCGAGCACCACCGCGTCCAGCGCGGACTGCTTGAACAACCAGAACGCCGCCAGGGTGCCCACCTCGAAATAGGTCAGCGAGATCTCGCCACGCGCCGCTTCCACCGCGGCGAACGCCTCACACAGGCGCTCATCGCTGGCCTCGCGGCCTTCGATCAGCACCCGCTCGTTGTAGCGCAGCAGGTGCGGCGAACTGTACACCCCGACCTTGAGCCCCTGGGCGCGCAGCAATGCGGCCACGAAGGCGCAGGTCGAACCCTTGCCATTGGTGCCGGTCACCGTTACCACTCGCGGCGCCAGCTTGCCCAGCCCCAGGCGCGCCAGCACCTGTTGCGAGCGTTCCAGGCCCATGTCGATGGCCGAGGGGTGCAACTGTTCGAGGTAGGCGAGCCAGTCGCCCAGGCTGCGCTGGTTCATCACGCGACCGCAGCGACCTCTTTGGCCGCTTCCGGGGTCGGCTGGCCGGTCATCTGCGCCAGCAGGCGAGCCAGACGCGGACGCAGCTCGTCACGGGAGATGATCAGGTCGATGGCGCCGTGCTCCAGCAGGAACTCGCTGCGCTGGAAGCCTTCGGGCAGTTTCTCGCGCACGGTCTGCTCGATCACGCGCGGGCCGGCGAAGCCGATCAGCGCCTTCGGTTCGCCGACGATCACGTCGCCGAGCATCGCCAGGCTGGCCGAAACGCCGCCGTAGACCGGGTCGGTCAGCACCGAGATGAACGGAATACCTTCTTCGCGCAAGCGCGCCAGCACGGCGGAGGTCTTGGCCATCTGCATCAGCGAGATCAGCGCTTCCTGCATGCGCGCACCGCCGGAGGCGGAGAAGCAGACCATCGGGCAGCGGTTTTCCAGGGCGTAGTTGGCGGCGCGCACGAAACGCTCGCCGACGATGGCACCCATGGAACCGCCCATGAAGGAGAACTCGAAGGCGCTGACCACGATCGGCATGCCCATCAGGGTGCCGCTCATGGAGATCAGCGCGTCCTTCTCGCCGGTCTGCTTCTGCGCGGCGGTCAGGCGGTCCTTGTACTTCTTGCCGTCACGGAACTTCAGGCGGTCGACCGGTTCCAGGTCGGCGCCCAGCTCGGCACGGCCTTCTGGATCGAGGAAGATATCGATGCGCGCGCGGGCGCCGATACGCATGTGGTGGTTGCATTTAGGGCAGACGTCGAGGGTCTTTTCCAGCTCCGGGCGATACAGCACGGCTTCGCAGGACGGGCACTTGTGCCACAGCCCTTCCGGTACCGAGCTCTTCTTCACCTCGGAACGCATGATCGAAGGGATCAGTTTGTCTACCAACCAGTTGCTCATGCTTGCTTTCTCCAGTATTGGCCGGGGAGACCTGCGTGGCCCCGCCCTGCCCTTGAGCTCAAATTCTTCTGTAAAGCGACGATGGACCGGCTACAACCGCCCCACCTCCAATTCTTCCCCGGCATGCCCCGCGCTCTGGCGCGGCCTGGCAGCACCGGGCTGCGAAAGCTATGGACGATGGCGCGCGGCCAGCCGTCACATCCGCGTTCACGCGTGCTTCACCGCCTGCATGAAGGCTTCGATCTTTGCCGCATCCTTGATGCCCTTGGCCTGCTCCACACCGCCACTGACATCCACCGCGTACGGGCGCACCTGGCGAATGGCCTCAGCAACGTTGTCGGCCGACAGGCCACCGGCAAGGATGATCGGCTTGCTCAGGCGCTGCGGAATCAGTGACCAGTCGAAGGCCTCGCCGGTTCCCCCCGGCACGCCCGGCACATAGGCGTCCAGCAGGATGCCGCGGGCGCCTGCGTAATGCCGGCATGCGGCCTCCAGGTCATCCCCAGGACGCACCCGCAGGGCCTTGATCCAGGGGCGGTGGTAGCCCTCGCAATCGGCCGGGGCCTCATCGCCGTGGAACTGTAGCAGGTCCAGGGAAACCACTTCGAGGATCTCGTTGAGCTGGCAGCGCGAGGCGTTGACGAACAACCCCACGGTGGTCACGAACGGTGGCAGCGCGTCGATGATCGCCCGCGCCTGGCGCACGTCCACCGCCCGCGGGCTTTTCGCATAGAAGACGAAACCGAGGGCATCGGCGCCGGCCTCGACCGCGGCCAGGGCATCCTCGATACGGGTAATCCCGCAGATCTTGCTGCGAACATTGCTCATGGACGGCGAACCTTGGGTGATCGGGAAAGCGTCGATGGTAGCAAATGACCCGTGCCCCGTCAGTCCGCCAGCGCCTCGTAGCCGGTAAGAAAGTGTGGGCCGATGTAACGCTGCGGCAACGCGTATTCTTCCGGATACTCCACCTGCACCAGGTAGAGGCCGTAAGGGTGCGCGGTCACCCCGCCGTCACGGCGGTTGCGCCCTTCCAGCACCTCGCGAGCCCACTCCACCGGACGCTCGCCGGCGCCGATGGTCATCAGCACGCCGGCGATGTTGCGCACCATGTGGTGCAGGAACGCGGTGGCGCGCACGTCCAGCACGATCATCCGGCCGTGACGGGTCACACGCAGGTGGTGGATATGCTTGATCGGCGACTTGGCCTGGCACTGGCTGGCGCGGAAGGCGCTGAAGTCATGGGTGCCCAGCAGATACTGCGCGGCCTCGGCCATGCGCTCGACGTCCAGCGGGCGGTGGTTCCAGGTCACTTCCTCGGCCAGGTGCGCCGGGCGGATCGGGTCGTTGTAGATGACGTAGCGATAGCGCCGCGCGGTGGCCTTGAAGCGGGCATGGAAGTGCGCGGGCATGGGCGCCGACCAGACTACGCTGATGTCGTGGGGCAGGTTGAAGTTGGTGCCCAGGGTCCAGGCGCGCTCGTCGCGCACGGCGCGGGTGTCGAAATGCACGATCTGCCCGCAGCCATGGACGCCGGCATCGGTACGCCCGGCGCAGATCACCGAGATCGGCTCGTTGGCCACCGTCGACAGCGCCTGCTCCAGGGCCTGCTGGACACTGGGCACGCCGCTGGCCTGGCGCTGCCAGCCGCGGTAGCGCGAGCCTTTGTATTCCACGCCCAGGGCGATGCGGGTGTAGCCTTCGGCGGCCGATTCGGCGGCGGCGGTGTCGATGATGTCCAAGAGCGGCAAACCTGATGCTGAAACGAAAGGCGGGAGTATACCGGCAAACCGTGCAGGGGCCGAAATGATCGCGGGGCAAGCCCGCTCCCACGTGTTCTGTGGGAATGGGCTTGCCCCGCGCGGTGTAACGTCGCCTCAGACCAGGCGCGAGAGCATCTCGTTGGCTTCCTGGCGCTGGCTGTCGTCGCCGTCCTTGACCACTTCGTCGAGGATGTCGCGAGCACCCTGGTGGTCGCCCATGTCGATGTAGGCGCGGGCCAGGTCGAGCTTGGTGGCCACTTCGTCGGCGCCGGAGAAGAAGTCGAAGTCCAGGTCGTCCAGCGGCTCGGGCTCCAGCGCCGCGTCCTCGGCAGTGAACTGCGGCTCAGGCTCTGCCGCCGGGACATCGAGGTTCTGCGACAACTTGTCGAGTTCGGCGTTGACGTCGTCCAGTTCCGAGGCGAAGTTCTTCGCCGCCGGCGAGTCGTCGTCCAGCGACAGCGACAGGTCGAAGTCCTCGGGCAGCTCCAGCTCGGAGATCGGGTCGAACTCCGGGATGGCCTCGAAGGCCGCCAGCTCCGCCGCCACGTCCACCGGCGCTTCCTCGCTGTTGACCGGGGCGACCGGTTCTTCGGCGACATCCAGGTCGAATTCGGCCAGGTCGTCGACGTTCTGCGGCGTCGCCTGGGCCTGGGCGAGCAATGCCTCAAAGTCGTCGTCGGCATCGGTTTCGGCAACCGCAGGTGCGGGCTCGGCCTGGATCTCGGGCGCTTCGACAACCAGGTCCTCAAGACCGGCCAGGTCCAGGTGGTCATCTGCCGGCAGGTCATCACCCAGACTCAGGTCGAAGGCACTGTCCAGGTCGTCCCCCTCGACGATCGGCTCAGGCTCAGGCTCCGGCTCGGCCGCCACTACCGACTCCACGACGAGTTCCGGCGCGCTTTCGCCCAGTTCCAGCGCCTTGTCCTGCAGCAAGTCCTGGACATACTGCTCATCCAGCTCGGCGGCCAGGGCCGCGGCCCCGGCTGCGCCTGCCGCCACCGCCGCGACACCCAGCATGGCCGGGAAGCGCTCCTTGAGCGCGGCGACTTCGGCCTGGTTCGCGTCATTGACCGCCAGCTTGCGCTCCTGGCCGGCGAAGGCGTCCTGGTCGCCCTGGCGGGCATAGACTTCCATCAGCTTCAGGCGCAGGTCGCTGCGCTGCGGCTCGGAGGCCACCGCCGCTTCCAGCAGGTCGGCGGCATGGTTGAGACGACCACGGGCCAGGCTGTCCTCAACTTCGGCCAACAGCGCGGCACGCGGATCGACCGCTGGCGCGGCGGCTTCAACGGGAGCCGCAGGCTTTTCCGCGGCAACGGCCGCAGCAGCCGAGGCCGCCACCACCGCAGGTGACAAGGTCACGGTCGGCGCCGACACGTCGAGGCCTTCGAAGCTGCTGGGTGGCAGCTCCAGGTCAGGGCCGCGCTCACCGTCCTCGGCCAGGGCACGCGCCATGCGCAGGTGCTTTTCAGCTTCCTGCTGGGCCTTGCGCTTACGCGCCAGGAGCAGCAGCAACAGCAGCAGGACCAGGAACGCGGAACCGGCGATCAGCCCCAGCAGCAGCGGATTGCCCAACAACTGGTCGAGCATGCCGGGCTCTTCGCTGGGCGGTGCTTCGGCGGCCACGTCCTGCGGCGCGGTGTCGGTGGCGGCGGGCGCCGGCGCGACCACCGGCTCGGCCGGGGTCAGCTGGGCGTTCACCACCGGTTGCGACGGGGCCGGCTCGCCCGGCAGCGCGCCAGCCGGTGGCTGTGGTGCCGCAGCGCCCTGGGCTTCCAGGCGCGCCAGTTGGTCGTTCTTCAGCTCGATCAGACGCTGCAGCTTGTCCAGCTGGCTCTGCAGGTCGACCATGCGGCTCTTGAGTTCTTCGTTGTCGCGACGGCTGGTGTCGAGGCTTTCCTGGGCCACGGCCAGCTTGTCGCCCAGCGCCTTGGCCTCACCGGCCGCGCCCTTGCCACCCGGCGCTACCAGGCGCAGGTTGTCGCCCTGGGCGATGCGTGCCGGCGCGGCGCCGGCCTCGCCACGGCGGGTGGCGTCCAGTTGCCGAGCGCGCGGACCAAGGCGACGGCCTTCGCGCCAGGCGGCGTACTGCTCGGCCACCTCACGGTTGGCCTGGGCCTGGGGAATGCTCTGCGCCTGCTGCTGATCGGGCAGGCGCAGTACCTGGCCGGTCTTGAGCTGGTTGATGTTGTTGCCGATGAAGGCATCCGGGTTCAGCGCCTGGATGGCCAGCATGGTCTGCTGGATCGAGCCGCCGTTGCTGTTGCGCGCGGCGATCTGCCAGAGGGTGTCGCGGCGCTTGGTGGTATAGCTGCCCGCGCTGACCGCCGGGTTGATGTTGGCCTGGGTCGGCTGGCTGCCCTGGGCCTGGGCCTGGTCGAGCAGCACGCTGTAGTCGCGCATCAGGCGGCCCTGGGGCCACATGACCTGGACCAGGAACTTGACCACCGGCTCCGGCAGCGCCTTGCTGGAGGTAACCCGCAGCACGCTCTTGCCGTTGGGGTTGATCACCGGCGTGAACGTGAGGTCTTCGAGGTACGGCGGGAAGGCCACCCCGGCCTTGGCGAACTCTTCCGGCGACGCCAGGCTGGGCGCCATCTGCGCCGCGGTGAGGTCGCGCACGTCGAGCAGTTCGATCTCGGCATCCAGCGGCTGGTTCTGCGCCGACTTGAGGGTCAGCTCGCCCAACCCCAGAGCGTTCGCCACGCCGGACGACAGCGCCGAGGCTGCCGCGATGGCCAGAACCAGTTTGCGAATTCGAAGCATGAACTCTTCCCTTGTATGAAACGTCCCGAAAACCTTTGCGCGGCGCAGGACAAAATTGCTCGCAGTATCTTTTACGCCATGTGTTTTATCAACAATTGTGCCGCCTGCACGGCATTCAGCGCCGCGCCCTTGCGCACATTGTCGGTGGTCAGCCACAGATTCAGCTGCTGGTCTTCATCGACACCATGGCGTACACGACCAACATAGACCACGTCCTGGCCCACTGCGTCACCAACCGGCGTCGGATAATCCCCCGCTTCGACCAGTTCGATGCCGTCGGCGGCCTCCAGCGCAGTGTTGACAGCAGCCAGATCGACCGGATTGCGGCTTTGAACGGCCACACTGAAGCTATCGCCGAAAAACACCGGGACTTGAATGCAGGTCACGGAAATCTTCAGCTGCGGCAGGTCGAGCACCTGACGCAGCTCGCCGACCAGGCGGCGCTCCACGGCCGTGTGGCCCTGATCGTCGGGGGTGCCGACCTGGGGCAGCAGGTTGAAGGCGACCTGGCGATCGAAGAAGCGCGGCTCCAGCGGGCGTGCGTTAAGCAGCTCGGCGGTCTGCCGGGCGAGCTCGCTGACGGCCTCCCTGCCTTGCTCCGAAACCGCCAGGCAGGCATTGACCTGCACGCGCTCGATATCGAGCAGCCCCTTGAGCGGCGCCAGCGCCACCGCCAGGGCCACCGCACCGGCGCTCGGACTGGTGATCAGCGCGGGCTGCGTGAGCTCGGCGATGCGCTCGCCGTTGGCTTCCGGGACCAGGGCGGTGGCGCCGTCCAGGGCGCCGGACAGGTCGATCACCGCGCAACCGGCGGCGCTGGCCTTGGGCGCGAAGCTGCGGCTAACGGCGGGGCTGGCGGCGAAGAACACCAGTTGCGCCTGGGAGAAGTCGAAGCTGTCCACTTCGCGGACTTTCAGCTTCTTGCCGGCGAACATGACGCTGCTGCCGGCGGATTCCATGCTGGCCAGCAGGTGCAGGGTGGAGACCGGGAAGGCCACTTCCTCGAGGATCTGGACGAGGGATTCACCGACGGTGCCGGTGGCGCCGACTACGGCGATGTCTAGGGCGGGGGTGGTCATGGGATCGGTTCCTTTCTGCGGGGGTACGGCGGGGGAGCGGCACTTTACTTGGATTGTGGGGTGGGCGGGAGGTTCGGGTTCGGGTTCGGGTTCGGGTTCGGGTTCGGGTTCAAGAGTGTGGGTTTTGATTTCTTTATGCGCATTCGTAGATGATGTCGACATCTAGTCACCTTTTCGCCCTTACGGCGACCTACTTTTGCTCTTGGGCAAAAGTAGGCAAAAACCGCTG
>NZ_JAZDCT010000058.1:0-20158 GCF_036324045.1 Pseudomonas carassii | reverse complement strand
GGGGCCGCTGCGCGGCCCTTTCGCGGCACAAGGCCGCTCCTACACGGCCACAGACAGCATCCCCATGTACAAAACCCTCGAAGCCCATATCCGCCAACAGGTCGCCCCCGCCGCCCTGCGCGCCGAGTTCCGCCAGCACGAATTCGAGGCGATGCGCCGCTTCTGCCTGCTGATCTTCTGCATCGGCATCGCCATCTGGCTGATCTTCGACCTGATCGTCAGCTACCTCGGCGGCCAGGGCTTCACCTGGCTGTCTGGACTGTTCATCGCCCTGCTGTGCAGCCTCTGCGTGGTCCTGGGCTTCACCCGCAAGAGCCAGCATTTCGACGTGCTCAACCTGTTGTTCGTGGCGGTGATCACCCTGGCCATGCGCCTGGTGATCGAGGGCATTCCGATCGTTCTGCGCCCGGTGTGGCTGGTACTCGGCGTCTCGACCGTGCTGTACACCGTATCGGTGCTGCCGGTGCGGCGCTGGTCGTTCTTCTGCGCCCTGGGCATCACCTGGCTCATGCTCAACCCCTTCTACCACACCCGCATCGAGGCACTGAAGCTCGAGGGCGCGATGCTGATCAGCTACGCGGTGTTCCTCAGCGGCCTGGTGATCTACAGCTACCTGCGCATTCGCCAAGCCAAGCTGCACAACTTCTACCTGACCAAGGTGCTGCTGGAACAGGCCTACATCGACGCCCTGACCGAAATCCCCAACCGCCGTTCGTTCATGGCCAAGGCCGAAAAGCAGCTGCGCCAGGCGGATTCCGGGCAGTTCCTGGCGATGATCGACATCGACAACTTCAAGCAGGTCAACGACCGCTTCGGCCATGACATCGGTGACGAAGTGCTCAAGCGCGTGGCGGCGCATATCAAGGCGGCGATGATCGGCTACGAGATCGCCCGGCTGGGCGGCGAGGAATTCGCGATCTTCTTCCAGGGGCTGGACGAGGCCGGCGCCGAGCAGCAGGTCGCGGCGCTGTGCCGGCGGGTACGCGAGGACCTCGGCGCGCACCCGGTGACCATCAGCATCGGCCTGGCCCGGATCGACAGCGGCGATACCCTGAGCCTGGCGCTGATCAGGGCGGACCAGGCGTTGTACGAGGCCAAGCACACGGGCAAGGACCGCTTCGTCCTGTGGACTAACCGGCTGGCAAGCGAATCCTGAACTGCGCCCCACCCAGCGCCGACTGCGCCACGGTCAGCGTGCCGCCCTGCCCTTCGATGGCCCGCCGGCTGATCGCCAACCCCAACCCGAACCCGCCGGTATTGCGATCACGGCTGCGGTCCAGACGATAGAACGGTTGGAAGATCCGCTCACGCTCCTCGGTCGGGATGCCAATGCCATCGTCCTCCACGGTCACCAGGCAGGCGCCGTCTTCTTCCCGGCGCAGGCGCAGCAGCAGGCTTTCATCGCAATAGCGCATGGCGTTGCGCACCAGGTTCTGCACGGCGCGGGCGGTCAGCCTTGGGTCGAGGACGAAACGCGGCAGGTCGGTTTCGCAGCGCACCTCCCAGCGGATGCCACGGTTGTCGAGCTCCTCGGCGAAGCTGCCGAGCACGCTGTCCACCAGCTCCAGCAACGACACCTCGACCCGCTCGCGGGCCTGGTCGACGCTGTCCAGGCGGCTGTAGGACAGCAGTTCGAGCACCAACTCGTCCAGCTCGCGCACATGGCCCACCAACCCCAGCAGACGCTTGCGGCTGGCCGGCGGCACCTCGTCGAACAGCAGCACCAGGCCGAAGTCCAGGCGGGTCAACGGTGTGCGCAACTCGTGGGAGACCGCGTTGAGCAGTTCGCGCTGCTGGTTGACCTGGCGCTCCAGGTCGCTGGCCATGGTGTCGAACACCCCGGCCAGCTCACCGATGTTCGAGCGTGGTGAAATATAGGTGCGCTCGGACATCTCGCCGCGCCCCAGGCGCCGGGCGGTGTCCTTCAACCGCTCGAGGTCGCGCCAGTGCGGCCATACCCACAGCAGCAGGCAGCCGAGCATGGCCGCACCGATCAGCACGGTCACGCCCCAGGACAGCACGTTGATGTCCAGCGGGTCGTCCGGCGAGTGCAGGCGCACCAGCCATTGCGAATCGAGCGGCGCCAGCACCGTTTCGTAGTAGCCCCAGTCGGCCATGCGTACCGCGTACAGGCCGTGCTCGAGCCGGGCTTTCTCCTCGCCGCTCAGGTCGGCCTCGTCCATGCGCAGCAGGCGCACTTGCAGCGGTTTGAACACCCCGGCCAGGTCTTGCTCCACCGCTGGCCACTGCTCCCGCGGCGCCTGCTGGAACTGGCGCACGATCAGGGTCTGCACGCCCTTGGCCTGCTCGAGGTTGTAGGCCATGAAGCGCTCATGGAACAACCCGACGATGGTGTCGGGGATCAGCGCGATCGCCCCGGCATAGGCGACGATGATCACCAGGTACAGCCGCACCAGGATCTTGAGCATGGCCTGTCAGTACTCCCACTCGACCCGGCTGAACAGATACCCCTTGCCCCACACGGTCTTGATCTTGCGCGCCTCGCCGGCGCTATCGTCGAAGCGCCGGCGCAGCTTGGAGATGGCCACATCCACCGAACGGTCGGTGCCGTTGAACTCGATGCCGCGCAACTGCTGGAGGATGCGGTCGCGGCTCATCACCTCGCCGGCGTTGCGCGCCAGCACCACCAGCAGATTGTACTCGCCGCTGGACAGCTCCACTTCCTCGCCGCGCCAGCTGACCGTGCGCTCGGCCAGGTCGATGCGCAGGCCGCCGACCTGGATCAGGTCGCTGTCCAGGCGCGGCTCGTTGACGCTGCTGCGGCGCAGCAGGGTGCGCACCCTGGCCAGCAGCACCCGGGGTTCGCACGGCTTGGTGACGTAGTCGTCGGCGCCCATTTCCAGCCCCAGCACCTGGTCGTGGCTGTCGTCACGGGCGGTCAGCATGAGGATCGGCAGGCCCTGGGTTTCCTGGCGCAGCAGGCGGCACACCTGCAGGCCGTCGAGGCCCGGCAGCATCAGGTCGAGGATCACCAGGTCCGGCTTCTGCCGGCGGAACTCGTCCAGCACATGGTCGCCGCGGGCAATCACCCGGACATGGAAATCGTTGCGTTGCAGGTAGCTGGCGATCAGTTCGGACAACGCGCTGTCGTCTTCGACCAGGAGAATGTTCGGCATAAGGGGATTTGACGAAAGATTGAAGTAAGGCAGGATATAGAATCCCTGGCGGGCCACCGCCGATTGTTCACACTTTTTCACATACGCCCAACATAGCTTAACAGCCACCACCCGAACGGCTGCTTTAGCATACGCTGGATCAAACCTGGAAGATCCGTATGTCCATTCCCTGCCCTTCGCGCCTGCGCCCCTTGGCGCTGCTGGCGCTGATGACCCTTTCCCTGGCCGGTTGCAACGACGCCGCCGAACAGGAAGAACAGGCCCCGCCTTCCCAGGTCCGGGTCGAGACCCTGGCCGTGCAGCCACTGGCGATCAGCACTGAACTGAGCGGCCGCATCCTCGCGCCGCGTACCGCCGAGGTGCGCGCCCGGGTAGCCGGCGTGGTGCTCAAGCGGGTGTACCGCGAAGGCAGCGACGTGAAACAGGGCGACGTGTTGTTCCTGATCGACCCGGCGCCATTCAAGGCCGACTTCGACAGCGCCCGCGCCACCCTGGCCAAGGCCGAGGCAACCCTTTACCAGGCCCGCCTGCAGGAGCAGCGCTACCGTGAGCTGGTCGACGACAAGGCGGTCAGCCGCCAGGAGTATGACAACGCCCGGGCCGCCTTCCTCCAGGCCGATGCCGCGGTCGGCGAAGCCAAGGCGGCGCTGGAGCGGGCACGCCTGAACCTGGGCTACGCCACCGTCACCGCGCCGATTTCCGGGCGCATCGGCCGCGCCCTGGTCACCGAAGGCGCGCTGGTCGGGCAGAGCGAGACCACACCGCTGGCCACCATCCAGCAGCTTAACCCGATCCATGCCGACGTCACCCAGTCGACCCGCGAGCTCAATGCCCTGCGCCGCGCCTTGCGCGCCGGCGAACTGCGCCAGGTCGGCCAGGACCAGGTCAAGGCCACGCTGATCCAGGACGACGGCAGCGCCTACCCGCTGGCCGGCAAGCTGCTGTTCTCGGACATCAGTGTCGACCCGAGCACCAACCAGATCACCCTGCGCAGCGAATTCCCCAACCCCGACCTCGACCTGCTGCCAGGCAGCTATGTGCGCGTGCGCCTGGACCAGGCGGTGCAGCCCCAGGGCATCAGCGTGCCGCAGCGCGCCATCCTGCGCGACAGCGCCGGCGTGCCCAAGGTGCTGCTGGTCGACCAGCAGGCGCGCATCAGCGAACGCCAGGTGGTCCTGGGCAGCGCCCAGGGTGATCGCTGGATCGTCAGCGAGGGCCTGGCCCCCGGCGATCGCGTGGTGGTCGAGGGCCTGCAACACGTCAAGGCCGGCGACCAGGTCCAGGTCGACGAGCAACCGGGCGCCTCCGCGGTCGCCCAACACACCGGCCAATGAGGGCCTGATCCATGCCGCAGTTCTTCATCGACCGCCCGGTATTCGCCTGGGTGGTCGCCCTGTTCATCCTTCTGGTCGGCGCCCTGGCCATCCCGCAGCTGCCGGTGGCCCAGTACCCCGACGTGGCGCCGCCGCAGGTGGAAATCTACGCCGTCTATCCGGGCGCCTCGGCGGCGACCATGGACGAGAGTGTGGTCAGCATCATCGAGCAGGAGCTCAACGGTGCCGACAACCTGCTCTACTTCGAGTCGCAGAGCAGCCTGGGCAGCGCCACCATCACCGCCAGCTTCCAACCCGGCACCAACCCGGACATGGCCCAGGTCGACGTGCAGAACCGCCTCAAGGTGATCGAGTCGCGCCTGCCGCGCCCGGTGACCCAGCAAGGCCTGCAGGTGGAAAAGGTGTCCACCGGCTTCCTGCTGCTGGCCACCCTCACCTCCGAGGACGGCAGCCTCGACGAGATCGCCCTGTCGGACATCCTCGCGCGCAACGTAATGAACGAGATCCGCCGCATCAAGGGCGTCGGCAAGGCGCAGCTGTACGGCTCGGAGCGGGCCATGCGCATCTGGATCGACCCGGCCAAGCTGGTCGGTTTCAACCTCACGCCCAACGACGTGGCCGAGGCCATCGCCGCGCAGAACGCCCAGGTCGCCCCCGGCAGCATCGGCGACCTGCCCAGCCGGCCGACCCAGGAGATCACCGCCAACGTGGTGGTCAAGGGCCAGCTGAGCACCCCCGAGGAATTCGCCGCCATCGTCCTGCGCGCCAACACCGACGGCTCGACCGTCACCGTCGGTGATGTCGCCCGGGTCGAGATCGGCGCCCAGGAGTACCAGTACGGCACGCGTCTGAACGGCAAGGCCACCAGCGCCTTCAGCGTCAAGCTGTCGCCCGGCGCCAACGCCATGGAAACCGCGGGGCTGGTCAAGCAGAAGCTCGACGAGCTGGCGCGCTACTTCCCGGCCGGGGTGAAGTACGACATCCCCTACGACACCTCGCCGTTCGTCAAGGTCTCGATCAAGCAGGTGATCAACACCCTGGTCGAGGCCATGGTGCTGGTGTTCGCGGTGATGTTCCTGTTCCTGCAGAACTTCCGTTACACCCTGATCCCGACCCTGGTGGTGCCGGTGGCGCTGATGGGCACCTTCGCGGTGATGAACGCGCTGGGCTTCTCGATCAACGTGCTGACCCTGTTCGGCATGGTGTTGGCCATCGGCATCCTGGTCGACGACGCCATCGTCGTGGTGGAGAACGTCGAGCGGATCATGGCCGAGGAAGGCCTGCCGCCGAAAGAAGCCACACGCAAGGCCATGGGCCAGATCAGCGGCGCCATCGTCGGCATCACCCTGGTGCTGGTGGCGGTGTTCCTGCCGATGGCCTTCATGAAAGGCTCGGTGGGCGTGATCTACCAGCAGTTCTCGGTGTCGATGGCGGTGTCGATCCTGTTCTCGGCGTTCCTCGCCCTGAGCCTGACCCCGGCGCTGTGCGCCACCCTGCTCAAGCCGCTGGAAAAGGGCGAGCACCATGAGCGCAAGGGTTTCTTCGGCTGGTTCAACCGCCGCTTCGAGGGCATGAGCAACGGCTACCAGCGCTGGGTGACCCGCGCCCTGGCCCGCAGCGGCCGCTACCTGCTGGTGTATGCCGCATTGCTGGCGGTGCTCGGCTACGGCTTCAGCCAGTTGCCCACCGCCTTCCTGCCCACCGAGGACCAGGGCTACACCATCACCGACATCCAGCTGCCGCCGGGTGCCAGCCAGGCCCGCACCATCGAGGTGGCGCAGCAGATCGAGGCGCACAACGCTGAAGAGCCGGGCGTGGCCAACACCACGCTGATCCTCGGTTTCAGCTTCTCCGGCAGCGGGCAGAACGCGGCGCTGGCCTTTACCACGCTCAAGGACTGGTCCGAACGCGGGGGCGACGACAGCGCCCAGTCCATCGCCGACCGCGCGACCATGGCCTTCACCCAGCTCAAGGACGCCATCGCCTATGCGGTGCTGCCGCCGCCGGTGGACGGCCTGGGCGAGTCGACCGGCTTCGAGTTCCGCCTGCAGGACCGTGGCGGCATGGGCCACACCGTGCTCATGGAGGCCCGCGACCAACTGCTGGAGGCGGCGCGCAAGAGCAAGGTGCTGGTCAACGTGCGCGAAGCCTCGTTGGCGGAAAGCCCCCAGGTGGAGTTGGAGATCGATCGTCGTCAGGCCAATGCCCTGGGCGTGTCGTTCGCCGACATCGGCGCTGTGCTCGATACCGCGGTAGGTTCCAACTACGTCAACGACTTCCCCAACCAGGGCCGCATGCAGCGGGTGGTGGTGCAGGCTGAAGGCGACCGGCGCAGCCAGGTCGAGGACCTGCTGAAGATCCACGTGCGCAACAATAGCGGCAAGATGGTGCCCCTGGGCGCCTTCGTCAGCGCCCACTGGCAGTCCGGCCCGGTGCAGCTGACCCGCTACAACGGCTACCCGGCGGTGTCGATCTCCGGCGAGCCGGCGGCCGGCTTCAGCTCGGGCGAGGCCATGGCCGAGGTCGAGCGCCTGGTTGCCCAGTTGCCGGCCGGCTCCGGCCTGGAATGGACCGGCCTGTCGCTGCAGGAGCGGCTGTCCGGCAGCCAGGCACCGCTGCTGATGGCACTGTCGCTGCTGGTGGTGTTCCTGTGCCTGGCGGCGTTGTACGAAAGCTGGTCGATCCCCACCGCGGTGCTGCTGGTGGTGCCCCTGGGCGTGCTCGGCGCGGTACTCGCGGTGACCCTGCGGGGGATGCCCAACGACGTGTTCTTCAAGGTCGGCCTGATCACCCTGATCGGTCTGTCGGCGAAGAACGCCATCCTGATCATCGAGTTCGCCAAGGACCTGGTGGACCAGGGGCACGACGCGGTGGACGCCGCGATCCAGGCCGCGCGCCTGCGACTGCGGCCGATCGTGATGACCTCGCTGGCGTTCATCCTCGGCGTGGTACCCCTGGCCATCGCCAGCGGCGCCAGCTCGGCCAGCCAGCAGGCGATCGGCACCGGGGTGATCGGCGGCATGCTCAGCGCCACCTTCGCCGTGGTGTTCGTGCCGGTGTTCTTCGTCGTGGTGATGCGCCTGGCGGGGCGTGGCAAGGCACCGCAGGCAACGCTGGAACACAGCGCATCCCAATGATGACGCCTGGACAGGGAGGCACCTGCCGCCTCCCTGTCCATCATCTTGGCGAAATGCTCAGTTGACCGTGTTCTTCAATGTCTTGCCGGCCTTGAAAACCGGTTGTTTCTTCGCCGGGATCTTCAAGGTCTTGCCCGTTTGCGGATTGCGCCCTACCCGTGCGCGTCGCTTGGCCACGGTAAACGCACCAAAGCCGACCAGCGATACCTCTCCCCCTTCGACCAGTGTCTTGGTCACGGCCCCGATAAAGGCATCCAGACAACGCCCAGCCGCCACTTTCGTGATGTCGGCCGATTGCGCAACGGACTCGATCAGTTCGCTCTTGTTCATCAACACTCTCCGTGATGCTTGCCAATGGCTCGATTCGACCCATGGCCGCGAGCCCAATTAGCCATTGGCAATGCGCCCCGCACAACTGACAGAAATACCAGGCGCACCGTCTGTAGCGCACTGGACAATACAAGGACGAAGTGGGAGGGTTGCAGGCCATGCCGCCGTAGAGCCTGTCTCATGTCCACCGCCCTCCCCCCCTGCTCCATTCTCATCCTCGCCGGAGGCCGTGGCCAGCGCATGGGCGGCCGCGACAAGGGCATGGTGGCCTGGCGCGGTGAGCCGCTGGTGGCCCATGTGCAACGTGCCGTGCGGGCGCTCAGCGATGACCTGGTGATCTCCTGCAACCGCAACCAGGCGGCCTATGCGATTTATGCAGACCAGCTCGTCGGCGATGCCGAAGCGGACTTTCCCGGCCCGCTGGCCGGGGTCATCAGCGGGCTCAAGGTGGCGCGGCATGAGTGGGTGGCGCTGCTGGCCTGCGATGCGCCGCGGATCGACCGGGCCTTGGTCGAAGACCTGCTGGCCCTGGCGGTGGCCCACGACAGCGCGGCCATGGTGCGCCAAGGTGGGTACTGGCAGCCGATGTTCAGTGTGTTGCCGCGGCGGTTGCTGCCGCTGCTGGAGCAGGCCTGGCAGGCGGGTGAGCGGAGTTTGCAGAAGGCCTTGCTGCAGGCGAGTGTCCAGGGGCTGGAGTGTGTCGAGGACGATCCGCGATTGAGTAACTTCAACAGCCCGGATCTGTTGCAGGATTGAACTGTCAGGCGTAGTACACCACGATCTCTGTAGGAGCGGCCTTGTGTCGCGAAAGGGCTGCAAAGCAGCCCCAGGATCTCGTGGCAAGGCGAATATTGCCGGGGCCGCTACGCGGCCCTTTCGCGACACAAGGCCGCTCCTACAGAGATCGTGTAAAACCCAATAAAAAAGCCCCGGGGCAAAGATCCCCCGGGGCCAAGCGGTTGGATTCCCCAACCAAAGGAGTCTTTCAGCCCTTGTCCGGCCAACCACCGCCCAGGGCACGGAACAGATCAACCAACGCCAGCTGACGCTGGGTGCTGGCCTCGATGAAGGCCGCTTCGTTGACATAACCGTTGCGCTGCGCATCCAGGTAGCGCAGGTGGCTGTCCACCCCACCCTCGTAACGCGCCTTGGCCAGCGCCACGGTCGCCCGGCTGGTGTCGGCCAGGGCCCGCCGCGCTGCTTCCTCGCGGCGCAGGGTGTCGGTGGCGGCCAGGGCGTCGGCGACTTCGCGGAAGGCGGTCTGGATCGTGCCTTCGTAAGCCGCCACCGCCGAATCCTTGCGCGCCTCGGCCAGGCTCAGGCCAGCTTTGTTGCGCCCGGCGTCGAACAGCGGCAGCGACAGCTGCGGCATGAAGCTCCAGCTGCGCGAGCCACCGTCGAACAACCCGGACATCTGCGTGCTGGAGGTGCCGAAGCTGCCTGTCAGGCTGATCCGCGGGAAGAACGCCGCCCGCGCCGCGCCGATGTCGGCGTTGCGCGCCCGCAGCCGGTGTTCGGCGGCGAGGATGTCCGGGCGCCGTTCGAGCAGAGCCGACGGCGCGCCCGGGGCGATGTCCTGCAGAACCATCGGCGCCTCGCTGCGCTCGGCGGGGATCGCCTTGGCCGCGTCCGCGCTGCCCAGCAGCAGCACCAGGGCGTTGAAGGCCTGGCGCTGCTCGCGCACGATGCCTTCGAGCTCTGCCCGCGACTGCTCGACCAGCCCCAGCGCCTCCTGGTGATCCAACGCCGTGGCCGTGCCGGCGGCGCGCCATTGGCCGACCAGGGCCAGCGAATCCTCGCGGCTGGCCAGGGTCTGGCGGGTCAGCGCCAAGCGCCGCTCGGCGCCGTCCAGGGTCAGGTAGGCCTGGCTGACCTCGGCGATCAGGGCAATGCGCGCCGCACGTCCGACCGCCTCGGTGGCCAGGTACTGCTCCAGGGCCGCGTCGCTCAGGCTCTTGACCCGACCGAACAGGTCCACTTCGTATTCCGGCAGCGACAGGCCCACCTGGTAGGTGCTGCTGACGCCCTCGCGGCCATTGCTCGACAAGTCGGCTGGCAGGTGCTGACGATTGCCGGAAGCCCCGGCATTCAAGCCCGGGACCCGGTCGGCACGCTGGATGCGGTACTGCGCGCGGGCCTGCTCGATATCCAACAGGGTCTGGCGCAGCGAGCGGTTGTTGTCCAGCGCGGTGCCCACCAGCTGGCGCAGGGACGGGTCGACGATGAACGCCTGCCAGCCCAGTTGCTCCACCGCCTTGCCGTGATGGCCGGCGGCATCACCCCACGCGGTCGCCACCGGCGCCTCGGGACGCTGGTAGGTCGGCGCCAGGGAGCAGCCGACCAAGGTGACAGCCAGCGCGAACGGGATTGCAAGATTGCGCATCAGCATTACTTCGTCACCTCGACAGCGTGTTGCACGGGGGCCGGCTTGCGCTTGAGCAGCTTCAGCACGAATACGAAACAGATCGGCACGAACACCACGCCCAGCAAGGTGGCGCTGAGCATGCCGCCGATCACCCCGGTACCGATGGCGCGCTGGCTGGCCGCGCCGGCGCCGGTGGCGATGGCCAGCGGCACCACGCCGAGGATGAAGGCCATGGAGGTCATCACGATCGGCCGGAAACGCAGGCGCGCGGCCTCGATGGCGGCGTCGCTCAGGCTGTAGCCCTTCTCCCACAGCTCCTTGGCGAACTCGACGATCAGAATCGCGTTTTTCGCCGCGAGGCCAATGATGGTGATCAGGCCGACCTTGAAGTACACGTCGTTGGGCAGGCCGGTGAGCATCACCGCCCACACCGCGCCCAAGGCGCCGATCGGCACGATCAGCATCACCGTCAGCGGGATCGCCCAGCTTTCGTACAACGCCACCAGCAGCAGGAACACCACCAGGATGGCCAGGGCGAACAAGGCCGTGGCCTGGCCACTGGAGACCTTCTCCTGGTACGACAGGCCCGTCCAGGCGTAGCCGATACCAGGCGGCAGCTCGCTGACCAGGCGCTCCATCTCGGCCATTGCCTGGCCGGTGCTGTAGCCAGGCGCGGCGTCACCGGCGATGCGGATCGACGGGTAGCCGTTGTAACGCACCAGCTGCACCGGGCCCTCTTCCCACTTGGTGGTGACGAAGGCGCTGAACGGCACCTGCTCGCCACTGGCGTTGGGCGCATACAGGCGCAGCACGCTTTCCGGGGTCATCCGCTCGCCCTGCTCGGCCTGCACCACCACACGCTGCTGGCGCCCGGCATTGGTGAAATCGTTGATCACCGCCGAACCGAAGGCGGTGGCCAGGGTGCTGTTGATGGTTTCGAAGCTCACGCCGAGGGCGCGGGCCTTATCGCGGTCGATCTGCACGCGCAACTGCGGCGCCTCGGCCAGGCCTTCCATCATCGCGTAGAGGATCACCGGGTTGCCGTTGGCGCGGGCCAGCAGCTGGTCGCGGGCCGCCAGCAGCGCTTCGCGCCCCAGGCCGCCACGGTCCATCAGGCGCAGGGCGAAACCGCCGGAGTTGCCCAGGCCGTCGATCGGCGGCGGCATGACCGCAGTGATGGTGCCGTCGCCATTGGCCGCGAACTGGGCGTTGATGGCGGCGGTTTCCGCCTCCGCCGATTGCTCGGGGCCACGCAGGGACCAGTCCTTGTAGGTAGGGAACGCCAGCGCGGCGTTGTCGCCCTGGCCCGAGAAACTGAAGCCGCTGACGATGAACGAGCTGGCCAGCGCGTCGCGGGACATCAGGTACTGTTCCAGCGCCTCGGCGGTGTGGTCGGTACGCACCCGGCTGGCGCCCGGCGGCAGTTGCACGTCGACGATGCTGTAGCCCAAATCTTCCGCCGGCACGAAGGCTTCCGGCAGACGCAGGTAGGAATAACCGAGCACCACCAGGATGCCGACGTAGGCCAGCATCCAGCGGCCGGCACGGGCTACCAGGGCGCTGTTCATCACCGAGTAACGCTCGGTCACGCGGGCGAAGGCGCGGTTGAAGGCGCCGAAGAAACCGCCTTTCTCGTGGTGACCGTGGGGCACCGGCTTGAGCAGCGTGGCGCACAGCGCCGGAGTGAAGGTCAGGGCGAGGAAGCCGGAGAACAGGATCGACACCGCCAGCGACACCGAGAACTGCTGGTAGATCACCCCCACGGAACCGGACATGAACGCCAGCGGCAGGAACACCGCCGCCAAGACCATGGTGATACCGATGATCGCCCCGGACACCTGCCCCATCGCCTTGATGGTCGCGTCCACCGGCGACAGGCCCTCCTCGGCCATCAAGCGCTCGACGTTCTCCACCACCACGATGGCATCGTCTACCAGGATGCCGATGGCCAGCACCATGCCGAACATGGTCATCATGTTCACCGAGAAGCCGAGCAGCTTCATGATCATCAGCGTGCCCAGCAGACACACCGGCACCACGATCGACGGGATCAGGGTGTAGCGCACGTTCTGCAGGAACAGGAACATCACCAGGAACACCAGCACCATAGCTTCGATCAAGGTGTGGATCACCTTCTCGATGGCCACGTCGACGAAGCGCGAGGTGTCGTAGGGCACCGAATATTCGACGCCCTCGGGGAAGAATTGCGCAAGCTCCGCCAGGCGTTCCTTGACCAGCGTCGCGGTCTGGATCGCGTTGGCGCCAGGCGCCAGCTGCACCGCGCCGGCCACGGCCGGGTGGCCGTTCAGGCGCGCGGACAGGTTGTAGTTCTCGCTGCCGATGGCCAGGCGCGCGACATCGCCCAGGCGCACGCTGGAGCCGTCCGGGTTGGCGCGCAGGACGATGCCGGCGAACGCCTCAGGGGTGTCGAGGGTGCCCTGCACCGCCAGGGTCGCGGTCAGCTCCTGTTCGCTGGCCCCCGGCGTGCTGCCGAAGCTGCCGGCCGGCACCTGGACGTTCTGGCCACGGATGGCGTTGTTGATGTCGTCGATGGACAGGCCATAGCCCACCAGTTTCTGCGGATCGACCCATACCCGCATGGCCGCTTCGGAGGCGAAGAACTGCAGCTTGCCCACGCCCGGCACGCGCAGCAGTTCATTGTTGATGTTGCGCGCGGCGTAGTCTGCCAGGGCCGTGGTGTCGCCACGGTCGCCGGCCTTGCTGGTCAGGGCGTAGATCAGCAGGAAGCCGGAGCTGGCCTGCTCCACTTTCAGGCCCTGGGTCAGCACCGCCTGGGGCATGCGCGCCTCGGCCTTCTTCAGGCGGTTCTGCACGTCGACCTGGGCCATGTCCGGCTCGGTGCCGGGCTCGAAGGTCACCAGCACCTCGGCGACGCCGTTGGAGTTGTTGGTGGACTCGTAGTACAGCAGGCCCTTGGCGCCGTTGAGCGACTCCTCGATGATGCTGGTCACCGACTCCACCAGCACCTTGGCCGAAGCGCCCGGGTAGGTGGCGGTGATGGAAATCTGCGGCGGTGCCACGCTGGGGTACTGGGCCACCGGCAACGCCGGGATCACCAGCAGGCCGGCCAGGGAAATGAACAGCGCCACGACCCAGGCGAAGTTCGGCCGATTGATGAAGAATTTGGACATCTCGCTACCCTCGCCTTATTTCGCCGCGACCGGCTGCGCCTGCGCCGGCACCACGGGCATGCCCGGGGCCAGGCCGGCCGGGCTGCCGACGATGACCTGGTCACCGCCGCGCAGACCTTCGACGACCTGCCAGCGCGAACCCTGCATCACACCGGTGCGCACGCTGCGCGCCTCGGCCAGGCTGCCGGTGCCGACCACCATCACCCGCGCCTCGCCGTCGCTGCCGCGCTGCACCGCCCGTTGCGGCACCAGAATGGCCTGCTGGTCGGTGCCCTGGGGGGTGCGCACGCGCACGTACATGCCCGGCAGGAGAATGCCGTCGGTATTGTCGAAGCGCCCGCGCAGGGTGACCTGGCCGGTGCCGCGGTCGACCGCCACATCGGTGAACATCAGCGCGCCCTGGCGCTGGTAGTCGGTGCCTTCCACCTGGGCGGTCAGCGCCTTGTCGTCGCCGCCACCCAGAGCGCCGTCCTTGAGGGCCTGGCGCAGGCGCAGGGCGTCGGCGGCGGACTGGGTGAAGTCGACGTAGATCGGATCGAGCTGCTGGATACGCGCCATCAGCGTGGCGTCGCCCTGCCCGACCAGCGCACCTTCGGTGGCCAGGGCACGACCGATGCGCCCGGAAATCGGCGCGGTCACCGTGGCGTAGCCCAGGTTCAGGCGCGCGGTCTGCACGTCGGCCTGGGCCGAACGCACGGCGGCCTGGGCGCTGCGCAGCTCGGCGGTGGCGCTGTCGAAGTCCTGCTGGCTTACCGCCTCGATCTTCACCAGCGGCTCATAGCGTTTTACCCGCGCCTGGGCTTCCTGCTGCACGGCCTGGGCCCGGGCCAGGTCGGCCTCGGCGCGGGCCAGTGCGGCCTTGAACGGCGCCGGGTCGATCTGGAACAGCACATCGCCGGCCTTGACGTCGGCACCTTCCTCGAAACGCTTGTGCAGGACGATGCCGGCCACCCGGGCACGCACCTCGGCCACCCGCATCGGCTCGACCCGGCCTGGCAAGGTCGAGGCCAGGGCCAGTGGCTCGGCGGCCACGGTCACGATTTCCACCGGAAACGCCGTTTCAGCGGCGGCCTGCTGTTCGTCGGCCGCCTCGCAGCCGGCCAGGGCCACGGCCACCGCCAGCCAGCTGGCCATCCCAATTGCACGCAAATTGCTCATGAACTCACCCGAGCCGTTAACTAAAATTGGCGCGAATGGTACTCACACATTCGTTTTGAGTCAATTTAGTCTCATTTGAAGTTTTTGTGAAAAGTTGTAATGACCACCTCCGATCGTCGGCTCGTCGCAGCCCGGGCCCATCGCGGGCGTCAAATGAAACACAACGCCTGAGGAGATCCGCCATGACCCTGCACGCCGTGGCCAGCCTCGACCAGCTCGAGGAACACCGCCCCCTGCGCGTCCAGGCCGGCACCGAGGACATCGTCCTGGTGCGCCAGGGCGAGTTGGTGAAGGCCTACCAGGCCAACTGCCCACATGAGGGCGCGCCCCTGGAAGAAGGCGCGGTCTGTGGCGGGCTGCTGGTCTGCCCCTGGCACAAGGCCGCCTTCGCCGTGGACGAGGGCGCGGTGTGCGAGCCGCCGGCCCTGACCGGCCTGCGCCGTCATGCCGTGCAGCTTAGGGATGGCCAGGTCTGGGTCGACGACCAGCCGTTACCCGAGACAGCGCCGCCGCGCCACAGCGACGCCCGCACCTTCGTCGTGGTGGGCGCCGGCGCCGCCGGCTCGGCCGCCATCGCCACCCTGCTCGAGCATGGCTTTGCCGGGCGCCTGCTGTGGATCGACCAGGAACAGCCGAACGCCTACGATCGAACCGCCCTGAGCAAGTTCGTCATCGCCGGGCAGATGCCGGTGGACGAAGTGCCGACCCTGCTGGCCCCGGACGCCCTGCGCCGCGGCCAGTTGCAGCGCCTGCACGGTAAGGTGCGCGCCGTGGATGCCGGCAAGCGCGTGATCACACTGGCCGACGGCCAGAGGCTGAAGTACGACGCCGCCCTCCTGGCCACCGGCGGCAAACCCAGGCGCCCCGAGCTCCCCGGCGTGCAGTTGCCCGGTATCTGCGTGCTGCGCTCGCGCACGGATGCCGCGCAGTTGCTCGACCTGGCCGAGCCGGGCCAGCCGGTGGTGATCGTCGGCGATGGTTTCATCGGCCTGGAGGCCGCCAGCGCCCTGCGCAAGTACGGCCTGCAGGTGCATGTGGTCACGCGTCACGCCATCCCGCTGGCCCGGCAGCTGGGCGAGCGCATCGGCCAGACCCTGCGCGAGCTGCACGAGCGCAAGGGCGTGGTGTTCCACGGACCGACCGAGGTGAGCGGCTTCGAAGGCCGGGAGCGGGTCGAGGTTGTGTTGCTGGCCAATGGCGAGCGCCTGCATACCCCGCTTGTGCTACTCGGCACCGGCGTCAGCCCGGCCACCGGTTACCTGCACGACCTGCCCCTGGCCGAGGACCGTTCGCTGACGGTGGATGCCCATCTGCAGGCCGCCGACGGCCTGTGGGCGGCCGGCGATATCGCCACTTTCCCCCTGGCCGGCCGCCCGGTGCGCATCGAGCACTGGCGCCTGGCCCAGCAGCATGGGGTGATCGCCGCCGCCAACATGCTCGGCGAGCGCCGCCGCTACGACGACGTGCCGTTCTTCTGGACCTACCAGCACGGGCGCACCTACGAAGTGCTCGGGCATGCCAGCGGCTGGAACCGCATCGAGTACGTCGGCACCCCGGAACAAGGCGACTTCATCGCCCTGCAGTGCCTGGACGATCAGGTCGAGGCGGTGATCGCCAAGGGCCACGCACGGGCCATGGCGGTGCTGTCGCAGCGGCTGAAACGGCCGCTGTCGAGCCGCGAGGCGCGTGACCTGATCGATGCCTGGCCGGATTGAGACCTGGCGTTGCCCGGGCAGTGGCAACCGCGCGCACCTCACCGTACAGTACGCGGCAGACTCGCCCCAGCGCATGGAGATTGACCCAGTGCACTTCGACTGGCACGAACACCAGGCCCACCTCTTTGCCAGTACCCAGGCATTCAACAACCTGGCACGGACAATGCGCCGATGCCGACCTGGCACCCACGCGCAATTCGCGCTTCGCGCTGCCACAGGAACCTGCACGATGTTGCGAGTTTCCTGTGATCGGCGAGAGGCGTTCCTGGCACTGCATGAAGACATGCTTCAAATCACCTTCACCGAAGCGCTCAGGCAGCGGCTGGCCAACGGTTTTTCCATGCCTGCCGAAACTCGCCCTGGCTCACGATTCTTCATCAGCAGAATTCAGAGCGAAGGACTTGCGCAGTTGCGTGAAGACTCGATCGAGTTGGTATTGCATGTAGAGACGCCACAAGCACACCCCTTGGCAGGCTACTTCAGCCATGACGACGGGACACTGCCGGAAATCGAGCTCCACTTTGCCCGGAGCGCGGACATGCCGAGCGCATTCGCACGCCTATTCATCCACGGTGCGAGGGTGGACTGCGGCAGCTTGTGGGACAAGGCAAGCGGGCGTGAAACGCCCTTTACCGGCCCACAGGATGCCTCGCGTGTCAGCGACGGTGTTGTCGATCCGTTTCATGTACTGGCCAAGGGCATCGACATCGATGGCCAGCCCCTCCCTGACCTGGGCGTGATGGTCTGCGAGCACGGCCTGACACTGGACTATCGCATGGGGCCTGACTGGGATGCGCCTCGAATCGACGCCCTGCTGTCGCTGCTGCGCCAACTTCGGCAACAAGGCGGCCAGGTTCGCATCCCTTGGTGGCAGGCAGACGGCGAACAGGACTTTCTGCAGGCCCTGGGCCGCGGCGGGGCCGACGGATGAACTCGCGCTCCCTGGATATCCAGCGGCTGCTCAGGAAACGACAACTCAATGTGCAGGAACAGAACCTGCTCACTGCCCATCGCATCAGAGAGTCGGCACGCCCCTGGCTCAACCGTGAGGTGCCGCCTGCCCTGCTGCGCGTCGCCGAAAGCCACGGGATCGACTGGACACGCTCCCTGCTGCTGGACCTTGAGTTCGACTTCCCCGGCATGGCCAGCCTGACGGGCAGTCTGTTGACCGATACCGAACGCTTCATAGACTTCGAGCTCGAGACCGACAGCAGCTACTGCCAGCTGCTGTCTGTCGAATGCTGGGAAGACGTGACGGCCCAGCATGACCACGGGTTGCGCAACCGGGGTACCGGCAAGGGTTATGCAACCATTGCCCTGGAGATAAGACGCGAACTGCTCGGCCTGCCGACACGCTGAGCACACACCCTGCCTTTGCCACCGCGAGCTTTCATTACCGGGGTGAACTGTGTAAAACAAGTTCACCCACACTGTAAGGAAAGGATGACTCGCAATGATCTACCGCCCCCTCGGCCGCTCCGGCCTGCACGTCTCGGCCCTCACGCTGGGCAGCATGATGTTCGGTGAGCAGACCGGCACCGAAGACTCGCTGCGCATCATCGACAAGGCCTGGGACCAGGGCATCAACTTAGTCGACACCGCCGACGTCTACAACGGCGGCCGTTCCGAGGAGATCGTCGGCGAGGCGGTGGCGCGCAACCGCCACGACTGGATCATCGCCTCCAAGGCCGGCTACGGCCCGGTCGATGGCGTGCCGAACCGCAGCGGCCTGTCGCGCAAGCACCTGTTCAATGCCATCGAGGCCAGCCTCACGCGCCTGGGCACCGACTACCTGGACATCTACTACCTGCACCGCGAGGACCACACTGTCCCCCTGGAAGAGACCGTGCGCGCCATCGGCGACCTGCTGGCCCAGGGCAAGATCCGCTACTGGGGCGTGTCCAACTTCCGTGGCTGGCGCATCGCCGAGATCTGCAACCTGGCGGAGAAACTCGGCGTGGCCAAGCCTGTGGTCAGCCAGCCGCTGTACAACATTGTCAACCGCCAGGCCGAACCCGAGCAACTGACCGCCGCCGCCTACCATGGCCTGGGCGTGGTGCCGTTCAGCCCGCTGGCCCGCGGCGTGCTCAGCGGCAAGTACGCGCCCGGCTCGACCCCGGACGAAGGCAGCCGCGCCGGCCGCCAGGACAAGCGCATCATGGAGGTGGAATGGCGCCAGGAGTCGCTGGCCATCGCCCAGAAGATCCATGCCTACACCGAGGCCAAGGGCGTGGGCATCGTCGAGTTCGCCATCGCCTGGGTGCTGAACAACCGCCTGGTCAGCTCGGCCATCGTCGGGCCGCGCACCGAGGCGCAGTGGGACACCTATGCCGGCGCGCTGGAGGTGAAGATCACGGCGGAAGATGAAGCGTTCATCGATTCGCTGGTGACACCGGGCCATGCCTCGACGCCCGGGTTCAACGATGTAGCGCACTTCGTCAGCGGGCGCCTGCCACGCTGACGCCTGAGTCTGAGCCTGGGACGTAGAGCGTGGGATCAACTGTCTTGCTGAGATTTCTCAACTGGCGTGATCTCTGTAGGAGCGGCCTTGCCGAGGCGTCGGACCGGTCGGAAAGGGCCGCAAAGCGGCCCCGGCGGTCTTTGCAAACACGCTGAAACCCGGGGCTGCTGCGCAGCCCTTTCCGACCGGTCCGACGCCTCGGCAAGGCCGCTCCTACAGGTTGGCGTAGTACCTGTGGGAGCAGCGGTGCGCCGCTCCCACGCCATCCCCAGCAGATCGACAGTTCATGTGTCCGCAAGCCCCCCATGGCGGTCCGCCCCGATTGCTGGCATTGTTCGACTTTCCCCGCGCAAAGGACGCGCTCCCATGGCCCTGCACCTCTGGTTGACCTTCTCCTTCGCCTACCTGCTCACTTCGCTGATCCCCGGCCCCAACGTCCTGCTGACGGTGCGCAACGCCCTGCGCTACGGCCCCTCCGGCATGGGCATGACCCTGTTCGGAAACCTCACCGCGCAACTGCTGACCATCACTGCCGTGGCCATGGGCGTGGGCGCCCTGCTGATCTCGCTGCCCACGGCGTTCCTGATGCTGAAGCTGGCCGGCGCCGGCTACCTGATCTACCTCGGCCTGCGCCAGTTGCTGGGTAAAAGCGGCTCCGCCGCCCCGGCGGCCCAGGTGGTCGCGACGCCACCCCAGACGCAATGGCGGATCGCCGTGGAGGCCTTCCTGGTCTCGGTGAGCAATCCCAAGACCCTGGTGTTCTTCTGCGCCTTCCTGCCGCAGTTCCTCGAGCCCGGGCGGCCGATCTTCGGCCAGTTCGCGGCGATGTACCTGAGCGGCGCGCTGATCGTCTGCCTGGTGCATTCCTTCTACTGTTTCACCGCCTGGCGCTTCGGCCTGCGCCTGAAGGCTTCGCCCCTGGCCGCCTGGTTCAAGCGCGCCACCGGTGCGCTGTTCATCGGTCTGGGCGTGCGCCTGCTCAACACC
Source organism: Pseudomonas carassii (assembly GCF_036324045.1). Lineage (NCBI taxonomy): Bacteria > Pseudomonadati > Pseudomonadota > Gammaproteobacteria > Pseudomonadales > Pseudomonadaceae > Pseudomonas > Pseudomonas carassii. The sequence goes on along the minus strand of NZ_JAZDCT010000058.1, from coordinate 382 downwards.
CGGGCGGTGTGACGCTCGACTGCTCCCTCGCAAGGCCTGGGTGGTAATTCAGGACTGCCCCAGGTTGAGCACCAGCGCGATGAACGCCTGCTCGTCGAGCCACTCGTCCTCATGTAGGTCGATGGCCCGGCGGGTGTCACCCTTGAGACTGGCATTGAGCAGCCCGGCCTGGTGGATCAGCGCCCTGAGCCGGGCCAGGCGCGGACCACGCCAGTCGGCAAGGCTGGCGATGCGGGCATCGATCTGCTCGCGGGCTTCGGGCATGGGGACATCCTCAGGCAGGTTCTCCCAAGAACTGTAAGCGAATGCTGCCAAATAGCCCTTAAAGGGAAAATCAGAGAAACGTCCTACGCGGATTTGGGAAGCACTGTCGACCACCCAC
>NZ_JAZDCT010000057.1:0-20207 GCF_036324045.1 Pseudomonas carassii | reverse complement strand
GAGTGGGTGTATTGCGTTCGTCTGTAGGAGCGGCCTTGTGCCGCGAAAGGGCTGCAAAGCAGCCCCCGGGTTCGTCACAACCCAACAGCCTTGAGCCGCGCGGCATGCTCGGTGAACAGCCTCACCGGCTCGGCACCCTTGCCCACCGCGCCCAGCGACTGGTTGACGATATCCAGATGATCGAACGGATAGTCGTCACCGATCACCTGCCCCAGGTGCGAACTGAAGCGCCCGACCATGCCATCGCACTGCCCCTTCTCCCTGACGAAGCTGCGGGCAAACAAGCGGCAGAAGTAGTTGCTGCCGTCAAAACGGTTCAAGCCCTGGTCGGTACGCCCAGGCTGCAGGGTTCCGGACCATGAGTAATAGCGCACCCCGTTCACTTCCGGCGCCCCCTCCCCCCCCCAGACCTCGGGCAGCCCCTGTGGATAAGCCTGGTTGAACAGCGCCACCCCGGCACTGGTCAGCGACTGGTGCGAGGCGTGCACGTCGATCGGCAGCGGATCGCGGCGCCAGCCGGTCTCCAGCCAACCCAGCACCACAGCGAAGCCATGCAACACGGCCTTGAGGATGCGCCCCCGGGCCGAGTCGCCCGGTGCCGTGCGCTCGAGGTGGTCGGCCAGTTCCGAACCATGGTTGGGGCCGGCCACCGACGTCACCGAAGCCACCCGATCAGGCCGCTTCGCCGCCGCATAGCGGGCACTGAGGGCGCCCTGGCTGTGGCCGATCAGGTTGACCTTGTCGGCCCCTGTGCGCTGGCAGATGTCCTCGATGATGCCCAGCAACTGCTCGCCCCGCACTTCGCTGGAATGCAGCGGCGACACCTGCACCGGGAACACCTGCGCGCCGCCCCGGCGCAATGCCGGAACAATGCCGAACCAGTAGGGATACACCAGCGCCCGCACGAACCCGAGCATGCCCGGCACCAGCACCAGTGGATAACGCGTGGCCAGCTCCTGACTCATCACCCTTGCCCTCATCCGTGAACAGACCGGCCCACCCTACAGCGCGACCGGAGACAAGCGCAATCGAACTCCCGGCGCGCCGCGCGGTTCCAAGCAGAACAGACCCTGAGCAAGGAGCGGGACCATGTACAAGCGAACCCTGGCCATCCTTCTGGCAAGCGCCACCCTCGCCGCCTGCGGCAGCCGCCCGGAAAACCCGGTGGACTACGTCACCTACCGCGACGAACCGCTGGTCAAGCAGGTCGAGCACGGCATGACCATGCAGAAGGTCATCGCCATCGGCGGCAGCCCGTCGAACATCATCGACCTGCCCCACGGCGGCACCTGCAACGACTACATCCTCAACCGCGATGGCCACCAGCAGCCCTACTACGTGCGCTTCGACGCCACCGGTCATGTCGACGCCAAGGGCTTCAAGACCTGCAAGCAGCGCCAGCAAGACAGCGACGCCGTGCACGGCGCCTGACCCCACCTGATGCCTACGGAGATGAACATGAGCGTTGAACTGACCGATGTGAAGACCCTGCGCGCCCGCGCTCGCAAGCATGTCGAGCAAGGCGCGGTGACCGAGGGTTACCACGCCGACCGCGAGAAGATCCTGCGCCTGCTCAACGAGTCGCTGGCCACCGAGCTGGTCTGCGTCCTGCGCTACAAGCGCCACTACTTCATGGCCAGCGGCATCAAGGCCAGCGTCGCCGCCGCGGAGTTCCTCGAGCACGCCAACCAGGAAGCCGAGCATGCCGACACGCTGGCCGAGCGCATCGTGCAGTTGGGCGGCGAACCGGACTTCAATCCGGACAACCTGACGAAGAATTCCCACGCCCAGTACGTGGCGGGCAGTTCGTTGAAGGAGATGGTGCTGGAGGACCTGGTGGCCGAGCGCATCGCCATCGACAGCTACCGCGAGATCATCCAGTACATCGGCGACAAGGATCCGACCACCCGGCGCATCTTCGAGGACATCCTGGCGCAGGAGGAAGAGCACGCGGACGATATGTCGGACCTGTTGCAGGGGCTGTAATTGCAAGGGGCTGCGTTGCAGCCCGTTCGCGGCACAAGGCCGCTCCTACAAGGGATTGCGTAACCTTTGTAGGAGCGGCCTTGTGCCGCGAACGGGCCGCAAAGCGGCCCTATTTCTTGCTCTTCACTGCAGCCGGCGCCTTGCCGGCGCGCATCTGCTGCAACAACGGCGTGCACTGGTTCGGCTCATCCCCGCTGCTCGGCGCGATCAGCGCCAACAGCCCCGCCGCCGGACCGGCCACCACGCCCAGCGCCACCATCCCCGCGCCACGCAAAGCCAGCGGCACCGCCTGCACGCCGGCACTTGGCTTGGCGAACGGTCCGCGCACATACAACGGTGAACGCAGCGAGAACAGACGCAAGCCCTTGGACTCGGGGGTGATCTTCAGATCCAGCTGCTCGCTGGCGAAGTTGGCCGTGCCGTTGATGTAGATGATCGCGTTCTCGGTGTCGAAGACGAACAACCGGGTGGTGGCCAGGCCATTCTTGATCCCGACATCCGCCGCGGCGCAGTTGATCTTCACATCTTCATCGCCGAACAGCTTGCCGATCACGTAGTTGCCGACATTGAGCCCGGCGATTTCCATCAGGCTGCGGCTGATCGCGCCATCGTTGATCAGCAGGCGCAGATCCCCGTTGGAAGTGCCCAGCAGAGCCGCCACCGAGTTGCCCCGGCCACTGATATCGGCATCGCCATTGAGTTCGCCGAAGCTGGTCTGCATCGGCGCGAAGCTGGGGAACAGCTGCTTGAGCTTGAAGCCACGCGCGGTCAGCCGGGCGCGGCCCTGCAATGGCGCGCTGCGTCCGTCCAGGCGGATGTTGGAATCGAGGTTGCCGCCGGCCACGCCGAAGCGCAGCGGCTCCAAGCGCAGCAGGCCGTCCTCGAGGATCACATGGGCGGACAGGTCGTTGAACGGCAGCTTCTCGCTGTGCACGATACGCTTGCCGGCGAAGGTCACGTCGGCGTCCATGGCCCGCCAACGCTCGGTGCGGAACTCTTCGACCGGCAGCACCTTGCCGGCCGGCTGCTTGCTGGCGCCGCCGCGGGCCTTCTGCTCGCTGTTGGAATCGGCGCCGATCAGCGGCGCAAGGTCCTTGAACAGCAGCTGGTTGGACACCAGGTTGCCGGAGAGCTTCGGCCGGGGCTGGCTGGCGACAAAGGCCAGGTCGCCGTGAATGTCGCTGTCGCCGATCTTGCCGTTGAAGCCCTCGTAACGGAACTGCGCGCCGCCGGCGGCGTGCAGGTTGGCGGTCAGATGACCATCGGTGGCGTACGGCGGCGTATCGGGCAAGGTCACGCCGGTCAGCGGGTAGAGGTTGCCCAGGCTGCTGCCGGACAGCTTCAGGCGCAGGTCGAGGGCGCCGAGGTTGCGCGGGTCGGTCAGGGTCCCGGCCAATGCGACCCGGGTGTCGCCGATACGCACGTCGGCCTGTAGCGGAAACGGCTGGCTGGCGTCCTGCAGCGCCAGCAGGCCGCCGATCTTGCCGGTGCCGGCCACCGCCAGGCCCTTGTAGCGGCCCTGGGCCTTGAAACCGAAGGCGTAGTCCTGGGCATTGCCGGCCTTCTCGGCGCGGGCCTTGCCGACGATGTCGCTGAACGGGATCGGCTTGCCCAGCGGATCGACCTGCACCTTCATGCTGGTCTTCAGCGTCTGGTCGTCGAAGCTGACATTGCCCTGGTCGAAGCCGATGGCGCCGATGTCCAGCTCCCACTTCGACGGTGCCTCGTTCTCGTCCTCGGGCCCGAAATCGAACACCCAGTTGGCCCGGCCATCGGCCAGCCGGGTAAGGCTGGCGCTGGGCTTGACCAGGTCGATGCGCGGGATGCTGATGCGCTGGACGATCAGCGGCAACGGCGCCAGGCGAAAGTCCACGCGCTCCAGGGCGACCATGCGCGGCGCCTTGAGCCAGTCGGGGTTGCCCAGGGTGAGGTCCTCGGCGCTGAAGTGCGGCCAGGGCACGAAAGCGCGCCAGCCGCCTTCCTCGGGTTCGGTGCGCCAGTGCACGGCGAGGTTGCCGTTGATCGCGAAGGGCCGGTGCAGGGCTTCGGAGACTTTCTCGTTGAGCAGCGGCTTGACGCGGTTCCAGTCGAAAGTGGCGATCACCACCACCAGGATCGCCAGCAGGGTGGCGAGGGTGGCGAAGGTCCAGATGAGGATTCTGGCAGGGCGCGTCATTGCATGGTTCTCCTGACTGCATGGCACTCATTATGTCGGACTGATGAAAAACCGCCGGGTTTAATCCGTGCGCCATGATAACCAGGATTTTCCTGACGATTTTCTCAGCTTTTTGTCCATGGACAGCGGCAGTGTTACCGGGGCTCAAGCGTGCCTCAGCGCTTGCGGAACACCTGAAAACATTGATCCAGAGCCCTCCACGCACAGTATCAATCCCGTCGATTGTTACCATTATCCTGATGAACTTTTCTCTGGAGTTACCAGGCGTAGCATTGGCTTCGTACCCACTTTCCAGCCCCCCCCGAGGAGCACCGAACCATGAAACGCCATCTGCTGCTGAGCCTGACCCTGTCCGTACTTGCCGCCAACGCCTTCGCCCTGCCAGCCGAAGACCAGCACCTGAGCGCCGAATCGCGCTCCAGCGCCGCCACCGTCAGCCAACCGCTGAACACTCTGGCAGAAGGGGGCGCCGAGCGCCTGCAGGAACGCGCAGGCCGTGTGGCCGAAGGCGGTTCCGAGCGTCTGCTCGAACGTAACAACCGCGTCGCCGAAGGTGGCTCGGATCGCCTGATCGAACGCAACGACCGCGTTGCCGAAGGTGGCTCGGATCGCCTGATCGAACGCAACGACCGCGTTGCCGAAGGTGGCTCGGATCGTCTGATCCAACGCAACGACCGCGTTGCCGAAGGTGGCTCGGATCGTCTGATCCAACGCAACGACCGCGTTGCCGAAGGAGGCTCGGATCGTCTGATCCAACGCAACGACCGTGTCGCTGAAGGTGGCGCCGATCGCCTCAACGAACGCAACAACCGTGTCGCCGAGGGTGGCTCGGATCGTCTGGTCGAACTCAGCCGTGTGAGCTGATCGCCATGGCCGAGAACAACAACCCGCCCCACTGCGCCTGCTACCCTCCAAGCCCGGTCCATTGACCGGGCTTTGTTTTTTTATCCAGAATGCCCAGTCGTACAGTCATAGAATCCTGCCCCATGCTGCCGCGCGCCGAACAGAAGTTACAAACCCGCCAGGCCCTGCTGGACGCCGCCTGCCTGCTCATGGAGAGCGGCCGTGGCTTCGGCAGCATTAGCCTGCGCGAGGTGGCCAAGGCCGCGGGTATCGTGCCCACGGGCTTCTACCGCCACTTTCCCGACATGGATGCCCTGGGCCTGGCCCTGGTTGCCGAAGTGGACACCACTTTCCGCCAGACCATCCGCCTGGTGCGCCACAACGAATTCGAACTGGGCGGCATCACCGACGCCTCGGTGCGCATCTTCCTCGACGTGGTCATCGCCCATCGGGCGCAGTTCCTGTTCCTCGCCCGCGAGCAATACGGCGGCTCGCAGCCGGTGCGCCAGGCCATCGCCCGCCTGCGCCAGGACATCAGCAACGACCTGGCCACGGACCTGGCGCGCATGCCGCGCTGGCAACACCTGGACGACGCCGCCCTGGCGGTGATGGCCGACCTGGTGGTCAAGACCGTGTTCGCCACCCTGCCCGAGCTGATCGACAGTCCCGAGCCGGGTCATTCACAGGCGCTGACGCCACAGGAAAAGATCACCCAACAGTTGCGCTTCATCTTCGTCGGCGCGCGGCATTGGCAGGGACTGGGTAATCCTGGCTGACGCCTTCGCCCAGAACGGCCCGCGCACACGAAGCACTTGCCACTTCTGCTACCATGGCGCCCTGCCCGACCGTCACGAGCGCGACCATGTCTGACCCCCGCCCCGCATTGACCCGTTTCCAACAGCACTTCGCCGAGCGCATCGTGCCGCTGTGGCAGGGCCCTGGCTGGAACGCCGACATGGCCCTGCCGTACGAAGCCCTGGACACCCAGCACCGGCCACTGCCGGTGCAGCGCTACCGGGCCATGGCCTGCGCCCGCCAGCTGTACCTGTTCAGCAGCCGCATCGGGCAACCGGGCGCCGCCGAACGCGCCGCCGCGCTGTTCCGTTCGCTGCAGAAGCACTTCCACGACGCCGAGCACGGTGGCTGGTTCTACAGCATCGACGCCCAGGGCAAACCGCTGGATCGGCGCAAGGACCTCTACACCCACGCCTTCATCGTGTTCGCCTGCGCCCATTACTGGGGCAAGGTCGGCGAAGGCCTGGTCGAGGCCACGCTCAACGGCGCCCTCGAAGTCGTTGCCGAGCAGTTCGCCCGCGACGATGGCCTGTACGAGGCCAGCCTCGGTGAAGACTGGTCGGACCTGGGCAGCGGCCCATTGCAAAACCCGCAGATGCACCTGGCCGAGGCCTTCCTCCAGGTGCTGGCCGTGCGCGAGGACGACGAGGTTCGCCAGTCGCTGCTGCAGCTGTGCGAAGCGTTGCAGGCGCAGTTCATCGAACCGAGCCAAGGCCTGATGCTGGAGAAACCGCGCGGGGCTGTGGATAACTGGTTCGAGCCAGGCCACCAGTTCGAATGGTTCTACCTGCTGGATACCTCGCCACTGTTGCGCGACACAGCATTGCACGCCTCCATCGAACGAGCCTTCGACTTTGCCGAGCGGTACGGAGTGAAGGATTCGGCGGTGCTGGCGATGCTCGATGTGGACGGCAAGGTCATCGATGCGACCCAACGGATCTGGGCCCAGGCCGAGTACCTGCGGGCACTGGCCTTGCGGCCAGGAAGCGAGGCGAGGTTGCTGGCGCAGCTACAGGCGCTGGAGTCGCGATTCCTGCATGACGGTGGCTGGCATGAGTGCCGTGATGGCGCGGGGGCGGTGAGCCGCCATGACATGCCGTCGACTACCCCTTACCACCTGGCTACCTGCCTCGAAGGCTTGCAGCGCCTGGCCTGAAGTAATCTCCATGTAGGAGCGGCCTTGTGTCGCGAAAGGGCTGCAAAGCAGCCCCAGCAATGTGTGTGTTTGCGCTGTAATCCTGGGGCTGCTGCGCAGCCCTTTCGCGACGCAAGGCCGCTCCTACAAGGGCGGGCGTGCCGGTACAGACGCCCTCGGATCAGCCCTTGGCCGACCGATCAATCGAGAACCCCGCCCAGTCCTGGCTCACCGGCATCAACTCAAGGCTGTTGATGTTGATATGCGCCGGCTGGTTGAGAATCCAGAAGATGGTTTCGGCAATGTCCTGCGGCTGGATCGGCTCGGCGCCGGCATAGGTGGCGTCATACTTGGCCTGATCACCGCCGAAGCGCACCAGCGAGAACTCGCTCTCGCACAGCCCCGGCTCGATATTGCTCACCCGCACGCCCGTCCCTCGCAGGTCGCAGCGCAGGCTCAGGGAAAACTGACCGACAAAGGCCTTGGTGCCGCCATACACGTTAGCGCCCGGATACGGGTAGTTGCCCGCCACCGAACCGACGTTGAGGATCGACGCGCCACGGCCATGGGCGATCAGCCGAGGCAACAGCAGGCGAGTGGTGTACATCAGCCCCTTGATGTTGGTATCGACCATGGTTTCCCAGTCGTCCAGGCTGCAGTTCTGCGCGGCGTCCACACCCAGCGCCAATCCGGCGTTGTTGACCAGGCCCTGCAGTTTGTCGAAGCTCGGCGGCAGACTGGCGATGGCGGCTTCCATTGCCTGACGGTCACGCACGTCGACCACCAGGCCGTGCACCTCGGTCTTGGCCGACAGTTCCTGGCACAACGCATCCAGGCGCTCCTTGCGCCGACCAGTGAGCACCAGCTTCCAGCCGGCGTCGGCGAAACGGCGGGCGGTGGCCTCGCCAAAACCGGACGTCGCGCCAGTGATGAATACGGTGGATGTCATGCTCTTCTCCTTAGCGTTGGATTGTCGTCGACAGGCCTCGCAGCATGCCCGGCGCAAGGCTTGACCACAACTGTCATCGCCACTGATCAAAAAACGTACTAACCCCGCTGATGCCCGTGGTAGAAGGGTTGCACCGGGCTATGCGCATCTTATCCACAAGGCTTTCCCCATGGATTGGGGGCAACTCGACGGGTCAAGGGAACCTCTGCGCGTTGTGGACATCCTTGGATGATGGCGCAACGCTTTCAACCATGCCGCCTCTGGCGGTCTGTCCAAGGTTTTCCCACAGAGTTATCCACAGAAAGCCCCACGCTGTAGGCGGATCCATTGGCTGCGCAAAACACATGCAAAATCATGCACAAGTAGCACTTGGTCAAAAAACGACCAAATGCTCGCACACACTGATTTATCTGGGCTGGAGCGAGGTGCCACCATGTTTTCCACAGGCGGTTCCACATAATCCGTGGAAAGTTTTCCACTTGTGGAAACAAGGGGTTGCAGTGGACTTGTGGAGCGCTTCAAGAAAGATATGCGACAAGTTGTCCACATCCGCCGTTTGACATAAAACGCATCGCGCGGCAATACCCCCTGTAGGAGCGGCCTCGTGTCGCGAAAGGGCTGCGAAGCGGCCCCAGGATCTCAACACCATGCAAAATCGCCGGGGCCGCTTCGCGGCCCTTTCGCGACACGAGGCCGCTCCTACAAAGAGCATGCTAAATCCTCAGTGCCCGCCCAGATAGGCGTTACGCACCTCCTCGTTGACCAACAGCTCCTGCCCGGTCCCGGTCATGCGGATCTGCCCGTTGACCATCACATAGGCCCGGTCCGACAGCTTCAGCGCATGGTTGGCGTTCTGCTCCACGAGGAAGATGGTCATGCCGGTCTGCGCCAGCTCGCGCAAGGTGGAGAAGATCTGCTTGACCACGATCGGTGCCAGCCCCAGCGATGGCTCGTCGAGCAGCAGCAGCTTGGGCCGGCTCATCAGCGCCCGGGCGATGGCGAGCATCTGCTGCTCGCCACCGGACATGGTCATGGCGCGCTGGTTGCGCCGTTCCTTGAGCCGTGGGAACAGCTCGAACATGCGCTGCATGTCCTCACCGGCATGTTTGTCGCCAATCGGAATGGTACCCATCATCAGGTTCTCCTCGACGGTCATGTCGGGGAACACCCGGCGCCCTTCTGGAGACTGGGCGATGCCGTTGGAGGCAATGTAGTGAGACGACTTGCGGGTGATGTCGGTGCCGCGATAGACGATCTGCCCGGAGGCCGCCCGCGGCTGACCGAAGATCGACATCAGCAGTGTCGACTTGCCCGCACCGTTGGCGCCGATCAGGCTCACCGTCTCGCCTTCGTTGATGTGCATCGAGACTTTCTTCAGGGCCTGGATCGGCCCGTAGAACACATCCAGGTCCTTCAACTCGAGAATGGGCGCACTCATATCAGCTCCTCTTCGTCTGCACCCAGGTAGGCGGCGATCACCGTCGGGTTGTGGCGGATGTCCTGCGGCGTGCCCTCGGCGATCACGTTGCCGTGATCGAGCACGACGATATGGTCGGAGATGCTCATCACCATTCCCATGTCGTGCTCGATCAGCACCACGGTGATGTCGTGCTCGTCGCGCAGCACGCGGATCATGCGGCTCAGGGCCTCGGTCTCCTGCGGGTTGAGGCCGGCGGCCGGCTCGTCCAGGCAGATGATCTTCGGCCGCGTGCACATGGCCCGGGCGATCTCCAGGCGCCGCTGCTGGCCGTATGACAGCTCGCCAGCCAGGCGATTGGCGCAATCGACCAGGTCGACCACCTCCAGCCAGTAGAACGCATGGTCCAGCGCGTCGCTCTCGGCCTTGCGGTAGCCCGGGGTGTTGAGCACGCCGGCCAGCAGGTTGCGGTTGACCCACATGTGCTGGGCCACCAGCAGGTTTTCCACCACCGACATTTCCTTGAACAGGCGAATGTTCTGGAAGGTGCGGGCAAGACCTGCGCGGTTGACCAGGTGAGTACCGCCGAACATCTTGTAGTACAGGCGGTTGGCAAAGCGCGCCGGCGAGACGAAGTCCGCCGCCTGGAAGCGCTCGCCGAGCAGCTGGATGACGTTGGTGTGGCTGCCGCGCACGTTCAGCTCGATACGTCCGCCGCTGGCCTTGTAGAAGCCGGTGAGGCAGTTGAACACGGTGGTCTTGCCAGCGCCGTTGGGGCCGATCAGGGCGAAGATCTGATTGCGCTTGACCTTCAGGCTGACATCGCTGAGCGCCTTGATGCCGCCGAACTGCATCATCAGGTTGTCGACCGACAGAATGATTTCGTCGCTCATGGCGCCACTCCTTTACGCGGGACCACGCCGGTACGGCTGATGCGGATCAGCCCCCGCGGTCGCCAGATCATCATCAGCACCATCAGCACGCCGAACAGCAGCACCCTGTACTCGGAGAAGCTGCGCAGCAGTTCCGGCGCCACGGTCAGCACGAACGCCGCGATCACCACGCCCACGGTCGAACCCATGCCGCCGAGCACGACGATGGCCAGGATCAGCGCCGACTCGAAGAAGGTGAACGACGACGGGTTGACGAAGCCTTGGTAGGTGGCGAAGAACACCCCGGCCAGGCCGGCGGTGGAGGCGCCCAGGGTGAAGGCCGAGAGCTTGACCAGCACATGGTTCAGGCCCATGGAACGGCAGGCGATCTCGTCCTCGCGCAGGGCCTCCCAGGCGCGCCCGACCGGCATGCGGGTCAGCCGGTGCTTGATGTACAGCACCGCCAGCACCACCAGGAACAGCACGGCGTAGATGAACACGAACTTCAGGTTGGGGTTGTAATCGAAGCCGAAGAACTCATGGATCGGCACTCCGCCGTCCTTCGCCCGACGGCCGAACTCCAGCCCCAGGAAGGTCGGCGACGGCGCCGGCATGCCGTTCGGGCCGCCGGTGAAGGACAGCCAGTTGTTCAGCACCAGGCGAATGATCTCGCCGAAGCCCAGGGTGACGATGGCCAGGTAGTCGCCGTGCATGCGCAACACCGGGAAGCCGAGGATGCACCCGGCCAGCGCCGCGGCGATCGCCGCCAGCGGTAGCACGCTCCAGAAACCCAGGCCCAGGTACTGGTAGCCAAGGGCCAGGCCGTAGGCGCCGATGGCGTAGAACGCCACGTAGCCCAGGTCGAGCAGGCCTGCCAGGCCCACCACGATGTTCAGGCCCAGGCCCAGCAGCACGTAGATCAGGCCGAGGATGACCACGGTCAGCAGGTACTTGTTGGCGAACACCGGGAACACGATGGCGATGACGATCAGCGCCGGGATGATGTAGCGAAGCCGCGACTTGTAGTCCGGCGCCAGCACATGCACACCCGAGCCACCGCTGTCGAAGCCCTGGAGCATGCGCTGGCCGGTCGGTGTCTGCAGGAACAGGCTGAGGATGAAGCGCCCGATCATCACGCCGCCGACCAGCCAGGCCACGCGGGCCGGCTCGGCGTTGAAGCTGTAGCCGTCGAGCACCACGCCGACGACCGGACCGAAGACGATGAGGGCCAGCAGGCCGGCGACGATCGTCTCCAGCAGGCTGCGTTTGAGGTCGAAACCCTTGGTTTGGGCAACAGAGGCAGAATTGGCAGCGGACATGTTCACACCTTAGCCACGAGCGGGCGACCCAGCAGGCCTTGGGGACGGAAGATGAGGATCATCACCAGCAGCGAGAAGCTGAACACGTCCTTGTAGTCGGAGTTGATCAGGCCGGAGAACAACGACTCGGAGATCCCCAGGATGATGCCGCCGAGCATCGCCCCCGGCAGCGATCCGATGCCGCCGAGCACCGCGGCGGTGAACGCCTTGATGCCGATGATGAAACCGGCGTAGAAGTCAAAGGTGCCGTAGTTCATGGTGATCAGCACGCCGGCCAGCGCGGCCATCACCGCACCGATGACGAATACGTAGGAAATCACCCGGTCGGTGTTGATGCCCAGGATCGAGGCCATCTTGCGATCCTGCTGCGTGGCCCGGCACATGCGCCCGAGCTTGGTGTACTTGATGACGTAGGTGAGCAACGCCATGCCGACGAAGGCGGCCACCAGGATGAAGATCTTGGTGTAGGTCAATTGCACGAAGCCGGTACCGACCTCGATGCGCATGGCGCCTTCGAGCAGGGTCGGCACGCCTTGCTGGCGGGCGCCCTGGCTGATCTGCGCGTAGTTCTGCAGGATCAGCGAGATACCGATGGCGCTGATAAGCGGGGCCAGGCGGGTGGAGTTGCGCAGGGGTTTGTAGGCGATGCGTTCGATGGTGAAGCCATAGACGCCGGTGACGACGATGGTGAACAACAGGGTGCCCAGCATCAGCAGCGGAAACGACTCGATACCGAAGTAGGCCAGCAATGCCAGGCTGATCGCCGCGAGGTACGCGGAGATCATGTACACCTCGCCGTGCGCGAAGTTGATCATGCCGATAATGCCATAGACCATTGTGTAGCCGATGGCGATCAGGCCGTAGACCGACCCGAGGGTCAGGCCGTTGACCAGTTGCTGCAGGAAAATACCATCCATAACGCAATCTCACCTGATTGAGATTGCACGAGCGCCGACCACGCAGGATCCGGATGCAACGGCCCTCGCAGCGCAGAACTGTGCAGATCTACTGACAATGACAGGTACCGCGGGGCTACGGCCCGGTGCGAAACGCACGCGGGCCGTTGGCCATTGTTATTTTTGTTTTTCCAGCTGGTGGTACTTGCCGTTGGCATCCCACTGGTAGACCACGTAGTCGGAGACGGTCAGGTCGCCCTTGCTGTCCCACTTCTTCTCGCCCATGACGGTCTTGACCGGGTTGGCCTTGAGCCATTTGGCGGCGTCCTCGCCCTTGTTCGACTTGGCGCCGTTGAAGGCGGCGGCCAGGGCCTGGACCGAAGCGTAGGCGTAGAGGGTGTAGCCCTCAGGCTCGGTGCCGTTCTTGCGGAACTCCTCCACCACGGTCTTGCTGTCGGGCAGCAGGCGCGGGTCGGCGCCGAAGGTCATGTACACGCCGTTGGTGTACTGGGCGCCGCCGGCGGTGGCCACCAGTTCGTCGGTGACGATGCCGTCGTCGGACATGAACGCCACATCCTTCAGGCCCTGCTCGCGCAGCTGGCGTACCAGCGGGCCGGCCTCGGGGTGCAGGCCGCCGAAGTAGACGACATCGGCACCGGCGGCGCGGATCTTGGTGACCACGGCGCTGAAGTCCTTCTCGCCACGGGTCAGGCCTTCGTACAGCACTGGCGTGACGCCGCGCTTGATCAACTGCGCCTTGGTCGCGTCGGCCAGGCCTTGGCCGTAGGTGTCCTTGTCGTGCAGCACGACGACCTTCTTGCCCTTGAGCACATCGACGATGTAGTTGCCGGCGACGATGCCCTGCTGGTCGTCACGGCCGCACATGCGGAACATCGCGGACAGGCCGCGCTCGGTCACCTGCGGGTTGGTCGAGCCTGGGGTGATGGCGATCACGCCGGCCTCGTCGTAGACCTCGGAAGCGGGGATGGTGTTGGAGGAGCAGAAATGACCGACCACGCCCGCCACCTTGTCCTGGTCGACCAGGCGGTTGGCCACGGCCACGGCCTGCTTCGGCTCGCAGGCGTCATCGCCCTTGACCAGGACGATCTTCTCGCCGTTCACGCCACCGGCTTTGTTGATCACATCGGCCGCTGCCTGCGCACCTTTCATGTACTGCTCGCCAAACGCTGCGTTGGCCCCGGTCATGGGACCCGCGACGCCGATCTTGATGTCGGCCTGAACATACGAAGAAACACCCAGTGCCGTGGCTACGGCCAGTGCCAGGAAACCCTTCTTGTAAAACGTCTGCGACATGAGGTGGTGCTCCTAGAGTATTTTTTTTGGTTGGCACTACAACTTCTCAGCCCTGTGCTCCGAGCAAGGGCCGTGCCATTGGTTTTGTCTTCCGGGAAAACACACGGCAGGGGGTGAACAGAGGCGACCGGCGGCCTTTTCTTTATTGAGCGTGCAACCGTCTACTGCGCAACGAGCGCCACCGACACGCCTAGACAAGGAGCAACCGACAAGCGCCATCATTGCAACCCTTGCGAGTGTTAACGTGCAACCGACCTGTAACAGCGGACGTCACCGAACTGCACACCGCTGGTGCGCGACTGCTACAGGCGGCACCGTTTGAAGGCTAGCTGGCGCACGGAAAATTACCTGCGAAGAGCAAGATCGCCGGCGGCGTGGGAGCGGGCCTGCCCCGCGATCTGGCACAATGGTCGCCATTGCCCGCCTTGGAGCTTCCCCCTGATGAGCGAGAGCGCATTCGCCGAGCGCATCGTGCACAACCTGCTCGACACCGACTTCTACAAACTGACGATGATGCAGGGCGTCCTGCACAACTACCCAGACGCCGATGTCGAATGGGAATTTCGCTGCCGCAACGGCGAGGACCTGCGGCCCTACTTGGGCGAAATCCGTAACCAGCTTGAACTGCTCAGCGAACTGACCCTGGATGACGGCCAACTGGCCTTCCTCGAGCGCATCAGTTTCCTCAAACCCGACTTCCTGCGCTTCCTGCGCCTGTTCCGCTTCAACCTGCGCTATGTGCGCATCGGCATCGAAAACGATCAGCTGTTCCTGCGCCTGCGCGGCCCCTGGCTGCACGTGATCCTCTTCGAGGTGCCGTTGCTGGCGATCATCAGCGAGGTGCGCAACCGCCACCTGCACCCGCGAATGCGCCTGGCCGAAGCCCGCGACCAGCTGCACCGCAAGTTCGACTGGCTGCGCGCCCATGCCAGCGACGACGAACTGGCCGAACTGCAGGTAGCCGACTTCGGCACCCGGCGGCGCTTCTCCAGCCGCGTGCAGGAAGAGGTGGTGCGGGTGTTGCGCGATGAGTTCCCGGGCCGTTTCGTCGGCACCAGCAATGTCGACCTGGCATGGAAACTGGATATCAAGCCCCTGGGCACCATGGCCCACGAGTGGATCATGGCCCACCAGCAGCTCGGCCCGCGGCTGATCGACAGCCAGATCGCCGCGCTGGACTGCTGGGTCCGTGAGTACCGCGGACTGCTCGGCATCGCTCTGACCGACTGCATCACCATGGATGCCTTCCTCCGGGACTTCGACCTGTACTTCGCCAAGCTGTTCGACGGCCTGCGCCACGATTCGGGCGAGCCGGTGGCCTGGGCCGAGAAAGCCATCGCCCACTACCAGAAGCTGGGGATCGACCCGATGACCAAGACCCTGGTGTTCTCCGACGGCCTGAACCTGACCCGCTCGCTGGAGATCTTCCGGGCCCTGCGCGGGCGCATCAATGTCAGCTTCGGTATCGGCACCAACCTGACCTGCGACATCCCCGGTGTGGCACCGATGAACATCGTGCTTAAAATGACCGACTGCAACGGCTCGCCGGTGGCGAAGATTTCCGACGAAGCCGCCAAGACCCAGTGCCGCGACGAAAACTTCGTCGCCTACCTGCGTCACGTATTCAAAGTCCCCAGCAAGGAGTAACCCATGCAAGCCGTTCAGCAAGAGATTGCCCGGGCGCTCAAGGTGCAGCCGCCGTTCGCAGACGCCGCCGCGCTCGAGCGGGAAGTCGCCCGGCGCGTGGCCTTCATCAAGGACTGCCTGGCCAATGCCCGGCTCAAGACCCTGGTCCTGGGCATCAGCGGCGGCGTCGACTCGCTGACCGCCGCCCTGCTCGCCCAGCGCGCCATCAACGAGCTGCGCAGCGAGACCGGCGACCCGGCCTACACCTTCATCGCCGTGCGCCTGCCGTACCAGGTGCAGCACGACGAGCACGACGCCCAGGCCTGCCTGGAAGTGATCAAGGCCGACGAGGTGCACACCATCGACATCGCCCCGGCAGTGAAGGCCCTGGCGGCGGAAGTTCAGGTGCTGAAAAATGGCTCGCCGACTCTGGTGGACTTCGTCGTCGGCAACGTCAAGGCGCGCACGCGCATGGTCGCCCAGTACACCGTCGCCGGCGCCCGCGCGGGCCTGGTGATCGGCACCGACCACGCCGCCGAGGCGGTGATGGGGTTCTTTACCAAGTTCGGTGATGGTGCCTGCGACCTGGCGCCGCTGAGCGGGCTGGTGAAGAACCAGGTACGGGCGATTGCACGCAGCTTCGGTGCGCCGGAGTCACTCGTGGAGAAAGTGCCGACCGCGGACCTGGAAGACCTGGAACCGGGCAAGCCGGACGAGGCGTCACACGGCGTGACCTACCAGCAGATCGACGCATTCTTGCATGGGCAGCCGCTCGATCAGGCAGCGTTCGACATCATCGTCGCCACCTACCGCAAGACCCAGCACAAGCGCGAGCTGCCGTTCGCGCCTTGAGGCCAATGGGGCTGCTACGCAGCCCTTTCGCGACACAAGGCCGCTCCCACAGGGGATCACATTTCCCTGTGGGAGCGGCCTTGTGTCGCGAAAGGAGGGCAAAGCCCTCCCCTGCTCAGCCAATCGTTACTTGACGACGACCTTGCCCTTCATCATCGAGATGTGGCCCGGGAAGGTGCAGAAGAAGCTGTAGTCGCCACCGGCTTCCAGCTTCGAGGTGTCGAGCTTGATGGTGTCCTTCTCGCCGGCACCGATCATCTTGGTGTGGCCGATGATCGCGGCGTTGTCGGCCTTGATGTAGTCCTTGTCCAGGCCTTGCGACATGCCTTCGGTGGCGATGGCCTGCATGTCGGCGGTCTTGCTGATGACCAGGTTATGGCCCATGACGTTCTTCGGCAGGCTGCCACCGTGGGTCAGTTCGATCTCGACGGTCTTGCAGCTCTTGTCGATGGTGAATTCCTTGGTGTTGAACGACATCTGGTCGGTCGAGTCGACAGTCACCTTGCAGTCGGCGGCAAAGACAGAGGCGCTGGCGAGGGTCAGCAGGGATACCGCTACAGCTTTCGCAAACATCATGAATCTCCTTGGCAGGGTTTTATCAATTGCGAGACTGCCTGAAAACAGGACGCCCGTACCTGATGTGGGTCAAGGGGTGTCAAGTGGCCAGGCAGTAGATTTGTTCAATGGATTGTATACAACCAATCAAAGTGCACATCATGCCCTCTTGATAGACGATGGGACAACCTCTCATTTAGGAGTTGAATGAAATGTCCCTTTCCAGCTTCATGAACAGCCTGCTCGCCGCCTACGCCCACGGAGCCAGTGGCGCCATCTGCGAGTTCGCCCGCCCCGAGTGATCTCCCCCTTGGAAGCGACAGGCATGCGCCTTACCCTGTGCGCGCATGTAAAGGGAGATAAGCAATGCCTGTACGTTCCGTTTGTGTCTTCTGCGGCGCCAGCATCGGTGCCAACCCCGCCTATCGCGAAGCTGCCGTGGCATTGGGCCAGGCCATCGCTCGCCGCGGCCTGACGCTGGTCTATGGCGGTGGCGCGGTCGGCCTGATGGGCACCGTCGCCGATGCCGCGCTGGCCGCCGGTGGCGAAGTCATCGGCATCATTCCGCAAAGCCTGATGAACGCCGAGATCGGCCACAAGGGCCTGTCCCGCCTGGAAGTGGTGGACGGCATGCACGCGCGCAAGGCGCGCATGGCCGAGCTCAGCGATGCCTTCATCGCCCTGCCGGGTGGCCTGGGCACGCTGGAGGAGCTGTTCGAGGTGTGGACCTGGGGGCAACTGGGCTATCACGCCAAGCCGCTGGGGCTGCTGGATGTGAACGGGTTCTATGAAAAGCTGGGCGGGTTCCTCGACCATATCGTCGAAGAGGGCTTCGTGCGGCCGCAGCACCGGGCGATGCTGTTGCTTGGGCAGCAGCCGGATGAGCTGCTGGACGGCATGGATCGGTTCCAATCGCCAGTGTTGCCGAAGTGGGTCGACAAGCAGCCGGATTGAAGGCTGAAATCCTGGGACCGCTTCGCGGCACAAGGCCGCTCCTACAAGTGAATGCGATCCCCTGTAGGAGCGGCCTTGTGCCGCGAAAGGGCTGCGCAGCAGCCCCAAAATGGACCCGTTAGCGCGGAATGACTGGCTGACGCGGCTTCTTGCCCTTGCCGCCCTTGGCTGCCTCTTTACGCTCCTTGGCCGCCTGCTGGTTGCGGGCAAACGCCTCGGCCTTGGCCTTCTCGCGCTTGTCCCACGGCTTGCTGCCGTCGCTGGCGCGCGGTGGCAGGCCGGTGTGCTGGGTGAGGATCTTCTGGTCCTTGCCCACCTTGTGGCTGCCGGCTGGCGTCGAGTTCTTGCGTCGCGCGCTCTGGTAGCTGTCGGTCTGCGGCTGGTGCAGCGGGATCAGCTGGTGCTTGCCCGGCCCGATCAGGTCGGCGCGGCCCATGCGCTGCAGCGCTTCACGCAGCATCGGCCAGCCCTTCGGATCGTGGTAGCGCAGGAATGCCTTGTGCAACCGGCGCTGCTCCTCGCTCTTGACGATCTCCACCCCTTCGCTCTTGTAGGTGACCTTGCGCAGCGGGTTCTTGCCCGAGTGGTACATGGCCGTGGCCGAGGCCATGGGCGACGGATAGAACGCCTGCACCTGGTCGGCGCGGAAGCCGTTGCCCTTGAGCCACAGGGCCAGGTTCATCATGTCTTCGTCGGTGGTGCCCGGGTGCGCGGCGATGAAGTACGGGATCAGGTACTGCTCCTTGCCCGCTTCCTTCGAGAACTTCTCGAACATGCGCTTGAAGCGGTCGTAGGTGCCGATGCCCGGCTTCATCATCTTGTCCAGCGGACCACGCTCGGTGTGCTCCGGGGCAATCTTCAGGTAGCCGCCGACATGGTGGGTGACCAGCTCGCGCACGTATTCCGGCGACTCGACCGCCAGGTCGTAGCGCAGACCCGAGGCGATCAGGATCTTCTTCACCCCCGGCAGGGCACGGGCCTTGCGGTACAGCTCGATCAGCGAGCTGTGGTCGGTGTTGAGGTTCTCGCAGATGCCCGGGAACACGCACGACGGCTTGCGGCAGTGCTTCTCGATGTCATGGCTCTTGCAGGCGATGCGGTACATGTTGGCGGTCGGGCCGCCGAGGTCGGAGACCACGCCGGTGAAGCCCGGCACCTTGTCACGCATCTCCTCGATCTCGTGCAGGATCGATTCGTGGGAGCGGTTCTGGATGATCCGGCCTTCGTGCTCGGTGATCGAGCAGAAGGTGCAGCCACCGAAGCAGCCACGCATGATGTTCACCGAGAAGCGGATCATCTCGTAGGCCGGGATGCGCTCCTTGCCATAGGCCGGGTGCGGGATACGCGCATACGGCATGCCGAATACGTAGTCCATTTCCTCGGTGGTCATGGGAATGGGTGGCGGGTTGAACCACACATCCACGTCGCCATGCTTCTGTACCAGGGCGCGGGCGTTGCCCGGGTTGGTCTCCAGGTGCAGCACGCGGTTGGCGTGGGCGTAGAGCACCGGGTCGTTGCGTACCTTCTCGAACGACGGCAGGCGGATCACCGACTTCTCGCGGGTGACGCTCGGGCTGTCGAGAATCTGCACGACCTTGGCTTCGTTCGGGTCTTCCTGCTCGCCCTTGGCCTGCTCGATGGCACAGGCCTGGGTGTCCTGGGTGTTCACATACGGGTTGATGATCTTGTCGACCCGGCCCGGACGGTCGATGCGGGTGGAGTCGATCTCGAACCAGCCCTGCGGGGTGTCGCGGCGAATGAACGCGGTGCCGCGCACGTCGGTGATGTGCTCGATGCTTTCACCCTGGGACAGGCGCTGGGCGACCTCGACGATCGCCCGCTCGGCGTTGCCGTACAGCAGGATGTCGGCGCTGGCATCGACCAGGATCGAGTGGCGGACCTTGTCCTGCCAGTAGTCGTAGTGGGCGATGCGGCGCAGCGAGGCCTCGATGCCGCCGAGCACGATCGGCACGTGCTTGTAGGCTTCCTTGCAGCGCTGGCTGTACACCAGGCTGGCGCGGTCCGGACGCTTGCCGGCCATGCCGCCGGGGGTGTAGGCGTCATCGGAACGGATCTTCTTGTCCGCGGTGTAGCGGTTGATCATCGAGTCCATGTTGCCCGCCGCGACGCCGAAGAACAGGTTCGGCTCGCCGAGCTTCATGAAGTCGTCCTTCGACTGCCAGTTCGGCTGGGCGATGATGCCTACGCGAAAGCCCTGGGCTTCCAGCAGACGGCCGATGATGGCCATGCCGAACGACGCATGGTCGACGTAGGCGTCACCGGTCACGATGATGATGTCGCAGGAATCCCAGCCGAGCTGATCCATCTCCTCCCTGCTCATCGGCAGGAAAGGCGCTGGCCCGAAGCATTCGGCCCAGTACTTGGGATAGTCGTAGAGTGGTTTGGCTGCTTGCATGTCAGTGACCGGTTCTAATGTGCAGGAAAATCGCGGGCGCGGAATATAGCACAAATTTTGACCAAATCCGACGATAGTGGTCGGATTCATGGAGAACATGGA
>NZ_JAZDCT010000056.1:0-20914 GCF_036324045.1 Pseudomonas carassii | reverse complement strand
GTGTCCCCGGCGGGAGTCTTCAGCGCTTGGCGATGATGTACACCGCATGCACGATCCCGGGGATATAGCCCAGCAAGGTCAGCAGGATATTCAGCCAGAACGCCCCGCCGAACCCCACCTGGAGGAACACGCCCAACGGCGGCAGGATGATGGCGATGATGATGCGGATGAAGTCCATGTGCTGCGCTCCTTGAAGGTGTATCAACACAGACTAGCCGTACCTCGCAGAGGTTCCACCGGGCAAAAAAAACGCCCCGGGCCATGTATTTCAGGCCAGGGGCGATGCGCAGGAACGCCAGACGGTTCGTTGAAATTCTGTTCGCCGGAGCAACCGGTCAGGCCGGCACTTCGCGGCGGTTGTGCTGTTGGCCATGCAGGCGGGCGAACGCCCGGGCCAGGCGCAGGAGCATCTCGTCGATATTGCCCTTGCTCACCGTCAGCGCCGGCGAGAACCGCACCACGTCGGCCTGCGGCGCATTGAGCAGCAAGCCCTCCTGCAACGCGGCCTCGACCAGTTGCGCCGCGCTGTCTTCACGCAGTTGCAGCCCCCACAGCAGCCCCTGACCACGTACCTCGCCCTGACCATAGCGACCCGCCAGGCGGCTCAGGCCATCGCGCAGGTGCCGGCCACTGTCCAGCACCTGCTCGAAGAAGCCCGCCTCCAACACGGTCTGCAGCACGGCCAGCCCGGCGGCGCTCACCAGCGCATTGCCATGGTGGCTGCCTTCCAGTTCGCCCGGCTCGGCGCAGCAGGCGCGGCCACGGGCCAGCAGCGCCGCCAGGGGCACACCACCGCCCAGGCCCTTGCCTAGGGTGATGATGTCGGCCCGCACGCCGTAGGACTCTTCTGCCAATAAGGCCCCACAGCGTCCTACACCGGTCTGTACTTCATCGAGAATCAGCAGGATGCCCAGCTCGCGGCACAGGCGCTCGACACCCTGGAGGTAATCACGGGTGGCCGGGATCACGCCGGCTTCGCCCTGGATCGGCTCGAGCATGATCGCCACGGTGCGCGAGTCGACCGCCGCGTGCAGCGCCGCCAGGTCGTTGAACGGCACCTTGCTGAAGCCCGGCAAGCCGGGCTCGCAGCGGTTGCACGGCAGCGGATCGGAAGCCGACAACGCCCCCAGGGTGCGGCCATGGCAGCCCTGGCTGGCGGTGATGATGTGATAGGCGCCGTTGCGGTGCAGCTGGCCCCACTTGCGCGCCAGCTTGATCGCGCCCTCGCAGGCTTCGGCACCGCTGTTGAGCAGGTAGGCCTGGTCGCTGCCGGTACGCTGGCACAGTAGCTCGACCAGACTCAGCAGGCCGCGGCTGTGATAGCCCGCGCCGGGGTTGATCAGCGCCTGGGCCTGGTTGCCCAGCGCCTTGACCAGCACGCTCGGGCTGTGGCCCAGGCTGTTGACCGCGCAACCCTGGGTGAAGTCCAGGTAGGCGTGCCCCTCGCTGTCCCACAACCAGGAACCCTGGCCACGCACGAACACCTGCGGCGCACGCTCGATGCTGGGCATGAGCCGCTCGCGGGAGAGCTGCGTGCCGGCCGGCTCGATCACCGGAGCACGTTTGGGCTCGGCAACGGCGGGCGCCGAACGGCGCAGGTTGAACAGGTTCATCGGGGCTCCGGCCAATCACGGGGTGGGCGGTCAAGGTTCCGGTCTGGCGCCGGAATCAGATATTTTGCCTTGCCTATCAAAAGTGTTTTTCATCCGGGGTAACAATCGTCTTCACGACTGCTGTAACCCTCTGGAATACGGCGATAGACTAGGCTTCCGGCCAATTTGCGGCCATTTCGTTTTTCCAGCTTTTTCGATAAGTATCACTTATGGATTTTCGCCAACTGCGTTACTTCGTCGCGGTCTACGAAGAAGGCCATGTGGGCCGTGCCGCCGAGCGTCTGTCACTGTCACAGCCGGCACTGTCGCAGCAGATCCGCCAGCTGGAGCACAGCCTCGACCTGAGCCTGTTCGAGCGCAGCAACAAACGCCTGCTGCCCACGCTGGCCGCCCACACCCTGTACAACCACGCCGTGCCCCTGCTCGACGGCCTGCAACGGGCCCACGAAGCCATGGGCAACTTCAAGGGCCAGTCACTGCGCACCCTGGCGATCGGCGTGCTGCAGACCGTGCGGCCAAGCCTGGTGCCGCAGTTGCTGGAGCGGGTGCGCAAGGCCCAGCCGCATCTGGTGGTGCAGATCTATGAACTGTCGGGGTCGGAGATCGAGCGGCGCCTGCTCAATGGTGGCCTGGACATCGGCATCAGCTACCTGCCGCCGCGCCAGCCCGGGCTGCATGGTTTGCTGCTGTACGAGGATGAACTGCAGTTGGTGATCCCCAGGACCCACCCGCTGAAAGACTTCAAGAAGGTCTCGATCCGCCAGGCGGCGGAGCTGCCGATGCTGATGCTCGGCGAGGAGTTCCAGATCCGTCAGATCTGGAAGGCGCAGCTGGCCAGCCAGGGCCGCAGGCCCCAGGTCCAGGCCGAGATGAACAACATGGCGGGGATCCTCGACAGCCTGGCGCACACGGCACTGGCGACCATCCTGCCGGGCCGGGCCAAGGATGCCGCACAGGACGACCAGGAACTGCTGTGGAAGCCCCTGAGCGAGCCGCGGGTGCCGCTCAAGGTCGGCCTGGTGTTCCGCGATGCCCAACGCCAGCAGGCCTCGGTGGAGCTGCTGCGGACCTTGCTGGAAGAGGAAGCCGACCCGCGTCAGCTGGGTGTCTCGCCTCTGGACGTGCTCGGCTGAAAAACACGCGCACAAAGAAAACCCCGCCTAAGCGGGGTTTTCCAGACTGTTTCCCTTCGACATCCCTATCATCCCGCCGTCCTGGCAGGAAATCCTTCGTGTCCCTGTTCTATCTTTTCGCGCTTCCTGCGCTACTTCCTTGTAAGGCGTCCTGCTCTGTCCATTGCGCGTCCTGCGCTACGTCCATGTAAGAAAGAGTAACCGTGGATCCAATCTTAGGAAAGAGGCGAAACGTCACCACGTCGTGTAAGCCAAAGCTTACAAAAGCGGTCCATTTACAAACACGCCGCCCTGACAAAGCAAAAGGCCGCCCCTACAGATGGATTGCATCCCCCTGTAGGAGCGGCCTCGGGCCGCGACGGGCTGCAACGCAGCCCCGCAATGGTCAGAACTGCGCAGCGTCCAGCAGGTACAGCGACTCGCTCCCCGCCTTCACCGATGCCACCAGCGAGTGAACCCGTGGCAGCAGGCGTGCGAAGTAGAACCGCGCCGTGCCCAGCTTGGCGCCGTAGAAGTCGGCATCCCCCTCACCGGCCTTGGCCGCCCGCGCCATCAGTGCCCACATGTAGGCGTAGGCGACGTAGCCAAACGCGTGCAGGTACTCGACCGAGGCCGCGCCGATTTCGTTGGGGTTGCCCTTGGCCTGGTCCAGCACCCAGGCGGTCAGCTCGTCGAGTTGCTCAAGGGATGCCGCCAGCGGCTTGGTGAACTCACCCAGCTCGCCGCCGGCGGTGGCGATGAACTGGCGGATCTCGTCGGCGAACAGCGTGTAGTAGGCGCCGCCGCTGGCCACCACCTTGCGACCTACCAGGTCCAGCGCCTGGATACCGTTGGTGCCTTCGTAGATCTGGGTGATGCGCACATCGCGCACCAGCTGCTCCTGGCCCCATTCGCGGATGTAGCCATGGCCGCCGAAGACTTGCTGGCCGTGCACGGTGCACTCCAGGCCCAGGTCGGTGAGGAAGGCCTTGGCCACCGGAGTCAGCAGCGCCACCAGCTCCTCGCTGCGCTTGCGGACCGCGACGTCTTCGCTGTACTTGGCACTGTCGAGTTGCATCGCCACATAGGTGGAGAACGCGCGACCGCCCTCGGTCAGCGCCTTCATGGTCAGCAGCATGCGGCGCACGTCCGGGTGGACGATGATCGGGTCGGCCACCTTGTCCTTGGCCTGAGGGCCGGTCGGGGCACGGCTCTGCAGACGGTCGCGGGCGTACTCCACGGCGTTCTGGTAGGAGCGCTCGGCCGAAGCCAGGCCCTGGATACCGACACCCAGGCGCTCGTAGTTCATCATGGTGAACATCGCCGCCAGGCCCTTGTTCGGCTCGCCGACGATGTAGCCGACCGCTTCGTCGAAGTTCATCACGCAGGTGGCCGAGCCCTGGATACCCATCTTGTGCTCGATCGAGCCGCAAGTGGCCGGGTTACGTGCGCCGAGACTGCCATCTTCGTTGACCAGGAACTTGGGCACCAGGAACAGCGAGATGCCTTTCGGACCTGCCGGGGCATCCGGCAACTTGGCCAGCACCAGGTGGATGATGTTCTCGGTGAGGTCGTGCTCGCCACCGGTGATGAAGATCTTGGTGCCGCTGACCTTGTAGCTGCCGTCAGCCTGCGGTTCGGCCTTGGTGCGGATGATGCCCAGATCGGTACCGGCATGAGGCTCGGTAAGGCACATGGAACCGGCCCAGACGCCGGCGTACATGTTCGGCAGGTACTTTTCCTTGAGCGCTTCACTGGCGTGGGCGTTGATCGACAGGCAGGCGCCGGCGGTCAGCATCGGGTACAACCCGAAGGCCAGGCTCGAGGCGTTGACCATCTCCTCGACCTGGGCCGAGACGACCTTGGGCATGCCCATGCCACCGAAGAGCGGATCACCACCAACGCCGACCCAGCCCCCTTCGGCGTAAGTCTGGTAGGCCTCGATGAAGCCCGCTGGGGTACGCACCGAACCGTTGTCCCAGTGGCAACCCTCTTCGTCGGCGGCGCGGCTCAGCGGCGCGATGGTCTTGCCGGTAACCTTGCCGGCCTCCTCCAGCACGGCCATGGCCGTGTCCGCATCGACCGCCTCGGCCAGGCCGGGCAGTTGCGACCAGAGCGTGGCCACGTCGAAGACTTCATTGAGGACGAAGCGCATATCGCGCAGGGGCGCTTTATATTCAGCCATGACAACCTCTCGCTATCGGGGTCGGGGCGGCCCGTCGGGGCCGCGGCACTGGGATGACCGCAGTGTAACCGAACAACTTTTACGAGACATAGGGTCATCATGCGACCGAATAGTCTTATATAGTCACACGATAATTCACGCCATGCGCACGGCGCCGCGCCGCGATTGCTGGCCGAAGGTCATGACACAGTTGCGCCCCGCGCCCTTGGCGCTGTACAGCGCCTGGTCGGCGGACTTGAGCACTTCATCGGGATTGCGGTGCTCGACCTGGCGCTCGGCGACGCCAATGCTGATGGTCACCGACACCGTGGTATTGGCCCCTCCGCCACGACGCTGGCGCCCGGTGGAATCATCCTGCGGACGGCTGTTCTGGTCACGCAGCTGGATGGCGTAGTTGGCAATCATCTCGCGCACCGACTCCAGGTGCGGCAGACACTCCTCGGCAGTCTTGCCGGCGAACACCAGGGCGAACTCCTCGCCGCCGTAACGGTAGGCGCGCCCGCCGCCGGTCACCTTGGACAGGCGGCTGGCGACCAGGCGCAACACCTGGTCGCCAACATCGTGACCATGGGTGTCGTTAAATTTCTTGAAATGGTCGACGTCGGTCATGGCGATCACATAGTTGCGCCCCAGGCGCTGCATGCGCTCGTTCAGGGCGCGCCGCCCGGGCAGACCGGTCAGCTCGTCGCGGAAGGCCATCTGGTAGGCCTCGTGGGACACCGCGGCGGCGATCATCAGCATCACCTGGCTGCACATGATGTTCAGGGTGAAGGGCAGGATGAAGGTCTTGGGCAACATCCAGAAGATGCCGATCAGGCCGATGATCTGCGCGGCATGCAAGGGCCTTGGCTCACGCAGGTACTGCACCACCAGCAGGATGAACACCGCCAGGAACAAGGGGTAGGCCAGCTGGATCAGGCTCATCCACTGGCCATGCAGCGCAGGCCAACGGATCTCGGCCAGCCAGCCCAGCAGCGCCTCGGGAAAACTCTGCTCCAGCGCCACCGCCACGCTGCTCACCGCGAACAGCACGGCGAAGCGCGCCAGCAGGTCCTGGGCCAGGTGGGTGCGTTCCTGCCAGGCCCCGTACAGGCCGAACAGCGCCGGCAGCAGCAGGCACACCAGATGGAAGATCACCGCCGCGTCCTCGCGGACCCGACCGTTGTCGCGGTAGAAATCGGTCTGGGTATCGAGCAGGAAGTAGGCGATGTACACCGTGACCATCAGGAATAGCTCGCGCTGGCGGCGGTACACGGCGCAGTAGGCGCCACCCAGCAACAGCACCAAAGTGGGTAGAACGTTGAACAGCGAAGTGAAGAAGACGCTGAGGTCCCTCACATAGGCTGCCGCAAGCCCTGCCAGCAACAGAATCAGCGAAGGCAGGAAGTGGCTCGCGCGTACAGCGGATAGACGAAACAAGGGTAATCTCCGACCCGGCAGATCAATAATGGCATTGTGCCCCTACTTCATCGGCAGTGCACATGAATAGATGAATACAGATGCCCGCTTTAACGGCAGATCAGGGGCGAAGCTTGAGACTTTCTCGTTACGGGATGCGACACCTAGTAGGATTTTTCCTGTTTACACGGTCCCTGTAGGAGCGGCCCTGCGTCGCGAAAGGGCTGCAAAGCAGCCCCGGCGATCTTTGCATCAACGCTGGAATCCTGGGGCTGCTGCGCAGCCCATTCGCGGCACAAGGCCGCTCCTACAGAGGGCAGGCGTAAACGTCCAGGCGAAAAAAAACCGCCTGCCGGTAAGGGCAGGCGGTTTTTCGTACAACCAACCGGCTTAGATGGACAGACCGAAGTCTTCTTCCTTCATCGCCATCAGGTTGTTGGCGCCGGACAGGATCGCCGCGACGTGGCTGCGGGTACGCGGCAGGATGCGCTGGAAGTAGAAGCGCGCAGTCTGCAGCTTGGCGGTGTAGAACGCCTCTTCGCTGGTACCGGCCGCCAGTTTCTCGGCGGCCAGGCGGGCGATGTCGGCCCAGAAGTAGGCCAGGCACGCGTAGCCGGAATACATCAGGTAGTCCACCGAAGCGGCACCCACTTCCTCGCGGTCCTTCATCGCGGCCATGCCGATCTTCATGGTCAGCTCGCCCCACTCCTTGTTGATCGCGGCCAGCGGCTCGACGAACTCCTTGGTGGCGGCGTTGCCTTCCTGCCCCTGGCAGAACTTGTGGACGATCTTGGTGAAGCCCTTGAGCGCCTCGCCCTGGGTCATCAGCACCTTACGGCCGAGCAGGTCGAGGGCCTGGATGCCGGTGGTGCCTTCGTACAGCATGGAGATGCGGCTGTCGCGCACGTTCTGCTCCATGCCCCACTCGGCGATGAAGCCGTGGCCGCCGTAGATCTGCACGCCGTGGTTGGCGGCCTCGAAGCCGACTTCGGTCATGAACGCCTTGGCGATCGGGGTCAGGAAGGCCAGCAGGGCGTCGGCCTTCTTGCGCTCTTCCTCGTCCTGGCTGTACTTGACGATGTCCACCTGCTTGGCGGTGAAGTACACCATCGCACGGTTGCCTTCGGCGAAGGCCTTCATGGTCAGCAGCATGCGACGCACGTCCGGGTGGACGATGATCGGGTCAGCGGCCTTGTCCGGCGCTTTCGGGCCGGTCAGCGAGCGCATCTGCAGGCGGTCACGGGCGTACTTCAGGCCACCCTGGAACGCCACCTCGGCGTGGGCCAGGCCTTGCAGCGCGGTACCCAGGCGAGCGGTGTTCATGAAGGTGAACATGCAGTTCAGGCCCTTGTTGGCCGGGCCGATCAGGTAGCCGGTGGCACCGTCGAAGTTCATCACGCAGGTGGCGTTGCCGTGGATGCCCATCTTGTGCTCGAGGGAGCCGCAGCTCACGCCGTTGCGCTCGCCCGCGCCGCCTTCGGCGTTGGGCAGGAACTTCGGCACGATGAACAGCGAGATACCCTTGGTGCCGGCCGGAGCGTCGGGCAGGCGGGCCAGGACGATGTGGACGATGTTGTCGGCCATGTCGTGCTCACCGGCCGAGATGAAGATCTTGGTGCCGGAAACCTTGTAGCTGCCGTCGGCCTGAGGTTCGGCCTTGGTACGCAGCATGCCTAAGTCGGTGCCGCAGTGCGGCTCGGTCAGGCACATGGTGCCGGTCCACTCGCCGGACACCAGCTTGGTCAGGTAGGTGTGCTGCTGCTCGGGGGTGCCGTGGGCGGAGATAGTGTTCATCGCGCCATGGGACAGGCCCGGGTACATGCCCCACGACCAGTTCGACTCACCGACCATTTCGCTCAGGGCCAGGCCCAGCGACTCGGGCAGGCCCTGGCCGCCGTGGTCGACATCGTGGGCCAGGCTCGGCCAGCCGCCTTCGACGAACTGCTGGTAGGCTTCCTTGAAGCCGGTCGGGGTCTTCACGCCCGACTCGCTCCAGGTGCAGCCTTCCAGGTCGCCGACACGGTTCAGCGGGGCCAGCACCTCTTCACAGAACTTCGCGCCTTCTTCCAGGATCGCGTCGACCATGTCGGGCGTGGCGTCCTGGCAGCCCGGCAGGCTCTGATAGTGCGCCTCATAGCCGAGCAGCTCGTCGCGGACGAAGCGGATATCACGCAAGGGGGCTTTGTAATCAGGCATTGCGATGAACCTCTGTGATGAGTTCGGTGGGGAGACCGCGGATACCGACCAGCTCTTGGCGGCTTTCGGTCAAACAGTTGTTTGAAACTTACGTTTAGGTGGCCTCGCTGTCAAGGTGGGCCAACAATGGCATTTATGCCGCCGAATATGACATTTACGCCAAGCACCCTCAAACGCATCGCGGGGCAAGCCCGCTCCCACGAATGGAAGCGGGCTTGCCCCGCGAAGTAAGCGAATGTGATGCAGCGGGTCAGACGTAGGTGTCGATGAACCGACCGAGCATTTCATCGGAAGCCTTGGCGACTTTGGCACCGAGTTCTACTTCGTGCTTGCCCAGGGCCAGTTGCAGGGTGCTGGTGGCCAGGTCCAGCTGCTGGCTGCGGTCGACGCCGCGCAGGCGCTCGGCCTGGTATTCGGTGGACTGCCCGCTGGCGCCACGCTCGACAGCACCGCTGGCGATCTGCTGGGCGGCCTGGTCGACACGGTTCTGGCCGTTCTGGATAGCACCCAGGCCCGCATAGAAGGCGGAGCTCGCATTGATTTCCATGTCAGGACTCCATGACGCTGGATGAGGAACAGGCCTTATTAAAGCAGCACAGCGGAAAAAAGGCCCGTTTAAATCCCTAATAGCCTAGTGCCAGCTAATAGGCAAAGGCCTAATCCAGTAGATCCAACTGTAGATGCGCAGCCACCGTGTCCGCGCCAGCCTGCTTCAACCAGGGCACCCGCCCCAGGCAGGGCGCGGGCAGGCGCTCGGCCAGACTGGACAGGTTTTCTTCCAGGCGTGATGTACGCGGATCGACGATGTTCGCCACCCATCCCGCCAGTTGCAGGCCGTCCCGGGCGATGGCCTCGGCACTGAGCAGGGCGTGATTGATGCACCCCAGGCGCACCCCCACCACCAGGATCACTGGCAGCTTCAAGGCGATGGCCAGGTCCGACAGGTTGGCATGGTCGGACAGCGGCACGCGCCAGCCACCGGCGCCTTCGATCAAGGTGAAGTCGGCGTGCTGGGCCAGCACCTGCTGCATGGCATCGCGCAGCGCCGGCACGCTCAGCGCCACCCCGGCCTCGCGGGCCGCTACATGCGGGGCAATGGCCGGCTCGAAGGCGAAGGGATTGACCGCTTCATAGGACAGCTTGACCGAGCTTTCGTCGATCAGCGCCAAGGCATCGCTGTTGCGCAACCCCTTGGCCGTCACCACGCACCCGGACGCCACCGGCTTGGCCGCCAGGGTGCTCAACCCCAGTTGCCGCGCCGCATGCAGCAAACCCGCGGCGATGGTGGTCTTGCCGACATCGGTGTCGGTGCCAGCAATGAAATAGGCCTGGCTCATGTCACTGCTCCCCGTCCAACGGCTTGCGCAAGACGCCGTAGACCACCTGGTAGGTGGCTGGCAGGCCTTGCGCCTGGCGGTACTGTTCGTAGGCCTGCAACAGGCCCTGCATCCGCGCCCGACCGGTGAGCCCCGACGGACGCCCCGGGTTGAGGTTGTGCGCACCCAGCGCCTTGAGTTCATGGGTCAAGCTGCGCACATCGGGATAATGCAACACGTGGGGGCGCCGCTCCAGGTCGATCAGCTCCAGCCCGCTGTCACCGCACAGGCGCTGGTAATCCTCGAAACGCCGGAAGCGATTGACGTGGACCATGCCATCCACGGCCTGCCAGCTGGCGCGCAATTCATCCAGGGTACCCACGCACAGGCTGCTGAAGGCCAGCACACCGCCGGGGCGCAGCACCCGCCGCGCCTCGCCCAGTACGCTGGCGAACTGGCCACACCACTGCACCGCCAGGCTGCTGAACAACAGGTCGACGCAACCATCACGCAACGGCAGGCGCTCGGCGTCACCCGCCACATGGTGCCGGGCGCCACCCTGATCGCGGGCATGGCGCAACATGCCTTCGGCGATATCCACCGCCACGCCGCCCGCATCCGCGAAGCGCTCGGCCAGCACCCGGCTGAAGTGGCCGGTGCCGCTGCCCATGTCCAGCCAGCGCGCAGGCGCAAGGTCGCTGGGCAGCTTTTCCAGTAGCGCCATGCCTACCGCGCGCTGCAAGGCCGCGACGCTGTCGTAGCTGGACGCGGCGCGGGAAAACGAAGCCGCCACCTGGCGCTTGTCCGGCAGGGTGCCGGGCAGGGTGGGCTGGGAAAGGTCAGTCATCGCCACTCTCATGCAGGAAACTCTTGATGCCCGCCGCCAGCTCCTGGGGATACTCCAGCAAGAAGGCGTGGGAACTGTCTTCGACCAGGCCGACTTCCACGTCGGGCAGCAGGTCGCTCAGGGCCTTGGCCGCTTCCACCGGCACCAGCGCGTCACTGCCGGCGAACAGGTGCAGCTGCGGGCCGCCGTATTGCTCCAGGGCGGTGCGGGTATCGAGGCTGGCCAGCACTTCCAAACCGGTGGCCAGGTACAGCGGATCGGTGTCGGGCACGCCCACGCCCAGCTGCCGCAGCAGGGTGCGGGGTTGCTGCGCGCCCTCGCTGCACAGGGTGCGGAAGCGCTTGAGGGTGACATGGGTGTGGCTGCGGCAGCCGTCGAGGAAGGTGCCGAAGGTGTCGGCGGGCATGCCGTGCGGCCAGTCCGGCCGGGCCACGAAGCTGGGGTTGCTGGCCAGGGTGAGCAAGCCGCAGCAGTGATCGCCGCGCTTGTGCGCCAGGGCGCTGGCGAGCATGCCACCCAGCGACCAGCCGCCCAGCCACACATCGGTCGGCAGCTTGCGGTCGAGATGGTCGACCCAGGCCTGGACATCGCTGTGGGCCAGTTCCGGCAGCGGCATCAACTCGACCTGCAGGCGTGGATCCTGGGCGCGCAGGCTGGCGGCCAGCGGCTCCAGTGAAGCGGTGCCCAGGCCCCAGCCGGGCAGGAGGATCAGTCGGTTACGCATCGGCGGACTCCAGCTGTGGATAACACTCGGCCAATGCATTCAACAATAGCTGCACCTGCGCCTCACTGTGAGCGGCGCTCAGGGTCACCCGCAGGCGGGCGCTGCCAGCGGGCACGGTGGGTGGGCGAATCGCCGTGACCAGCAACCCGCGCTCGCGCAGCAGGCGGGACAATGCCAGCGCCCGCCCCGCATCGCCGATCAGGATCGGCTGGATCGCGGTGTGGCTGTCCATCAGGGTCAGGCCGATCTGCTCGGCGCCTGTGCGGAACTGCTGGATCAGCGCGGCCAGGTGTTCGCGCCGCCAGTGTTCGCGGCGCAGCAAGTCCAGGGCCTTGAGCGTGGCGCAGGCCAGCGCCGGTGGCTGGCTGGTGGTGTAGATGTAGGGCCGGGCGAACTGCACCAGTGCCTCGATCAGCTCCTCGCTGCCGGCGACGAAGGCGCCGGAGGTACCGCAGGCCTTGCCCAGCGTGCCGATCAGCACCGGCACGTCCTCGACGCCCAGGCCGCAATGCTCGACCAGGCCACCACCCTTGGCGCCCAAGGTTCCCAGGCCATGGGCGTCATCGACCATCAACCAGGCACCGCGTGCGCGGGCCTCCCTGGCCAGGGCCGGCAGGTCGGCGCAGTCGCCGTCCATGCTGAACACGCCGTCGGTGACCACCAGAGTGTTGCCGGTGGCCTTGTCCAGGCGACTGGCCAGGCTGGCCGGGTCGTTGTGCAGGTAGCGGCTGAAGCGGGCGCCGCTGAGCAGCCCGCCGTCGAGCAGGGAGGCGTGGTTGAGGCGGTCCTGCAGCACCGTGTCGCCCTGCCCGACCAGCGCGGTGATCGCGCCGAGGTTGGCCATGTAGCCGGTGGAGAACAGCAGCGCGCGCGGCCGGCCCGTCAGCTCGGCCAGCGCCTCCTCCACCTCATGGTGCGGGGTGCTGTGGCCGATCACCAAGTGCGAGGCACCACCGCCGACACCCCAGCGCTCGGCGCCGTCGCGCCAGGCCTTGATCACCTCGGGGTGATTGGCCAGGCCCAGATAGTCGTTGCTGCAGAAGGCCAGCAGCGGCTGGCCATCGACCACCACCTGCGGCCCCTGCGGGCTTTCAAGCAGCGGTCGCTGGCGATACAGGTCGGCGGCACGCCGTTCGGCCAGCCGCGCGGCGAGATCGAAGGCCATGTTCAGGCCGAGGCTGCGTCGTAGAACAACTCGCTGCTGCGCTGCTCGACCAGCGCCTGCTCGATGGCGGCCTGGTGCACCTCGTCGGCGTGCTCTTCACGGGCTTCCGGCTGGATGCCGAGGCGGGCGAACAGCTGCATGTCCTTGTCGGCCTGCGGGTTGCCGGTGGTCAGCAGTTTCTCGCCGTAGAAGATCGAGTTGGCGCCGGCCATGAACGCCAGGGCCTGCATCTGCTCGTTCATCTGCTCGCGACCGGCCGAGAGGCGCACATGAGACTTGGGCATGAGGATCCGGGCCACGGCCAGCATGCGGATGAAGTCGAACGGATCGACGTCCTCTTCATCGGCCAGCGGCGTGCCGGCGACCTTGACCAGCATGTTGATCGGCACCGATTCCGGGTGCTCGGGCAGGTTGGCCAGCTGGATCAGGAGGCCGGCGCGGTCGTCCAGCGACTCGCCCATGCCGAGGATGCCGCCGGAGCAGATCTTCATGCCGGCATCGCGCACGTAGGCCAGGGTCTGCAGGCGCTCGCTGTAGGTGCGGGTGGTGATGATGCTGCCGTAGAACTCCGGCGAGGTGTCGAGGTTGTGGTTGTAGTAGTCCAGGCCGGCCTGGGCCAGGGCCTGGGTCTGCTCCTGGTCGAGCTTGCCGAGGGTCATGCAGGTTTCCAGGCCCATGGCCTTGACCCCTTTGACCATTTCCAGCACGTAGGGCATGTCCTTGGCCGACGGGTGCTTCCACGCCGCGCCCATGCAGAAGCGGGTAGAGCCGATGGCCTTGGCCCGGGCGGCCTCCTCCAGCACCTTCTGCACTTCCATCAGTTTCTGTTTTTCCAGCCCGGTGTTGTAGTGGCCGGACTGCGGACAATATTTGCAATCTTCCGGGCAGGCGCCGGTCTTGATCGACAGCAGCGTGGAAACCTGCACGCGATTGGGGTCGAAGTGCGCGCGGTGCATGGTCTGGGCCTGGAACAACAGGTCATTGAACGGCTGCTGGAACAGGGCCTTGACCTCGGCCAGGGACCAGTCGTGACGTGTGGTTGCAATTGCGCTGGCGCTCATCGGCGTTTCCTTATCTATGGTCTGACTGACGCCGGGACAGGAAAACCCACCAGCGCATCACGGATAGCTCGCATAGTTACGGAAGGCCTCATGCACTGTCAACCAATCAAGAACACACTGGTTTACATCTGTACAAATAACGATCAACACTGTTTACTCTGCGACGAGCCTGCCGAGCAGCCCTATCCCTTGTGCAGCGCCTGCGAACAGGCACTGCCATGGCTGGACGAGCAGTGCCGCCGCTGCGCGCTGCCCCTACCCATCGACGGCCTTCTCTGCGGTGGCTGCAGCCGCCGCCCTCCCGCATTCAGCCGAGTGATCGCGCCCTGGCATTACGGTTTTCCCATCGACACCCTGGTCAGCCGTTTCAAGCACAACAGCCAGTGGCCGCTGGGGCGATTATTGGCGCAGTTGCTCAGCCACAGCCTGATGCACCACTACGACGAAGGCCTGCCACCCCCCGACCGCCTGTTGCCCGTGCCGCTGGCCAGGCGTCGACTGCGCCAGCGCGGCTTCAACCAGGCGGCGATGCTCGCCCGCTGGCTCGCCAGGCAACTGCGCCTGCCCTGTGACGAGCGCCTGCTCCAGCGTGTGCGTGATACCCCGGCGCAGCAGGCCCTCGGCGCCCGGGCCAGGCAACGCAACCTGCGCCAAGCCTTCGCCCTTGCCCCCGGCAGCGAGCTCGACGGCCTGCACCTGGCACTGGTCGATGACGTGCTGACCACCGGAGCGACCGCCCAGGCCATCGCCCGCCTGCTGCGCCAGGCCGGTGCCCGGCGGGTCGACATCTACTGTCTGGCGCGCACGCCCAGGCCGGGCCAGGCTTGACTTGCCCCGGTGACGGCGGCAACGTCGCGGGACCTACACCACACCCGATGCCTGCCCATGTCCCTGCCTGCCCTGCTCACCCAGCACATCGTCCGCCGTCCACAGCGCATCGCCCTGTTGCAGCATGTCGCCGAACAGGGCTCGATCACCCGTGCCGCCAAGGCCGCCGGCATCAGCTACAAGGCCGCCTGGGACGCCATCGACGAACTCAACAACCTGGCCGCGCAGCCCCTGGTGGAACGCAGCACCGGCGGTCGCGGCGGCGGTGGCGCACGGCTGTCCGCCGAAGGCGAGCGGGTGCTGCGCCTATACCAGCGCCTGCAGGCACTGCAGGCGGAGATTCTCGAGTCCGCCGAGGACAGCAGCGACCTCGACCTGCTCGGCCGCCTGATGCTGCGCACCAGTGCGCGCAATCAGCTGCAGGGACGGATCAGCGGGCTGCGCCGCGAAGGCCGGCATGACCGCATCAGCCTGGACCTGGGCGGCGGGCTGGAGATCGAGGCCTTGATCACCCGGGGCAGTACCGAGCGACTGGAGCTGGCGCTGGGGGGGACGGTGGTGGCGCTGCTCAAGGCCGGCTGGGTACGGTTGCTGGGCGCGGATGAGACGCCGGAGCCTGGGAGCAACTGCCTGCAGGCCAAGGTCGAGGAGGTGCTCATCGAAGAGGATGGGCCGGGCGAAGTGCGCCTGGCGCTGGGCAATGGCCAGACCTTGTGCGCCATTGCAGAGGCGGACTGGCTGGCGCAACGGCAGGTCCAGCCGGGGAGCGCCTTGCGGGTGCAGTTTCATCCGTCGTTCGTGTTGCTGGGGGTGCCGGTCTAGTCTGGCCGTGCGCTGTGCGCCCGGATCGCGGGGCAAGCCCGCTCCCACGCTGTTGATGGTTGCACTGTGCGACAGCGTAGCCCAAAGGGCTGGGTGACCTCCCATGCTTGCATCGACTCATGAGCGGGTCAGCCTTGGGATTGGGGTAACATGCAGGCCGCAGTCCCAGCGACCGGAGCCTTTCATGTCCCACCCCTTCGACACCCTCACCCCCGACCTCGTGCTGGACGCCGTGGAAAGCCTCGGCTTTCTCAGCGACGCCCGGGTGCTGGCGCTCAACAGCTACGAGAACCGCGTCTACCAGGTGGGTATCGAGGACGCGCAGCCGCTGATCGCCAAGTTCTATCGCCCTGGACGCTGGAGCGACGCGGCAATCCTCGAAGAACACGCCTTCACCCGCGAGCTGGCCGAGTGCGAAGTTCCGGTGGTGGCGCCACTGCTACACGAAGACCGCTCCCTGTTCGAGCATCAGGGTTTTCGCTTCACCCTGTTCCCCCGCCGTGGCGGCCATGCCCCGGAGCCGGGCAACCTCGACCAGCTCTATCGCCTCGGGCAACTGCTCGGACGCCTGCACGCGGTAGGCGCAAGCAAACCCTTCGAGCACCGCGAATCCTTGGCTGTGGACAACTTTGGCCACGCCTCGCTCAAGACCCTGCTCGACGGCGACTTCGTGCCCCGCGAGCTGCTACCGGCCTACGAATCGGTGGCCCGCGATCTGCTCAAGCGGGTCGAGGATATCTATGCCCGCACCTCGTACCAATCGATCCGCCTGCACGGCGACCTGCACCCCGGCAACCTGATGCACCGCGACGAGGTGTACCACGTGGTCGACCTCGACGACTGCCGCATGGGCCCGGCCGTCCAGGACCTGTGGATGATGCTCGCCGGCAGCCGCGAAGAGCGGCTCGGCCAGCTGGCCGAACTGATCGACGGCTACAACGAGTTCCACGACTTCGACCCACGTGAGCTGGCCCTGATCGAGCCGCTGCGCGCCCTGCGCCAGTTGCACTACAGCGCCTGGCTGGCGCGGCGCTGGGACGATCCGGCGTTCCCGCCGAGCTTCCCCTGGTTCGGCCAGCCGCGCTACTGGGGCGACCAGATCCTGGCCTTGCGCGAGCAGATCGCCGCGCTCGACGAACAACCGTTGAAATTGTTCTAGGTCAAGGGCGCGCTCTGTCTACAATAGGCGTCGCTTTATTTAGCTACCTAAGCAAGGATTCTGCATGCACGCCGCCAACCCGCGCCGCGGGTACCTTCTGGGCCTTGGCGCCTACATCATCTGGGGCCTGTTCCCCCTGTACTTCAAAGCGATCCAGAGCGTTCCGGCGGTGGAAATCATCGTCCACCGCGTGCTCTGGTCGGCGCTGTTCGGCTCGCTCCTGCTGCTGGTGTGGAAACACCCCGGCTGGTGGCGCGAGCTGCGCGACAACCCACGGCGCCTAGCGATCCTCGCGCTCAGCGGCGCGCTGATCGCCGGCAACTGGCTGACCTACGTGTGGGCGGTGAACAACGGGCGCATGCTCGAGGCCAGCCTGGGCTACTACATCAATCCGCTGATCAACGTGCTGCTGGGCATGCTGCTGCTCGGCGAGCGCCTGCGCCGCCTGCAATGGCTGGCGGTGGCCCTCGCGGCCCTGGGCGTAGCGCAGCAGGTGTGGCAGGTCGGCAGCCTGCCCTGGGTGTCTCTGGCCCTGGCGCTGTCGTTCGGCTTCTATGGCTTGATCCGCAAGCAGGCACCGGTGGCGGCGCTGCCGGGGCTGGTGGTCGAGACCTGGATGCTGGTACCCATTGCCATCGGCTGGTTGCTGCTGCACCCGACGGCCAGCAGCGCCAGCCCCGAGTTCTTCAGCAGCAGCGAGGCGCTGTGGCTGATCGCCGCCGGCCCGGTGACGCTGGTGCCGCTGGTGTGCTTCAACGCGGCTGCCCGTCACCTGCCCTACACTACGCTGGGCTTCCTGCAGTACCTGGCACCGACCCTGGTGCTGCTGCAGGCAGTGCTGCTGTTCGACGAACACCTGTCGTCGAGTACCTTGATGGCGTTCGCCTTTATCTGGGCGGGGCTGGCTGTCTATAGCGTCGATGCCTGGCTGAGTTTGCGCAAGCGCGCCTGATCAAAAAATGATCATATTGCTGCAGACCACGGGGGACGTGGCCTGCAGCAAGGGCTCCAAAGGTTATCCACACCCTCGTCCCCGCCGTTTGTGCACAAGCTACTGAATAGTGGACGTTTTTTGCTCAAATCTCGCCAGGCCTCGTGATTACTGGGCTGGCGGGGAGCGCCCCCAGGTTATCCACAGGGTCGCCCCCGATAAATAGGGATAACCACCGAGGGGCGCTGCGCACCCCGTTCGCGGCACAAGGCCGCTCCTACAAAGGGAATGCAATCCTCTGTAGGAGCGGGCTCGTGCCGCGAACGGGCTGCAAAGCAGCCCCGGCGATCTCGAATCACTCCTCCGGCCGCAACCGCAACTCCACCATCAGATCATCCGCCAGGTTCTCCAACCGCATCTGCAGATCGTCCAACGACAAGGTCAACGGCAATGCCAGCAACGCATCGGCATGGAACAACGGCTCGCTGCTCATCGGTGCCGGCCGCACCTCGGTGCTCAGGCGCTCGACGTTCACCCCTTGCTCGGCCAGCAAACGGGTGATATCACGGACGATACCCGGCCGGTCGTTGCCCACCAGTTCCATGGCGATCGGCTTCCAGGTGCAAGACGGCTCGATCCCGCTTTCGGCAATGAGTACACGGATACCGTGGTCTCCCAGTTTCTGCAGCGACTCGACCAGTTCGGCGTAGTTCTCCGCCGGCACCGCCACCCGCAGGATCCCGGCGAACTGCCCGGCCATGCGCGACATGCGGCTTTCCAGCCAGTTGCCATTGTGATCGGCGATGCACTGGGCGATACGCTCGACCTGCCCGGCCTTGTCCGGGGCGATCACGGTGAGTACGAGATGGTCCACGGGCCACTCCTTCATTCGTCTGCGAAGGCCGCCCCAGGCGACCGAAATACGGGGATCGAATCAGTATAGGCAAGGCGCGGCAACCTGCC
The DNA here is from genome assembly GCF_036324045.1 of Pseudomonas carassii. NCBI lineage: Bacteria > Pseudomonadati > Pseudomonadota > Gammaproteobacteria > Pseudomonadales > Pseudomonadaceae > Pseudomonas > Pseudomonas carassii. Next base: position 2,594 of record NZ_JAZDCT010000056.1, on the reverse strand, counting down.
GCAGGACAGTCACGACAATCAATCGTGTACTGTTTCAAGATTTATCTGGAACAATCCACCTGTTTTTTGCGAACATGTCGTCTCCCAGCGTGACCCCATGCGGCCAACCGGTCGCAGAGCGACGCTTTTAGTCTGATGTTCACCTGCCTGCTGCTTCATGTAGTATGCGTCGACGCGGACTACAAAACGTCGTTTCGATGTCTGCCAAGGCGCCTGTGAAAATACGCCAACCGCCCGCCGGCCCGTCTGGCGAGCCGCACCCAGCCGCCCCCGGAGCACGCGGGCATGCACTGGTGCCGTGTTTAGAGAAGCGCTACAGGCTTAATACAGAAGAGCGAAAGCGAAATAGCTGAGCAGAGGTGAGGCAAGCAATGACTGGATACGTTCAAGTCGGTGGCCTTCAGGTCGCCAAGGTCCTGTTCGACTTCGTCAACAACGAAGCCATTCCGGGGACCGGCATCAACGCCGAGCAGTTCTGGGCCGGTGCCGAGAAGATCATCAACGACCTCGCTCCCAAGAACAAAGCCCTGCTCGCCAAGCGCGACGAGCTGCAAGCGAAGATCGACGCCTGGCACCAGGCACGCAAGGGCCAGGCCCACGACGCCGTGGCGTACAAGGCGTTCCTCGGGGAAATCGGCTACCTGCTGCCGCAGGCCGAGGACTTCCAGGCCACCACCCAGAACGTCGATGAAGAAATCGCCGTCATGGCCGGCCCGCAGCTGGTGGTGCCGGTGATGAACGCCCGCTTCGCCCTGAACGCCGCCAACGCTCGCTGGGGTTCGCTGTACGACGCCCTCTATGGCACCGATGTCATCAGCGATGAGAACGGCGCCGAGAAAGGCCAGGGTTACAACAAGCTGCGTGGCGACAAGGTCATCGCCTTCGCCCGCGCCTTCCTCGACGAAGCCGCGCCACTGGCCGCCGGCTCCCACGTCGACTCCACCGCCTACCGCATCGAAGGCGGCAAGCTGGTGGTCGCTCTCAAGGGCGGCAGCAACAGCGGCCTGCGTGACGACGCCCAGCTGATCGGCTTCCATGGTGATGCCAAGGCGCCGACCGCCGTGCTGCTCAAGCACAACGGCCTGCACTTCGAGATCCAGGTCGATGCCAGCACCCCGGTCGGCAGCACCGACGCGGCGGGCGTGAAGGACATCCTGATGGAATCGGCGCTGACCACCATCATGGACTGCGAAGACTCGGTCGCCGCCGTCGACGCCGACGACAAGGTGATCGTCTACCGCAACTGGCTGGGCCTGATGAAAGGCGACCTGGCCGAGAGCGTCAGCAAGGGCGGCAAAACCTTCACTCGCACCATGAACCCGGACCGCGAGTACGCCGCGCCCAACAGTGGCAGCGTCACCCTGCACGGTCGCTCGCTGCTGTTCGTGCGCAACGTCGGTCACCTCATGACCAACCCGGCGATCCTCGACGCCCAGGGCAACGAGATCCCCGAGGGCATTCAGGACGGCCTGTTCACCAACCTGATCGCCCTGCACAACCTCAACGGCAACACCAGCCGCAAGAACACCCGCAGCGGCAGTGTCTACATCGTCAAGCCAAAGATGCACGGCCCGGAGGAAGTGGCCTTCGCCGCCGAGATCTTCAGCCGCGTCGAAGACCTGCTGGGTATGAAGCGCAACACCGTCAAGGTCGGCATCATGGACGAGGAGCGCCGCACCACGGTCAACCTCAAGTCCTGCATCAAGGCGGCTGCCGAGCGCGTGGTGTTCATCAACACCGGCTTCCTCGACCGCACCGGTGACGAGATCCACACCTCCATGGAGGCCGGCGCCGTGGTGCGCAAGGGCGCCATGAAGAACGAGAAGTGGATCGGCGCCTACGAGAACAACAACGTCGATGTCGGCCTGGCCACCGGCCTGCAAGGCCGCGCGCAGATCGGCAAGGGCATGTGGGCCATGCCCGACCTGATGGCCGCCATGCTCGAGCAGAAGATCGCCCACCCGCTGGCCGGCGCCAACACCGCCTGGGTACCGTCACCGACCGCCGCCACCCTGCATGCCCTGCACTACCACAAGGTCGATGTGCAGGCGCGTCAGCGCGAGCTGGCTTCGCGCACTCCGGCCTCGGTCGATGACATCCTGACCATCCCGCTGGCCGTCGACACCAACTGGTCGGCCGACGAGATCCGCAACGAGCTGGACAACAATGCCCAGGGCATTCTCGGCTACGTGGTGCGCTGGATCGACCAGGGCGTGGGTTGCTCGAAGGTGCCGGACATCAACGATGTCGGCCTGATGGAAGACCGCGCCACCCTGCGCATCTCGGCCCAGTTGCTGGCCAACTGGCTGCGCCATGGCGTGGTCACCCAGGAGCAGGTGCTGGAAAGCCTCAAGCGCATGGCCGCGGTGGTCGACAAGCAGAACGCCGGTGACGCCCTGTACCGCCCGATGGCGCCGAACTTCGATGACAACATCGCGTTCCAGGCCGCCGTGGAGCTGGTAGTCGAAGGCGCCAAGCAGCCGAACGGCTACACCGAGCCGGTGCTGCACCGTCGTCGTCGCGAGTTCAAGGCGCGTAACGGGCTGTAAGCCGCCTGCAACACATCGCGGGGCCCGCCCGCGCCCACGCCCCTC
>NZ_JAZDCT010000055.1:0-22326 GCF_036324045.1 Pseudomonas carassii | reverse complement strand
GCCCGGTGTCGGAGGGGGGTGGCCCCGCGATCACCGGCGAAGCCGGTGCCATCCACCCGGCAAAGAAAAAGCCCCGCCAGTTCGCACTGGCGGGGCTTTTTCATTCAGCCGAGGCTATCAACCGTGATGAGGCTTGTGCTCGTCAGCGGTTTCCAGGGCTTCGGCCGGGGCAGCGGCGGCCAGGGCAGCAGCGGCTGCTTCGGCTTCACGCTTGCGGCGACGCACTTCACGCGGATCGTTCGGCGCACGGCCGTTCGGCAGCATGATGGTGGACGGCTCGACCGGCGCTTCTTCGGCAACCACGGCTGGCGCAGGCTCGGCCACCGGGGCTTCGACCACTTCAGGCTGGGCTTCGACCACCGGAGCAGGCTGTTCGGCGACTGGCGCCTGGGCTTCGACCACTTCGGCAACCGGTGCCTTCTCGATGTCGCCCGCTTCCACCACAGGGGCTTCCACGACCGCTACAGGCTCGGCGGCTGCTTCGATAACGGCCTCGACAACGGCGGTCGGCTGCTCGATGGCGGCTTCTTCAACCACAGGCTGCGGCGCCACTTCGACGACAGGCTCGATGCTCGGCTCGGCGGCGACCACTGGCTCGCTGACAGGCTGCTCGACCACCGGGGCGATGGCGACCTGCTCTGCCACGACTTCGGTGATTTCCACCTGGGTCTCGGCGACAGCGGCGCTAGCGCGTTCGGCCTGCTGGTTGGCTTCGGCCTCGGCGTCGGCGCTGATGTTGCTGGTGGCAACGGCAGCGATGACGGCAGTGCCGGCGGCCAGTTCGGCACCCAGCTCGGTGGCCTGGTGCTGTTGTGGCTGCTCTTCGCCGGCGTCTTCGTCGCCGCCGTCGATCAGCTCGCCATTGGCGTTGCGCTGGCGCTCACGACGGTTGCTGCGACGACGCTGGCCACGGGAACGGCGGCGTGGGCGCTCGCCATCGGCGCCTTCCTGCTCGTCCTGCAGCAGCTCTTCGTTCGGCAGTTGCTCCTCGGCGAGCTCCACGGCCTGTTCGGCGGCCTGCACCTCAGGGCGCAGCTGGCGCTCTTCGCGTGGGGCGCGTTCCTCACGTGGGGCACGTTCTTCGCGAGGGGCACGCTCTTCACGTGGTGCGCGTTCTTCACGCGGCGCACGCTCTTCGCGTGGGGCACGTTCCTCACGCGGTGCACGCTCTTCACGAGGGGCGCGTTCTTCGCGCGGCGCACGCTCTTCACGTGGCGCGCGTTCTTCACGCGGTGCACGCTCTTCACGGGCTACGCGTTCTTCGCGTGGCGCACGCTCTTCACGCGGGGCGCGTTCTTCGCGGGCGACCGGTGCGGCGTCCAGCGGCTCGCGCAGTTCACGCACGCGCTCTTCGCGGTTGCCACGACGGTCTTCACGCGGCTGGCGCGGTTGACGCTCTTCACGTGGCGCACGTTCTTCGCGCGGTGCACGCTCTTCGCGAGGCTGGCGCTCTTCACGCGGGGTGCGCTCGCCGCGCTCTTCACGTGGCTTGCGGTCTTCTTCGCGACGGCCGTTGCGGTTGCGGCTCTGCTGGCGACCGTTACGGCGCTCTTCGTTGCGTGGCGAGCGTTCGGTGGCTGGCTTCTCGGTGGTGGCGACCGGTGCGGCGGCAGGCTCTTCCTTGCCGGCGAACAGGCTGACCAGCGACTTGACCAGGCCTTTGAACAGGCTCGGCTCGGCGGCGGCTGGGGCGGCGACCGGCGCGGCAGGGGCCGGCTGCTCTTCAGCGGTGGCCGGTACCGGGGCGTTGGCGCGGGCCGGCGCGGTCTTGACCGCGGCTTCCTGGCGCACCAGGGTGCGGGTGGCGGTCGGCTGCGGCGCTTCTTCGGTCTCGGCCGAGGCGATCTCGTAGCTGGACTGGTTGTTCAGCACGTCCGGGTTGTCGTCGCGCAGGCGCTGGACTTCGAAGTGCGGGGTTTCCAGGTGATCGTTCGGCAGGATGATGATGCGTGCGCGAGTGCGCAGTTCGATCTTGGTGATCGAGTTGCGTTTCTCGTTGAGCAGGAAGGCGGCCACCGGGATCGGCACCTGGGCGCGTACTTCGGCGGTGCGGTCCTTCAGCGCTTCTTCTTCGATCAGGCGCAGGATTGCCAGCGACAGCGACTCGACGTCACGGATGATGCCGGTGCCGGAGCAGCGCGGGCAGACGATGCCGCTGCTTTCGCCCAGCGATGGACGCAGGCGCTGACGGGACATTTCCAGCAGGCCGAAGCGCGAGATACGGCCTACCTGCACGCGGGCACGGTCGGCTTCGAGGCACTCACGTACGCGCTCTTCGACGGCACGCTGGTTCTTGGCCGGGGTCATGTCGATGAAGTCGATGACGATCAGGCCGCCGATGTCACGCAGGCGCAGCTGGCGGGCGATCTCTTCGGCCGCTTCCAGGTTGGTCTGCAGGGCAGTCTCTTCGATGTCGCTGCCTTTGGTGGCGCGCGCCGAGTTGATGTCGATGGACACCAGGGCTTCGGTCGGGTCGATGACGATCGAGCCGCCGGACGGCAGGTCGACCACGCGCTGGAAGGCGGTTTCGATCTGGCTTTCGATCTGGAAGCGGTTGAACAGCGGGACGCTGTCTTCGTACAGCTTGACCTTGCTGGCGTACTGCGGCATCACCTGGCGGATGAAGGTCAGGGCTTCTTCCTGGGCGTCGATGCTGTCGATCAGCACTTCGCCGATGTCCTGGCGCAGGTAGTCGCGGATGGCGCGGATGATGACGTTGCTTTCCTGGTAGATCAGGAACGGCGCGGCGCGGTCTTGCGAGGCTTCCTTGATGGCGGTCCACAGCTGCAGCAGGTAGTCGAGGTCCCACTGCATTTCTTCGCTGCTGCGGCCCAGGCCCGCGGTGCGCACGATCAGGCCCATGTCGCCCGGAACGGTCAGGCCGTTCAGCGCTTCGCGCAGTTCGTTGCGCTCTTCGCCTTCGATGCGGCGGGAGATGCCACCGGCGCGCGGGTTGTTGGGCATCAGCACCAGGTAGCGGCCGGCCAGGCTGATGAAGGTGGTCAGGGCGGCGCCTTTGTTGCCGCGCTCTTCCTTCTCGACCTGGACGATGACTTCCTGGCCTTCGCTCAGGACTTCCTTGATGTTGACCCGGCCTTCAGGGGCTTTCTTGAAGTATTCGCGGGAGATTTCCTTCAGCGGCAGGAAGCCGTGACGGTCGGAGCCGAAGTCGACGAAGGCGGCTTCGAGGCTGGGCTCGATCCGGGTGATCTTGCCTTTGTAGATGTTGGCCTTTTTCTGCTCACGGGCGCCGGACTCGATGTCCAGGTCGTAGAGACGTTGGCCGTCCACCAGGGCTACACGCAACTCTTCGGGCTGAGTTGCGTTAATCAGCATTCTTTTCATGTTGTACCGTCGGTTTCCGGGCTGCCGGAAACGGCGTGCGGCACACACGACTTCTCAGGGTCGGTGCCAAGGTGCGCAAAGGGTGGCGGGCCACCCCCGTGTCTGGCGACGTTCGGCACCAGCCGGTTGCCCAGCCTGCCGTTGTCGCGACGACGCGTCCTGTTTTGCGGTGCCAAAAGACCTGTCGAGCTTTTCGAAGGTTATCCGAATCAATCGAGCGGGCCTGGTGCACTCAGTCAGGAGGAGGAATCAACCGGTCGTCCGTGGACGCCACGAGGGCGTCTGTTCAGGACCTTGTCCGCTCATCGCCCGTTGAGTGGGGCGCTGGGACGGGTTCGGTGCCACACGGTCCGAGGGCTGTACATCTCCACCCTGCACGTATCCCTTGAAAATTCGGTGCTGCCGCGCGCTGAATCCGCAACGGGTTGCATTTTTCGCCAGCCCGGTTCCGGGCTGGCGCCATAACATATCCAAGGCAGGTATTTCCGAAGCATTCGCCCGAATGCGCGGAAACGACGGTGGCGGGCAGAGGTACGGCGAAAAGAATCGGGTAAGCAGGTGAAACACCGCACTTGTCGTTTTTTTTCGGTCTTCTCTACACAGCGCTGGTGGCGATTCCAGGCATTTAGTTAAACTGGCGAACGCTCCGTAGGACGGCCTCGCGTCCTCGGGAATTGCGATGGTCAGGGCCGGCGTAGAGCCTGGTGCCGCTGGCCTGCCGCTTTTGGCGGCGTTCGCGACTATAGCAGCAATGATTAAGTGCTTCAATTCCATAAAAAATTGTTATGATCCCGCCATGACGACCAATACCCCCCCGACTTCCGGCGTTCAGCTGATCGAAGTCCCGCCGGAGCTTGCCGGCCAGCGCATCGACAATTTCCTCATCACGGCCCTCAAGGGCGTGCCCAAGACCTTGGTCTACCGCATCCTGCGCAAGGGTGAGGTGCGGGTCAACAAGGGCCGGATCAAGCCTGAGTACAAGCTGCAGGCCGGCGATATCGTGCGCGTGCCGCCGGTGCGCCTGCCCGAGCGCGACGAGCCGGCGCCGGTGGCCCAGGGGCTGCTGCAGCGCCTTGAGGCGGCCATTGTCTACGAGGACAAGGCGCTGATCGTGATGAACAAGCCGGCCGGCATCGCCGTGCACGGCGGCAGCGGTCTGAGCTTCGGCGTGATCGAGGCGCTGCGCCAACTGCGTCCGGACGCCAAGGAGCTGGAGCTGGTGCATCGCCTGGATCGCGACACCTCGGGCCTGCTGATGATCGCCAAGAAGCGCAGCATGTTGCGCCACCTGCACGCCGCCCTGCGCGGCGATGGCGTCGACAAGCGCTACATGGCGCTGGTGCGCGGCCACTGGCCGACCTCCAAGAAGCAGGTCAATGCGCCGCTGCAGAAGAGCAACCTGCGTTCCGGCGAGCGCATGGTCGAGGTCAACGACGAGGGCAAGGACGCGCTGACGATGTTCCGCGTGCTGCGCCGTTTCGGCGAGTTCGCCACCATCGTCGAGGCGCGGCCGATCACCGGGCGTACCCACCAGATCCGTGTGCATACCCTGCATGCCGGGCACATGATCGCCGGCGACAGCAAATACGGCGATGAAGACTTCACTCGCGAGATTCGCGAGCTGGGCGGCAAGCGTCTGTTCCTGCATGCCTATCAGCTGACCGTGCCGCTGCCGGACGGTGGTGAGCTCAAGCTCGAGGCGCCGGTGGACGAGATGTGGGCCAAGACCATCGAGCGGCTGGCGTCCTGAGCCATGAATAAAAGTTATGACCTGCTGATCTTCGACTGGGACGGCACCCTGGCCGATTCCATCGGGCGCATCGTCGAGGCGATGAACGTGGCCGCCGGGCGTGCCGGCGAGGCCGCCAGCAGCGACGAGGCGGTCAAGGGCATCATCGGCCTGGCGCTGGGGGAGGCGATCGCCACTCTGTACCCGCACCTCGATGCGCCGCAGGTCGAGGCGTTCCGTCAGCACTACGCCGACGTGTACATGGCGCTGGACCAGCAGCCTTCGCCGTTGTTCGACGGCGTGGTCGAGTCGCTGGAAGCGTTCCGTGCCGAGGGGTATCGTCTGGCGGTGGCCACCGGCAAGGCGCGGCGTGGCCTGGATCGGGTGCTCAAGGCCAATGGCTGGGAAGGCTATTTCGACATCACCCGGGCGGCCGACGAAACCCGTGGCAAGCCGCATCCGTTGATGCTCGAAGAGATTCTCGCCCATTGCAGGGTCGAACCCGGGCGGGCACTGATGGTCGGAGATTCGGCGTTCGACCTGCAGATGGCCAGCAACGCCGGCATGCATTCGGTGGCGGTGGGCTACGGCGCCATGTCGCTGCAGGCCCTGGCCGAATACGGTCCGCAAGTGTGCATCGAGCATTTTTCCCAGTTGCGCGAATGGCTGGCCGAGCCTGCGCAGATCAATTTCCAAGGTAGGTGAGCATGACTGACGAATGGAAGGCGCCCGAACCGGACGAAGCCGGCGAGGAGCGCAAGAGCTGGAAGCTGTTGGAGAAGACCTTGCTCGCTGGCGTCCAGGAGCAGCGCCGGGCGCGGCGCTGGGGGATCTTCTTCAAGCTGCTGACCTTCGTTTACCTGTTCGGCATCCTGTTCCTGTTCACGCCGTTGATGGATGTGGACAAGGCGGCCTCGCGCAGCGGCAACCACACCGCGCTGGTCGAGGTGCGCGGGGTGATCGCCGACCAGGAGCCAGCCAGCGCCGACAATATCGTCAAGAGCCTGCGCGAGGCGTTCAAGGATCCGAAGACCAAGGCCGTGGTCATGCGCATCAATAGCCCGGGCGGCAGCCCGGTGCAGTCGGGCTACGTGTATGACGAGATCCGGCGCCTGCGCGCCGAGTACCCGGCTATCAAGCTGTATGCGGTGATCGCTGACCTGGGCGCGTCCGGGGCGTACTACATCGCCAGTGCCGCCGACGAGATCTATGCCGACAAGGCCAGCCTGGTCGGCTCCATCGGTGTCACCGCGGCCGGCTACGGCTTCGTCGGGACCATGGACAAGCTGGGGGTGGAGCGTCGTACCTACACCGCTGGCGAGCACAAGGCATTCCTCGATCCGTTCTCGCCGCAGAAGCCCGAGGAGACCGCGTTCTGGCAGGGTGTGCTGGACACCACGCACCGCCAGTTCATCGCCATGGTCAAGCAAGGGCGGGGCGAGCGTTTGAAGGACAAGGAGCATCCGGAGCTGTTCAGCGGGCTGATCTGGTCCGGCGAGCAGGCCAAGGTGCTGGGGCTGGTGGATGGGCTGGGCAGTGCCAGCTATGTCGCCCGCGACATCGTGGGTGAGAAGGAGTTGGTGGACTTCACCGTGCAGGAGTCGCCATTCGATCGCTTCTCCAAGCGCATCGGCGCCAGCGTGGCGGAGCGCCTGGCGCTGTACATGGGGTTCCAGGGGCCTTCGTTGCGTTGAGCTGAAGGTTCATCGCCGTGGTCCAGTCCAAGATTGCAGGGGTCGCTTTGCGACCCTTTCGCGGCATAAGGCCGCTCCTACAGGCGAGCGCGTCCCTGTAGGAGCGGCCTTGTGTCGCGAAAGGGCTGCAAAGCAGCCCCGGCAATTCCAAGCCGGACGCTAATTTTTAACGCCTTGAGAGGGCTGGTGCTCAAGGCACCTGCACGCCTTCCTTGTACAGCATGTCCACCAGTCGAATCAGCGGCAGCCCGATCAGGCTCGTGGCATCACAGCCATGGGTGCTCTGGAACAGGCTGACCCCCAATCCCTCCGCCTTGAAGCTGCCGGCGCAGTCCAGCGGCTGCTCGGCCGTCACGTAGCGCTCCACGCGCTCCCGATCCAGCTCGCGCATCGTCACGGTAAACGGTACGCAATCGACCTGGCAGTGGCCGGTGGCGCTGTTCAGTAGCGCCAGCCCGGTGAGGAAGGTGACCTGTTGCCCGCTGGCCTCCAGCAATTGCTCGCAGGCGCGCTCGAAGGTGTGGGGCTTGCCGAGGATCTGCTCGCCCAGCACCGCCACCTGGTCGGAGCCGATGATCAGGTGGTCGGGGTGGCTGGCGGCCAGGGCCTCGGCCTTCTGTCGGGCCAGGCGGCGGACCAGCTCGACGGCGGGCTCGCCATCGAGGCGCCGTTCGTCAAGGTCGGGGCTCGCCCAGGCGAAGGGCAGGCGCAGGCGGGTGAGCAGTTCGCGGCGGTACGCAGAGCTGGAAGCCAGTAACAAGGGAAGCATGGTAGACTCCTGGGCAATTACCCCGAATTCTAACATGCGAGATGGCACCTAATTTCCTTTGACAGGGAGGGGGTGCATCCCTAGAATGCTGCGCCTATGTTGAATGACCCGATTCCACCTCACGTTGACCCGCGCAAATTGGCTGATCGTGGCGTAACCCTCGAAGGTTCGCTGCAACTCGCTGATTTGGAAAGACTCTGCGACCCGCTTTCCGACAATGTCGGTACGGTGCAGGCGAAGTTCGATTTTGAACGAGATGAACAGCACGTGGTGGTTATCCACAGTGCGCTGGACGTCGAAGTCAAGATGGTTTGCCAGCGTTGTCTTGAGCTGGTCACCCTGCCGATCCACAGCGAATGCACATACGCCGTGGTGAAGGAGGGTGCGAACACCCAGTCGTTGCCGAAAGGCTATGACGTGCTGGAACTGGGCGAAGATCCTTTGGATCTGCAGGCGTTGGTCGAGGAAGAGCTGTTGCTCGCCCTGCCGATCGTGCCTGCTCATCATCCGGAAGAATGCCAGCAGCCGGCGGGACTCGATGAGCCCGAGCCGAGCAAGGACGAGGTATCGCGGTCCAACCCGTTCAGTGTATTGGCGCAGTTAAAGCGTGACCCAAACGTTTAGGAGTTAATCAATTATGGCTGTTCAGCAGAACAAAAAATCCCGCTCTGCCCGTGACATGCGCCGTTCGCACGACGCCCTGTCGGCAGAAGCTCTGTCGGTAGAGAAGAGCACCGGTGAAGTACACCTGCGTCACCACGTATCGCCAGAAGGCGTATACCGTGGTCGCAAAGTGATCGACAAGGGCGCCGACGAGTAATCCTTGTCCGCTCAGATCATCGCGATCGACGCAATGGGCGGGGACTTCGGTCCCCGCAACATTGTCCAGGCTAGCATTGCCTGCCTTTCGGCTACCCCCTCGCTGCACCTGACCCTCGTCGGTCAACCCTCCCTCCTTGAAGATCTCGTCAGTGGCCTTGCGGCTGCGGATCGCGCGCGCCTGCAGATTGTCGCGGCCAGCGAAGTGATCGGCATGGACGAGCGGCCATCGCAGGCGTTGCGGGGCAAGCCGGACTCGTCGATGCGCGTCGCTCTCGAACTGGTGCGTGATGGCAAGGCCCAGGCCTGCGTGAGCGCCGGCAATACCGGTGCGCTCATGGCCCTGTCGCGCCTGGTGCTCAAGACCTTGCCTGGTATCGATCGCCCGGCGATGGTGGCGGCGATTCCGACCCAGGCTGGCTACTGCCAGCTGCTCGATCTCGGCGCCAATGTCGATTGCAGCGCGGAAAACCTCTACCAATTCGCCGTGATGGGTTCGGTGGCCGCCCAGGCCCTGGGCGTGCATCGGCCGCGGGTGGCGCTGCTCAATATCGGCACCGAGGACATCAAGGGCAACCAGCAGGTCAAGCTGGCCGCCAGCCTGTTGCAGAACGCCCGGGGCCTGAACTACATCGGCTTCGTCGAGGGCGACGGGTTGTACCGTGGCGAGGCGGACGTGGTGGTGTGCGACGGTTTCGTCGGCAATATCCTGCTCAAGTCCAGCGAGGGCCTGGCGACCATGATCGGCGCGCGTATCGAGGCGTTGTTCCGTGGCGGGCTGCTGGCGCGGGCGGCGGGGGCCATGGCCATGCCGTTGCTCAAGCGCCTGCAGGCCGACCTGGCGCCGGCCCGGCACAATGGCGCAAGCTTCCTGGGGTTGCAGGGCATCGTCATCAAGAGCCATGGCTCGGCGGGCGTGCAGGGCTTGCAGAGCGCGATCCAGCGCGCGCTGATCGAGATCCAGGAGAACCTGCCGCAGCGCCTGCATGGGCGCCTCGAAGACCTGTTGCCGTGATGAGGCTAAAACAGGTCTTAGGCATATTTGCGATGAAGTGCTTAAATGTGACCGCTTGGTCCGCCGCTCCATCCAAGCTTTCAGATTGCGCGCCCGGCCCAAGGCCCGGCGCACCCTATCCGACGACAAGATCATAAGGGCTTGTTCAATGTCTGCATCCCTCGCATTCGTCTTTCCTGGTCAAGGTTCCCAGTCGCTGGGCATGCTCAAAGAGCTGGGCGCCGAAAAACCGGTAATCGTCGAGACCTTCAAGGAAGCGTCCGAGGCCCTGGGCTACGACCTGTGGAAGCTGGTCCAGGAAGGCCCGGAAGAACAACTCAACCAGACCGACAAGACCCAGCCGGCCATCCTGACCGCCTCGATCGCCCTGTGGCGCCTGTGGCTGGAAGAGGGTGGCGCGCAGCCTGCGTACGTCTCCGGTCACAGCCTGGGTGAATACAGCGCCCTGGTCGCCGCTGGCAGCCTGTCGCTGAAAGACGCCGTGCGCCTTGTCGAGCGCCGCGGTCAGCTGATGCAGGAGGCTGTGCCGGCCGGTCACGGCGCCATGGCCGCGATCCTCGGCCTGGGCGACGCGGTCGTGGTCGAGATCTGCGCCAAGGCCGCCGAAGACGAAGTGGTCAGCGCGGTGAACTTCAACTCCCCTGGCCAGGTGGTCATCGCCGGCAACAAGGCGGCTGTGGATCGCGCCATGGAGCTGTGCAAAGAGGCCGGCGCCAAGCGCGCCCTGCCGCTGGCGGTCAGCGTGCCGTCGCACTGCGCGCTGATGAAGCCGGCCGCCGAGCGTTTCGCCGAGTCGGTCAACGCCATCGAATGGAAGGCCCCGCAGATCCCGGTGGTGCAGAACGTCACCGCCGCCATCGCCGCCGACCTCGACGCTCTCAAGCAGGACCTGCTGGCGCAGCTGTACCAGCCGGTACGCTGGGTAGAATGCGTGCAGGCCCTGGCCGAGCGCGGCGCGGTGAACCTGGTCGAATGCGGCCCGGGCAAGGTCCTGGCCGGCCTGAACAAGCGTTGCGCCGACGGCGTGACCACCTACAACCTCAACACCCCAGACGCCGTCGCCGCCACCCGTGCGGCGCTGGCCTGAATTCGGAGAAGCTTGCATGAGCCTGCAAGGTAAAGTTGCACTGGTCACCGGCGCCAGCCGTGGTATCGGCCAGGCCATCGCCCTCGAGCTGGGCCGTCAGGGCGCGACCGTGATCGGTACCGCCACCACCGCGTCGGGCGCCGAGCGTATTGCCGCCACCCTGAAAGAGCACGGCATCAACGGCACCGGCCTTGAGCTGAACGTCACCAGCGCCGAGTCCGTGGACGCGGTGCTGGGCGCCATCGGCGAGCAGTTCGGCGCACCGGCCATCCTGGTCAACAACGCCGGCATCACCCGCGACAACCTGATGCTGCGGATGAAGGACGACGAGTGGTTCGACGTGATCGACACCAACCTCAACAGCCTCTACCGTCTGTCCAAGGGCGTGCTGCGCGGCATGACCAAGGCCCGCTGGGGTCGTATCATCAGCATCGGCTCGGTGGTAGGTGCCATGGGCAACGCCGGCCAGGCCAACTACGCCGCCGCCAAGGCCGGCCTGGAAGGCTTCAGCCGTGCCCTGGCCCGTGAAGTGGGCTCGCGTGGCATCACCGTCAACTCGGTGACCCCGGGTTTCATCGACACCGACATGACCCGCGAACTGCCAGAAGCGCAGCGCGAGGCCCTGCAGAAAGAGATTCCGCTGGGCCGCCTGGGCCAGGCCGAGGAGATCGCGAAAGTGGTTTCCTTCCTGGCTTCCGACGGCGCAGCCTATGTCACCGGCGCCACCGTGCCGGTGAATGGCGGGATGTACATGTAAAAACCGCAACTCAATGTGACGGATTGCTTCAAAAAAGAGTCATACTGCGAGCCTAAAATCCGTTATAAAGCTGCAACCAGATTCCGGGCAGAGGGCCCGGTGGCCTGGTGGAAGGCGCGTTACGCTTGAAAAGCAGGCGTCTTCCTATAAACTTGGTCACCGGCCAGCTGCCTGACATATGTCCATTAGGAGTGAAAACTAGGTATGAGCACCATCGAAGAACGCGTCAAGAAAATCGTCGCCGAGCAACTGGGCGTCAAGGAAGATGAAGTGAAGAACACCTCTTCCTTCGTTGAGGACCTGGGTGCCGATTCGCTTGACACCGTTGAGCTGGTGATGGCTCTGGAAGAGGAATTCGAGACCGAAATCCCTGACGAAGAAGCCGAGAAGATCACTACCGTTCAAGCTGCCATCGACTACGTCAACGCCCACCAGGCCTAAGACGTTTCAGTCGACGCTTCTTGTCGGGAAAAACCGCACTGCCGTCGCCGGCGTGCGGTTTTTTCTTTGCAAGCCCTGCAATCAGCGGAGTCTGTTGCCAGGCCATTGGCCGCGCCAGTGCACTGGCAAGAGACTCTGTAATTTGGAAATGAGGAGAGTACTGTGTCGCGTAGACGCGTCGTGGTCACTGGTATGGGTATGCTGTCGCCACTGGGTACCGATGTACCGAGCACCTGGCAGGGCATTCTGGCTGGCCGCAGTGGCATCGGTCCGATCGAGCATACGGATCTGTCTGCCTACTCCACCCGTTTTGGCGGCTCGGTAAAGGGCTTCGAAGTCGAGCAGTACCTGTCGGCCAAGGAGGCCCGCAAGCTCGATCTGTTCATCCAGTACGGCCTGGCGGCCGGCTTCCAGGCGGTGCGCAACGCCGGCCTGGAAATCACCGACGCCAACCGCGAGCGCATCGGCGTGGCCATGGGCTCGGGCATCGGTGGCCTGACCAACATCGAAGAGACCAGCAAGACCCTGCACGAGCAGGGGCCGCGCCGGATCTCGCCGTTCTTCGTGCCGGGTTCGATCATCAACATGATCTCCGGCTTCCTGTCGATCCACCTGGGTCTGCAAGGGCCGAACTACGCGATCGCCACCGCCTGCACCACTGGCACCCACTGCATTGGCATGGCCGCGCGCAACATCGCCTACGGTGAAGCCGACGTGATGATCGCCGGCGGCGCCGAAATGGCCGCCTGCGGCCTGGGCATGGGCGGCTTCGGCGCGTCCCGCGCGCTGTCGACCCGCAACGACGAGCCGGCCCGTGCCAGCCGTCCGTGGGACAAGGGCCGTGATGGCTTCGTGCTGTCCGACGGTGCCGGCGCCCTGGTGCTCGAAGAGCTGGAGCACGCCAAGGCCCGTGGCGCCACCATCTATGCCGAGCTGGTCGGTTTCGGCATGAGCGGCGACGCCTACCACATGACCTCGCCGCCCGATTCCGGCGAAGGCGCCGCCCGCTGCATGGCCAACGCCCTGCGCGATGCCGGCATCAAGCCTGAGGACGTCAGCTACATCAACGCCCACGGCACCTCGACGCCGGCCGGCGACATCGCCGAAGTGGCCGCGATCAAGCGCGTGTTCGGCGAGCACGCCTACAAGCTGGCCGTCAGCTCGACCAAGTCGATGACCGGCCACCTGCTCGGTGCCGCCGGCGCGGTGGAGGCGATCTTCAGTGTCCTGGCGATCAACAGCCAGATGGCGCCGCCGACCATCAACCTGGACGAGCCCGACGAAGGCTGCGACCTGGACTTCGTGCCGCACCAGGCGCGCAGCATGCCGATCGATGTGGTGCTGTCCAACTCGTTCGGCTTCGGTGGCACCAACGGCTCGCTGGTATTCCGTCGGTTCGCCGACTGATGCACAGCTGGATCGATGGCCAGGACGCGGCTGCGGTCAACCTGCAGAATCGTGGCCTGGCCTACGGCGATGGCCTGTTCGAGACCATCGCCGTGCGCGGCGGCAGGCCCAGCCTGCTGGCCCTGCACCTCGACCGCCTGGCGCTGGGTTGCCAGCGCCTGGCGATCGAGGCCGACCTGACGCTGGTTCGCAATGAACTGTTGCAATTCGCCCAGTTGCTGGGCGAGGGCGTCGCCAAGCTGATCCTGACCCGTGGCGACAGCCAGCGCGGCTATGCCCCGGCGGCTGGCGCCCAGGCGCGGCGCATCCTTCAGGGCAGTCCCTTGCCGGCCTATCCCGCCGAACACGCCGAACAGGGCGTGCGTTTGTACGCCTGCCAGACGCGGCTGGCGGAACAACCGCTGCTGGCCGGGCTCAAACACCTCAACCGCCTCGAGCAGGTGCTGGCCCGCGCCGAATGGCAGGACCCGGCGTTTGCCGAAGGCTTGATGCGTGACGGCCAAGGGCGGGTGATTGAAGGGGTGTACAGCAACCTGTTCCTGGTGCGTGACGGCGTGCTGCTGACCGCCGAGCTGAGCCGTTGCGGCGTGGCCGGGGTGATGCGCGCGGCGTTGCTGGAGCAGGCGGCGTTGCTGGGCATTCCCACCCAGGTGCGGGACTTGCCGCTGGAGGCGCTGGCGCAGGCCGACGAAGTGTTCGTCTGCAACAGTGTCTACGGCATCTGGCCCGTGCGTGAATTCGGCGCGCTGAACTGGCCGGCCGGGCCGCTCACCCGTAAACTGCAGGCCGTTGCCCGTACGTTACTGGATACCTGATTCGTGAGACGCAAATTCCTGCTGCTGCTGGAAATGAGCTTGATCCTCGCCGGCCTGGCACTGGGCTGGGCCGCCTGGAAGGTCAACTCGGTCCTGGAGCAGCCCCTGCAAGTGGCGCAGGAGCGCCTGCTCGACGTGCCCAGTGGCACGACGCCCAACCGTATGTTCTATCGCATGCAGAGCGAAGGCCTGCTCGACGACCCGCTGTGGTTGCGCCTTTACTGGCGCTTCAACATGGCGGGCACGCCGTTGCATACCGGCGAATACCGCGTGACCCCGGGCATGACCGTGGGGCAGCTGTTCGACGCCTGGAAGCGCGGCGACGTGGTGCAGTACAACATCACCCTGGTCGAGGGCTGGACCTTCCGCCAGGTGCGTGCCGCGGTGGCCAAGCATGAAAAGCTCAAGCACACCCTCGAAGGCTTGTCCGATACCGAGGTGATGGACAAGCTCGGCCACACCGGCGTGTTCCCCGAGGGCCGCTTCTTCCCTGACACCTATCGCTTCGTGCGCGGCATGAGCGACGTCGAGCTGCTGCAGCAGGCCTACATGCGCCTGGACGAAGTGCTGGCCAAGGAGTGGGCCGAGCGCAGCACCGACCTGCCGTATCGCGACCCTTACCAGGCGCTGATCATGGCCTCGCTGGTGGAGAAGGAAACCGGCATTCCCCAGGAACGCGGGCAGATCGCCGGCGTGTTCGTGCGGCGCATGCGCCTGGGCATGATGCTGCAGACCGACCCGACCGTGATCTACGGCATGGGCGAGCGCTACAACGGCAAGATCACCCGCGCCGACCTGCGCGAGCCGACGCCCTACAACACCTACACCATGACCGGCTTGCCGCCGACGCCGATCGCCATGGTCGGGCGCGAGGCGATCCATGCCGCGCTCAACCCCAGCGACGGCTCGAGCCTGTACTTCGTCGCCCGCGGCGACGGCAGTCATGTGTTCTCCGACGACCTGGACGATCACAACAGCGCGGTGCGCGAGTTCCAGCTCAAGCGTCGGGCGGATTACCGTTCCAGCCCCGCGCCGCAGGCCGAGCCGGCGACGCCCGAGCCGCAGGCGGCACCGGACGCGGCCCCTGCGCCCGCGCCGGAAAGCGACGCGCCGGCCCCCACCGATGAATCCGCGCCGGCCGACACGTCGGTGCCAGAAGATACTAAGGAACACTCGTGAGCGGTTTGTTTATCACCCTGGAAGGCCCTGAAGGCGCTGGCAAGAGCACCAACCGCGAATACCTCGCGGCACGCCTGCGCGAGCAAGGCGTCGATGTGGTCATGACCCGCGAGCCCGGCGGCACGCCGTTGGCAGAGCGCATCCGCGAACTGCTGCTGGCGCCGAGCGAGGAGCGCATGGCGGTCGACACCGAGCTACTGCTGATGTTCGCCGCCCGCGCCCAGCACCTGGCCGAAGTCATCCGCCCGGCGCTGGGCCGTGGCGCCGTGGTGCTGTGTGATCGCTTCACCGACGCCACCTATGCCTACCAGGGCGGCGGCCGCGGCCTGTCGGTGGAGCGCATCGCCATCCTCGAGGCCTTCGTCCAGGGTGAGCTGCGCCCTGACCTGACCCTGGTCTTCGACCTGCCCGTGGAGGTCGGCCTGGCCCGCGCCGCGGCCCGTGGTCGGCTGGACCGCTTCGAGCAGGAAGGCCAGGACTTCTTCGAGGCGGTGCGCCAGGCCTACCTGCAGCGTGCCGGCCAGCAGCCGCAGCGTTACCGGCTGCTGGACGCCGCACAGCCGTTGAGCGCGGTGCAGCAGGCCATCGACGCCCTGGTGCCGGGCATCCTGGAGCGTTGCCGTGGCTGATGCCTACCCCTGGCAGCAGGTGCTCTGGCAACAACTGGCCGGGCGCGCCCAGCATGCCCATGCCTACTTGCTGCATGGCCCCCAGGGCATCGGCAAGCGCGCCCTGGCCGAGCGTCTGATGGCGCGGCTGCTGTGCCAGCAGCCACAGGGCCTGGATGCCTGTGGCCAGTGCAAGTCGTGCCTGTTGCTCAAGGCCGGCAGCCACCCGGACAACTTCGTGCTGGAGCCGGAAGAGGCCGACAAGCCGATCAAGATCGACCAGGTGCGCGAACTGGTGTCGTTCGTGGTGCAGACTGCCCAGCAGGGCGGGCGCAAGGTGGTGTTGATCGAGCCGGTGGAGGCGATGAACATCAATGCCTCCAACGCCCTGCTCAAGAGCCTGGAGGAGCCTTCCGGCGATACCGTGCTGCTGCTGGTCAGCCACCAGCCCAGCCGCCTGCTGCCGACCATCAAGAGCCGCTGCCAGCAGGTCGCCTGCCCGCAGCCGAGCCAGGAGCAGAGCCGCGCCTGGCTGGCCGCCGCCCTTGCCGACAGCGCCGAGGAAGAGCGCGAAGAGCTGCTGACCCTGGCCGCCGGTTCGCCGCTGATGGCCGTGAGCCTGCAGGCCCAGGGCGTGCGCGAACAGCGTGCGCTGGTGACCGAGGGGGTGAAGAAGCTGCTCAAGCAGCAGCAGTCGCCCAGTCAACTGGCCGAGGCCTGGAACAGCGTGCCCTTGCTGCTGCTGTTCGACTGGTTCTGCGACTGGTCGCACCTGATCCTGCGCTACCAGTTGACCCAGGATGAGGAAGGACTAGGCTTGGCCGACATGCGCAAGGTGCTGCAGTACCTGGCGCAGAAGAGCCGCCAGGGCAAGGTGCTGGAGGTCCAGGCGTGGATCCTCGAGCAGCGCCAGAAAGTGCTGGGCAAGGCCAACCTCAACCGTGTACTGCTGCTCGAAGCCTTGCTCGCCCACTGGGTGCAGCTGCCGGGCATGCGCTGATTTCCACCGTTCATTCATGTGTGTCGTGTTCCCATGCTCGTAGATTCCCATTGCCACCTCGACCGTCTCGACCTGAGCGCCCACCAGGGCTCCCTCGACGCCGCCCTGCAGGCAGCCCGTGAGCGCGGGGTAGGGCATTTCCTGTGCATCGGCGTGAGCGCCGAGAATGCCGGCGCGGTCAAGGCGCTGAGCGAGCGCTATGCCGACGTGGACTGCTCGGTGGGCGTGCACCCGCTCGACCTGGCGCCCGGCGAGACGCCGGCGCTGGAGTGGCTGTTGCGCGAACTGGCCCACCCGCATGTGGTGGCCATCGGCGAGACCGGGCTGGACTACCACTACGAGCCGGAGGCCGCCGAGCTGCAGCAGGCCTCGTTCCGCCTGCACCTGGAGGCCTCGCGGCAGACCGGCAAGCCGGTCATCGTGCACACCCGGGCGGCCCGCGAGGACACCCTGGCGCTGCTGCGCGAGGCCAACCTGCCCCAGGCCGGGGTGCTGCACTGCTTCACCGAGGACTGGCCGATGGCCAGGGCCGCGCTGGACCTGGGCTACTACATCTCGCTGTCCGGCATCGTCACCTTCCGCAATGCCGACGCCCTGCGCGAGGTGGCCCGGCAGGTGCCGGTGGATCGCCTGCTGGTGGAGACCGACTCGCCGTACCTGGCGCCGATCCCGCATCGCGGCAAGCCGAACCTGCCGCAGTACGTGCGGGAAGTGGCCGAGTATGTGGCGTCGTTGCGTGGGGTGAGTTACGAGCAACTGGCCGAGCAGACGACCAGCAACTTCAAGCGACTTTTCCCGCTGGCAAGGGTGGCCTGAGGTCGCTGCGCCGACCCTCCCGAACCGGGCAAAAAAAACCCGGGTTCTGGGGGGGGAATCCGGGTTAAGACCATTAGGAGTAAAACAAAGGCACACGGTCCCTGGGCACCTTTATCGGCGCGCCACTTGGGGGGATGCGCCGCGCCAACACTTCAAGTATTGGCCAGGATTGGCGCCCCGCCAGCGGTGATTGATCGTTTTTTAAACAGATTTGGAATACGTCCGCAGCCCCTTGCGCGCTCAGTGCATGGCGATCTGCCGGACCTGTCGCAGTACTTCGTCGATCAGGCGGCGGTCGGTATAGAAATGTGGGGAAAACCGTACCCCAGGGCCGCGTACCGCGCATATCACTCCGTTACTGCTCAGGGCTCGATAAATGTCGGCGTTGGCATGGCCGTCCAGGCTGAAACTGACGATGCCGGCCCGCCGTGAAGGATCGCCCGGGCTGTGCAGCCGCGCCCCGGGGATGGCCGTGAGCCCTTGATGCAGCTGCTCGACCCGCTGCTCCAGCTGTTCGGCGACCACCGTCATACCGACATCCTCCAGCAGCGACAGGCTGGCCTCCAGCGCGCAGGCGCCGAGCATGTTCGGGCTGCCGCACTCGAAGCGCCGCGCACTGCGCGCCGGTTGCCACTGGCGGCGTTCGAAGTCGCCAAGGTGCTCGAGCATGTGCCAACCATAGGCATGCAGCTTCAACTGCCGGCGCAGCTCGCTGCGGCAATAGAACACCCCCAGCCCCTCGGGGCCGAGCATCCACTTGTGGCCGTCGGCCATGGCGAAGTCGCATTGGTAGTGCTGCACATCGAAGGGCAGGGCGCCGACCTGCTGGATCGCATCGACGCAGAACAGCACGCCGCGCTGGCGACAGGCGGCGCCCAGGCGAGCCAGGTCCAGGCGCAGGCCGCTGGCGAACTGCACGGCGCTGACCGACATCAACCGCGTTCGCGGGCCGCAGACGGCGAGCAGCGCCGCTTCCGGATCGGCGCCGGCCAGGCTTGCCTCGATCACCTCGACTCCGCGATCGGCCAGGGCCTGCCAGACCACGCGGTTGGAGGGGAACTCCTCGTCGCTGATGACGACCCGGTCGCCGGGCCGCCAGTCCAGGCCGAAGGCCACCAGCGACAGCGCCTGGGAGGTGTTGCCCACCAGGGCGATGTCGCCGGTGGTGGGTGCATTCAGCAGGCGTGCCAGGCGTTCGCGCAGGCGGCGTACGGTGGCCAGCCAGGCGGGATACTCGCGGGCGCCCAGGCGGACATTATCCTGGGCGAAGCGCGCCACGGCCTCGGCGGTGCGGCGCGGCCAGGGGGCGATCGCCGCGTGATTCAGGTAGCACAGGCCCGGTGCCTGTTCGAACTCATCAAGAAACACAGACATGGTTGGAAGATCCGTGCAATTTGCCG
This sequence comes from Pseudomonas carassii, assembly GCF_036324045.1. Taxonomy (NCBI): domain Bacteria; kingdom Pseudomonadati; phylum Pseudomonadota; class Gammaproteobacteria; order Pseudomonadales; family Pseudomonadaceae; genus Pseudomonas; species Pseudomonas carassii. The sequence continues at coordinate 3,445 of NZ_JAZDCT010000055.1, read as the reverse complement.
CCAGTTAGGCATAATAATCCGCTTCGATTGTCATCCCAGTCCTTCTTTATGCAGAAAGAACCTCGCAAGGTCCGTGAGTTTCGCCGTCGCGAACAAGAGATCCTCGACACGGCGCTCAAGCTGTTTCTCGAACAGGGTGAAGACAGCGTCACCGTCGAGATGATCGCCGACGCCGTCGGTATCGGCAAAGGCACGATCTACAAGCACTTCAAGTCCAAGGCGGAGATCTACCTGCGCCTGATGCTCGACTACGAGCGTGACCTGAATGAGCTGTTGCATTCGGCTGACGTCGACCGCGACAAGGAAGCCCTGTCGCGTGCCTACTTCGAGTTCCGCATGCGCGACCCGCAGCGCTACCGGCTGTTCGACCGCCTGGAAGAGAAGGTGGTCAAGGGCAACCAGGTGCCGGAAATGGTCGAGCAGCTGCACAGCATCCGCGCCTCCAACTTCGATCGCCTCACCCAGTTGATCAAGGGGCGTATCAGCGAGGGCAAGCTCGAGGACGTGCCGCCGTACTTCCACTACTGCGCGGCCTGGGCGCTGGTTCACGGCGCAGTGGCGCTGTACCACTCGCCGTTCTGGAGCAATGTGCTCGAGGATCAGGAAGGTTTCTTCCAGTTCCTCATGGACATCGGCGTGCGCATGGGCAACAAGCGCAAGCGCGACCCGGAAGCGGCGAACTAAAGCCGTTCAATGCTCGCCCGCCGAGTCTTCGGCGGGCGCGTTGCATCCAGGCTTCGACGGGAAGGCTTGCAAAAACCTGATTTTTGAGTCAGGTTTTGCCCGCCAGAATCTTCCACGCCGGAGTCATCCATGATCGTCGATCGTCAAGGCAGGCGCTTTCGCAACCTGCGCGTCAGCCTGACTGCTGCCTGCAACTATGCCTGCACCTACTGCGTGCCCGATGGCAAGCGCCTGGTGGCGGCGCAGGACGAGCTCACGGCGGATGCCCTGGCCCGGGGCGTGGCCTACCTGGTGGAGGCGGCCGGGGTCGAACGGCTGCGCATCACCGGCGGCGAGCCGCTGGTCAGCCCGCGGCTGGAGGCCTTTCTCGGCGCGGTGGCGGGCCTGGGGCTGGAAGACATCAGCCTGACCACCAACGGCCAGTTGCTCACCCGCAAGCTGCCGCTGCTGCGTGACGCCGGCATCCGTCGGCTCAACGTTTCCCTCGATACCCTCGACGCCAGTGCCTTTCGCCGGATCGCCCGGGGCGGCGACCTGGCCAGCGTCTTGGCGGGCATGGCGCAGGCCAGTGCCGCGGGCATGACGATCAAGGTCAACATGGTGCCCATGCGCGGGCAGAACCTCGATCAGGTGCTGCCGCTGCTCGACTATTGCCTCGAGCGCGGCTACGAGCTGCGCTTCATCGAGCTGATGCGCATGGGCCACCTGGCACGCGACGGCAATGCCTTCCTGCAGCAGTTCGTCGGTCTAGAGCAATTGCTGGCGTTGATCGGCCAGTCGTACGGCTATGAGCAGGCGCCGCGCCCGCTGGATGCCACGGCCCTGCGTTACCGCATTCCCGGCAAGGGCCATTTCGGCGTGATCGCCAACGAGAGCGTGCCGTTCTGCCGCAGCTGTTCGCGCCTGCGCCTGTCGTCCACTGGCTGGCTGCATGGCTGCCTGTCGTCGAGTAACCGTCACTTTGTCGGCGACCTGCTCGACAAGCCCCGCCATCAGGCGCTCCCGGCGCTGCAGCGGTTGCTGGTGAAGGCCTTGGCGGATAAGCAGGACGTGGCGTTTTCCGGCGATGTGATGGTGATGAAGGTGATCGGCGGCTGACTCTGGCGCAAAAGCTGCATCCTGCGGCTATTCGCCGGTTTTTCGTCACCGGTTTCTGGAGGAAAGATGCGTAGCCTGGTCTTGCTGCTGGCGCTGATGGCGTTGGGCGGCTGCATGAATGTCAGCGATATGGGCGAGGGCGTCCGTTACCACATGAGTGATGCGGGCCTGCTGGACCACAGTGACACCACCCGTACCCTGTCGATCCGTCTGCAGCCGGACTCGTTCATCTTCATCGGCCAGGGCGCCTTCGTGCCGCCGGGCAAGGGGCCGGTGCCGCAGCAGAACGCGGTGGCCGAGGAGGCCTTCAAGAGCTTCGTCGAGTATTTCCCGCTGGTGCGCCGCGCCCAGGGCCCGCTGGGTCTGGAAGACGCAATCGCCGAGGCCCGCGCGGTAGGTGCCGACTATGTGCTGTACACCCGTTTCGCCCGCACCGACGACCGTATCGGCAACGGTGACGAGTGGTATGACGAGCAGGCCGTCGATCGCCTGGGTTGGGACCGTGGCGTGGTGCAGATGATGCTGATCGAGACCAGCACCCGTTACCTGATCGACACCGCGCGCATCAAGAGCCGCGGCGGTTTGTTGACGTTCCACGACAACACGCCCCAGGATTTGCTTGCCGCGCCGATGCGCGAGTACGCTCGTAGTCTTCTGGGCATGAGCAACTGAGCGAGCGTGTCATGAGCGATTCCGGCAAGGCCAACGATCTGCTGGCGCAGATCCCCGCGCACAAGGGGCTGCCCCCGGTGCACCTGTGGAACCCGGATTTTTGCGGCGACATCGACATGCGGATCGCCCGGGACGGGACCTGGTACTACCTGGGGACGCCGATCGGGCGCAAGCCGATGGTGCGGTTGTTCTCTACCATCATTCGGCGTGACGGGGATGACTACTTCCTGGTTACGCCGGTGGAGAAGGTCGGGATCCGGGTTGATGATGCACCGTTTGTTGCCGTGCTGCTGGACGTCGAGGGCAGTGGAGAACAGCAGGTGCTGCGGTTCACCAGCAATGTCGACGACCAGGTCGAGGCCGGGCCTGATAATCCCCTGCGGGTCGAGCTTGATCCGGTTACCCAGGAGCCTTCGCCCTATGTGCTTATGCGCGGCAACCTGGAGGCGTTGATTCATCGCAATGTGTTCTATCAGTTGGTGGAGCTGGCGGTGGCGCGGGAGATTGATGGGGAAGTTTGGCTTGGGGTTTGGAGTCGGGGCGAGTTTTATCAGATTGGGCGTAGTGTCTAATAACTGTTTCTGAATCCCCGTTTCATTACGGATACAATAGCCCGACAATCAACTCATGTTTCTTGGTCTTGGTCTTGATCTTGATCTTGATCATATAGATTTCAAAACGCATGACTCTGAAAGTCAAAGTCAAAGTCAAAGTCAAAGTCAAAGTCAAAGTCAAAGTCAAAGTCAAAGTCAAAGTCAAAGTCAAAGTCAAAGTCAAAGTCAAAGTCAAAGTCAAAGTCAAAGTCAAAGTCAAAGTCAAATGCGATCGGCGTGGGTTTCTACAGTTGAGCGCGCATTCATTTACGATGTCGATGCTTATTCACCTTTCCGCCCTTACGGCGGGTAACTTTTTGAAGGATCAAAAAGTCACCAAAAAATCCATCGCTCCATTCATCCGGCCCTCCGCTTCGCTCCGGGTTCCCTCACTCCGG